>DAIMIK010000006.1:9780-44325 GCA_036722795.1 Acidimicrobiales bacterium | reverse complement strand
GCGAGACCGACCAGTTCCATCCCGAGCTGGTCTACGACAACCACGCCGTCGAGCCCCCGGCCACCCCCGACCAGGGCTACCACCTGAGCGAGGACCTGGTCGACCACGCCATCGGCTTCATCCACGACACGAAGTCGGTCAGACCCGACCGCCCGTTCTTCACCTACCTGGCCTTCGGAGCCATGCACGCCCCCCACCAGGCTCCGGCCTCCTACCTCGAGAGGTACCGGGGACGCTTCGACGACGGATGGGACGTGGCCCGCGACAACTGGTTCGCCCGGCAGATCGAGACGGGGCTGCTGCCGACAGACACCGAGCTCGCCCCGCGCAACCCAGGGGTGGAGCCCTGGGACTCCCTGCCCGAGAACCAGAGGCGCCTGGCCGCCCGCCTGCAGGAGGCCTTCGCCGCCTTTCTCGAGCACACCGACGCCCAGATCGGCCGCTTCATCGACTCCCTCGAGCAGCTGGGAGAGCTGGACAACACCTTGCTCATCCTGCTGTCCGACAACGGCGCCAGTCAGGAGGGCGGCCCCTTCGGCGTCATGCACGAGATGAAGTACTTCAACTTCCTGGTCGAGGTGCCCGACGAGGCGGTCGAACGCATCGACGACATCGGCGGCCCCCACAGCCATGCCAACTACCCGTGGGGCTGGGCCCAGGCCGGCAACACCCCGTTCAAGTGGTACAAGCAGAACACCCACGAAGGAGGGGTGCACGTGCCGCTGATCGTCCACTGGCCCCAGCGCATCACCGGAGCCGGCACCTTGCGTGACCAGTTCCACCACGTCGACGACATCGTCCCCACCATCTACGAGACCCTCGGCATCGAGGCACCCGCCACCTACCGGGGCCTCGAGCAGATCCCTCTTTCGGGTGTCCCCCTCGCCTACACGTTCGACGCCACCGATGCCCCCACCAACAAGCATGTCCAGTACTTCGAGATGATGGGCCACCGGGGCATCTACGCCGACGGGTGGAAGGCGGTCACCCGCCACCAGCCGGGCGTCCCCTTCGAGGACGACGAGTGGGAGCTCTACCATCTCACCGAGGACCGCTCCGAGTGCCACAACCTGGCCGCGGAGATGCCCGACAAGGTGGCCGCGCTGATCGAGCTGTGGTGGAGGGAGGCCGAGGAGTACGGCGTCCTCCCCCTTGACGACCGGACCATCGAGCTGTTCTTCACCCGCTACCGCGACCACTCCCCCCACCCGGTCGACCGCCACTACTCCTACTTCCCCCCCATGTCACCCCTGCCCGCCCAGGTGGCCCCGGCCCTCGGGGCGCGTGGCTGGGACATGGTGGCCACCATCGAGCGGCCCGAAGGGGCCGCCGGGGTGCTGTACGCCTCAGGGACGGAGAACTCCGGACTCAGCCTGTTCGTCCAGGACGACCGGCTCGTCTTCGACTACAACTGCTTCGGCGACCACCACCTGGCGGTATCAGAGGCAGCGGTTCCGGTGGGGGACTCGACGGTCGGGGTGCGGTTCCGCCGGGCCGGTGCCGGGGGGCAGGCCACCTTGGTCATCGACGGGGCTGCCAGCGGCACCATCACGGTCCCCTTCGCCATGATCGTCATGTCGAGCGTGGGTCCCAGCGTCGGTTACGACCACGGCTCGCCGGTCAGCGAGCGCTACCGAGGTCAGTACCCGTTCCAGGGCCGGCTCCATCGCATCGACATCGACCTGTTGCGTGGCACCGACGAGAGCAGTCAGGCCGGGGCCGACGAGCGCTCCGCCATGTCACGCCAGTGACCGGCCGCGATCTGCTCAGCCGGTGAACCGGGCCGAGGCCCCTGCATCCACGTCGATCACCGAGCCGGTGATGTGGCGCGCCCCATCGGAGACCAGGAAGACCACCGCGGCGGTGATCTCCTCGGGCTCGATCCACGGAACCGGCTGCGCGTGGAGGCCAGCCATGGCGGGGGCCACGTCCTCCCGGGCGGGATGGTCGAGGTCGGGCCGCAGCAGGCGATAGAGGGTGTCGTTGTGGATCATCGGGGTAGAGACGTTGCCCGGGGCGATGATGTTCACCGTGACCCCGTCGCCGGCCAGCTCCAGGGCCACCGACTTGCACAGGCCGATCACCCCCCACTTGGAGGCCGTGTAGGCGGGAATGCCCGGGCTGGCCGAGCGGCCCATCATCGAGGAGATGCCGATGATCCGGCCCCAGCGCTGCCGCCGCATGTGCGGTGCCGCCGCCCGCATGGCGTTGAACACGCCGGTGAGATTGATGTCGATGGTCTCGCCCCACTCGGCAGCGTCCATGGTGCAGATCGACCCCACGGCGGACACCCCGGCGTTGGCCACCAGGATGTCCACCGAGCCCAGCTCGGCCTGGGCACCGTCGACGAAGGCCACCACGGCGTCGAGATCCCGTACGTCCGCCACGGTCGAGATGCATCGGCGGCCCCGGTCGACGACCAGGCGGGTCGTCTCGGCCAGGTCCTCTTCGGTGGCCAGGGGGTAGCCGACGCTGGCCACGTCGCGGCACAGGTCGCACAGCGCGATGTCGGCACCCAACCGGGCCAGCTCGACGGCATGGCTGCGGCCCTGGCCGCGTGCCCCCCCGGTGATGACCGCCACCCGGCCGGCCAACGGAGTCTGGTCACTCGTCTCGGTCATTGCACCTCCGGTGGAGCGCGTGGGCCGCGGAAACAGGGGCGGGTGCCCCGGGGACACGATCCTACGGCCTCCCGACGACCGGCCGCCGGTGCGGGGCCGCGCGCTGTCGGGGTGCTCCCGCCCCGGGGGGCCTGCGGGCGGGGTGGGGCTCAGGCCGTCCGGGCCCAGGCCCGCAGGACGTGGCGATAGCGCCGGTCCCACTGCGTGTAGGCCTCCCGGAGTGTCGGGCCCGGCCAGATCGGCGGCAGCAGTTCGGCCGGCAGCAGGGGATCCGCCTGCAGGTGGCGGAGCACCGCGGCGGACAGCTCGAACCCCGGGGCCAGGTCGGCCGGGCCCCTGGGGGGAAGCCGATCCAGTCGGATGCACAGGTCCCCGGCGCGCCCGGCCCAGCCCCTGAGGTCCCACAGTGCGGTGGCCAGCCGGACCGGATCGGTGTCGGGCACCCCGGAGTAGAGGGCAAGATCGGCGTCGGCGGCCGGGTCCGGCCGGAGGTCGATGTTGTCGGGACGGAGCCAGAACCCCTCACGCTGCTCGGCCAGCCGGGCGAGCACCAGGCGTTTCCGCCGGGCGGCGCGGTCCTCGGCAGGGCTGCCCGAGGCGGTCACCACCACCATGCGCCACGTCCCCTGCCACGCCAGGGTGCGGCCGAGTCGGCTCGCACCCTGGCGCTCCTTGCGCTCGAGCAAGCGGCCGGCCAGCCGGTACCGGCCACTTCCGTCTGTTGTCACCTCCCCAGCGGCGGCCATGCGGCTGAGTGCCACCCGGGCCCGGTTCTCGTTGATGCCGAACAGGCCGACCAGGTCCACCAGGTGGGCCACGGCCAGCTCCGGTGGCTCTTCGCCCAGCAGGGCACTGGCCAGCACCGACCGCGCGGTGAACGGCTGCCTGGTCCCGGGAGTGGCCATGTCCCCGGTCTTACCTTGTTGCGTCACTTGTTTTCCAATTGTAATATCATCAACCATGGCGTCCACCATGGTGCAAGATCAGGCCGCCCGGCCGGAGGTCCTCCCCACCGACCGCCTGCAGGGGAACGGCATGTGCCGGCCCGAGCTCCGCCACGACCTGCGTCGCATCGACAATGTACGCAATGCTCTCACGGTCGTCGCGGTGTGGTTCTGGGTGGCCGTGCTGATCGGGGGCGCCGTGTGGATCGACAATCCCCTGGCCTACCTGGCCGCCTTCGTCCTGATGGGCCCCATGTACGCCCGGTTCGCCATCTTGATGCACGAGGCGGCCCACAAGCTCCTCTTCACCAACAAGCGGTGGAATGACTGGGTGGGCACCTGGCTCATCGCCTATCCGACCTGGACGCCCATCTCCCTCTACCGGCGCGGCCACTTCGCCCATCACAAGCAGGAGTTCGGTCCCAACGAGCCCGACATCGCCTTCTACCGCGGCTACCCCTGCGACCGACGCTCGCTGGCCCGGCGACTGGTGCGCGACGCGGTCGGCATCTCGGGCTGGAAGAACCTCACCCCCCTGTTCAGGTCGCTGAAGACCAGGGCCTACCGGCCCGTCTCGCTCTCCATCCTCGGGGTGCAGGCCGTGCTGTGGGCCGTGCTGTGGGCGTCCACCGGCCGCTGGTGGATCTACCCGCTCCTGTGGTGGCTCCCCTGGATGACCCAGTGGCGGGTGATCAACCGGCTCCGCGCCATCGCCGAGCACGGTGGCCTCGAGGCCAGTCCGGACCGCCGGGCGACCAGCCACAACGTGGCGCAGGGGTGGCTGGCCCGGTTCTGGTTCGTGCCCTACAACACGGGTTGGCATCTGGCCCACCACGTCGACATGGGCATCCCGTGGCGCAACCTCCCCAAGTTCCACGCCGAGCTCGAGCGGGCCGGCTATGTCACCCGGGAGCTGACCTATCCCAACTACCGCTCGTTGTGGAGGGCGTTGGCGTCAGCCTGACCCTTCCCCTCGGCCCGTTCCGATCGGACCGGCCGAGACTCAGACCCGGCGGTTGCGAAGGGACCGGTAGCGGGTCACGAGTGCGGCCGTCGAGCTGTCCTGGTCGCGCAGGTCGGGCGGGTCGGTGCCCGCCAGGGCCGGAGCAAGCTGCACGGCCATCACCTTCCCCAGCTCCACGCCCCACTGGTCGAACGAGTCGATCCCCCAGACCGCACCCTCGGTGAAGACGGTGTGCTCGTAGAGGGCGACGAGCTGCCCGAGCACCGACGGGGTCAGCCGGGGAGCGAGGATGGTCGAGCTGGGGTGGTTGCCCGGCATCACCTTGTGGGCCACCACGGCCTGGGCCGTGCCCTCCGCGGCGACCTCGTCGGCCGTGCGGCCGAACGCCAGCGCCTTGGCCTGGGCGAAGCAGTTGGCCACGAGCAGGTCCTGTTGCTCGCCGTTCTCATGGGTCGACTCGGCGAACCCGATGAAGTCGACGGGGACCAGCTTCGTCCCCTGGTGGAGCAGTTGGTAGAAGGCGTGCTGGCCGTTGGTGCCCGGCTCCCCCCAGAAAATCTCCCCGGTCTGGCCCCACACGGGTGACCCGTCGCGTCGGACCGACTTGCCGTTGGACTCCATCGTCAGCTGCTGCAGGTAGGCCGGAAACCGGGCGAGCCGCTGGCTGTAGGGGAGCACCGCGTGGGTCTGCGCCCCGAAGAAGTTGTCGTACCAGACGTTGAGCATTCCCTGGATGGCCGGCAGGCTGGCCTCCAGCGGTGCGGTGGCGAAGTGCTCGTCGATGGCGTGGAAGCCGGCCAGCATGTCGGCGAACGCCTCGGGACCGATGGCCACCATGAGCGAAAACCCGATGGCCGAGTCGTAGGAGTACCGGCCGCCCACCCAGTCCCAGAAGCCGAACATGTTGGCCGGGTCGATGCCGAACCGGGTGACGCCCTCCTCGTTGGTGGACACGGCCACGAAATGGCGGGCCACCGCCTCCTCCCCGCCGCCCACTCCCTCGAGCAGCCACCGGCGGGCCGCCGTGGCATTGGTCAACGTCTCGAGCGTGGTGAAGGTCTTCGAGCTCACTACGAAGAGCGTCTCGGCCGGGTCGAGGTCGTGGGTCTTGGCGTAGAGGTCGACCGGGTCGATATTGGATACGAACCGACACTCGACGTCCGGGGTGGCGTAGTCACGAAGTGCCTCGTAGGCCATTGCCGGGCCAAGGTCGGACCCTCCGATGCCGATGTTGACCACCGCGGTGATCCGTTTGCCGGTCTGCCCGGTCCACTCGCCGGACCGAATTCGGTCGGCCACCTCCCCCATCCGATCGAGCACCCGGTGCACGTCGGCAACCACGTCGCGCCCGTCGACCTCGAGGGTGGCACCGCGCTGCATGCGCAGAGCGACGTGCAGCACGGCACGGTCCTCGGTGGTGTTGATGTGGCGGCCGGAGAACATGGCATCCCTGCGCTCCTCGACCCCGGCACGGCGGGCCACCGCCATCAGGGCAGCCAGGGTCTCGTCGGTGACCCGGTGCTTCGAGTAGTCGAGCGAGAGATCCCCGGCCGTCACCGTCATCCGCGCCCCCCGCCCGGGGTCGTCGGCGAAGAGCGAGCGCAGGTGCACCCCGCGCATCCCCTCGAAGTGGTCGGACAGCCGTTGCCACTCCTCGGTGCCGGGTACGTCCACCACATCACCGGTGAGATCCATTTCTCCTCGATTCCTCTGGTCATCACCGTGGTAGGTGTGATCGCCGTGTTCGGCCGCACCAAGGACCTTAGACAGGCCGCACCGGTGCGGGGAAGAAGATTACCGATTGATCACCTTCCAGTGACCTGTCGATCGCTTCCTGTTCACCTGTCTTCCGTACAATGACTCCCGATGGCAGCGCATCCCAGGTCCCAGTGCACGTACCCCGCCCAGGCAGTGAGACGGTGTGTTGCATCGGGGTTGGCCGGGTGGCTCCGTCCGGAGGCCTGGCCTCCTCTGCCTCTCACGGCAACAGCACCACATCCGGCTCCTCCGGTGCGGCAACCCAGCAGCGGCGTGGCCGCCCGTGCGCGTAGACGGAACAACGCGCCAAGGGCCTGCGCCCTGTTCCGGAGAGCGGGGGGTCGTCAATGACCCTCGCCATCCGCGAAGTCGAGGAAGGGGCGCTCCCCCCCGGGGGGCACCCGACCATCCTGATCATCGACAACGATCCGGCCTCGCGGGACTCGTTGGCCGCCATGCTTTCGGTCGAGGGGTTCGACGTGGTCACCGCCAACGGCGGGGACGAGGGGGTCGCCCTGCTGGTGTCGGCCCACCCTTCGCTGGTCCTGCTCGACATGCAACTCGCCGACTCCCGGAGCCTCAGCGTGTTCCGGCAGATCAACGCCCGCTCGCCGGGAGTACCGGTGATCATGGTCACCGTCCGGGACGACGAGCTGGACGCCGTGCTGGCCCTCGAGGCCGGAGCAGCCGATCACCTCACCAAGCCGCCACGACCGCGGGAGCTGACCGCCCGGATCCGGGCAGTGCTCCGCAGGGTGGGTCGGCAGCCCAGCTCCGAGGCCCCCGCCGCTCCGGCCGGCGTCTACACCCTCGGCCCGGTCTGCATCGACCTCTCCCTCCGGGAGACGATGGTCCGCGGACGACCGGTCGATCTCTCCCGCAAGGAGTTCGACCTGCTGGCGCTGTTGATCTCCGAAGCGGGCCACGTGGTGACCCGCCAGCAGTGCATGGGCCGCATCTGGCGCGACAGAAAGGCCGGTGACAGCCGCACGCTCGACACCCACGTCAAGCGCCTTCGCAAGAAGGTCGAGTCCAATCCCGCCGATCCCGTGCACATCCTGACCGTCCGAGGGATCGGATACCGCTTTAAACCGTAGGAGTCCGCCCGGCGTCCCCTCGCCCATGTCCTCCCCCATTGGTCGACGCATGGCGTACGGGCGGACCCCTACGGTTTGAATCGCCCGGGCACCCCGCTGCCCGCTGCCGTAGACTCTCCCTGGCGATGGAGCTCGCCTTAACCGCCGCAGTCGGCTGATGGCTCCTACCGGAACAGCATGGGTAGCGACACCGGAAGGAGAGAGGGTGCCCGAGTTCGACGCCGGTGGCAGCCACCGCTGCCCCGAGCCACCCCTGCGCATCCTGGCCATCGCCGGTGGCGGGGCCCTCGGCACCCTGGCCCGCTACGGCGTCGCCCGCACCCTGCCCACCGTCGCCCTCGGCTTCCCGTGGCCGACCTTCTCGGTCAACGTGGCCGGCTCGTTCCTCGTGGGCGTGGTCGTGACCCTGGTGGTGGAGCGGTGGCCCCCCACCCGGTTCGTCCGGCCCTTCGCCGCCATCGGGTTCTGCGGGGGCTTCACCACCTACTCCACCATGGCGGTCGAGGCCGTGCAGCGGGGTCAGCACGGCCGGGTCGGGCCGGCCGCCGCCTACCTGGTGGTCTCGCTGGTGGCGGGCCTGGTGGCTGCGGGACTGGGTATCACCCTGGTACGCGGGCGGATCCTGGCCATCGGGGGCGACCGGTCCATTCCCGATCCCGATGACCTGGGCGTCCTCTTCGCTGCGCCGGCCGCCCCGTCGGATGCAACGGGAGCGGCCCGCAACGACGACGCCGACAACCGCCAGGCGGGGGGGAGGCCGTCGTGATCATCGCCGGCCTGATGGTGGCCGGGGCCCTGGGGGCGATCCTCCGCTACCTCGTCGACCGGACGGTGCAACGGCGGTCCGGATCGGACTTCCCGCTGGGGACCCTGGTGATCAACGTGACCGGGTCGCTGGTGCTCGGTGTGCTGGTCGGATCGGCGCTCCACCACGGCGTCTCCACCGCCTGGCTGACCGTGTGCGGCACCGGCCTGCTCGGCTCGTACACCACGTTCTCGACGTTCAGCTTCGACACCGTGCGCCTGCTGGAGAACGGCGAGTGGGCTCCCACCGCCGCCAATGTGGCCGTCGGCCTGGGTGCCGGTGTGCTGGCTGCAGCAGCAGGCCTGGCCCTGGGCTCGCTCACCTGAGCAGCGGGTTCCACGCCTCCGGGGCTGGTTCGCCCTTCACTACCACCGGCGCAGGGCTGTCGGCCACCCGGCCCAGCAACGTTTACGGAACGATCACCCGGGTGTCGCTGGGGCGTCGGTTGCCGTTCACCTGGCCTTCGTAGGGCCGGGAACGGAGGTAGAGGCTTCATGGTCGCCGTCGGTAAGAGCATCAGGGTGCTGGTAATCGAGGACGAGGAGTCCTACCACCAAGGCCTGGCCTCGGGTCTCGGCCGCGAAGGGTTCGAGGTGGAGGTGGCGCCGGACGGTGCCGAGGGACCGCGCCTGTTCACCGACCATCCACCGGACATCGTGCTCCTCGACATGCTCCTGCCGGGGATGCACGGGATCGAGGTCTGCCGCAGGATGCGCGCCATCGCCCCGGTCCCCATCGTGATGCTGAGCGCCGTCGACAGCCAGCTCGACGTGGTCCTCGGCTTCGAGCTGGGGCTGCCGGCTATGTCACCAAACCGTTCCGGCTGCGTGAGCTGGTGGCCCGGATGCACGCCATCCTCCGCCGGGTGTCCCCACGCGTCGATTCCCTGGACGTGTCCCGACGGCCGGCCCGGCGGTCGACCACCGGGTGGTCCTCGACGAGCAGCGCCCCGAGGCCGACTTCGGATCGGTCGCCGTCGACTTCGTACGCCGCGAGGTAACCGTGGGCGACCGGCGGACCCACCTCTCCCGACGCGATTCGACCTCTTGGCGGTGCTGCTCACCCCGGCCCGCAGGGTCCGCACCCACGACGAGCTGATCGACCTGCTGTGGCCGGACCGGTACCTGTCGGACAGCCGCACGCTCGACACTCACATCCACCGCCTCCGCGCCAAGCTCGAGCCCGACCCGGCCGACCCGCAGTTCATCGTGACCGTGCGGGGCGTCGGGTTCCGGATCGATCCCGACGGGACACGGGTCGCCGCGAGCCCCTCAGCGCCCAGTTGCTGCCTCCGACCCGCCCGGCTCAGCCGAAGCGACCGTTGACGTAGTCGAGGGTGCGGGGGTCCGAGGGCTCGCTGAACAGCCGGGCCGTCGGTCCGACCTCGATGAGCTCGCCGGCCTTGTCCTCGCCCATCAACAGGAAGGCACAGCGGTCGGACACCCGCATGGCCTGCTGCATGTTGTGGGTGACGATGATGATGGTCACCCGGCGCTTCAGCTCGCCGACCAGCTCCTCGATGCGCGTGGTGGCGATCGGGTCGAGGGCGGAGGTGGGTTCGTCCATCAACAGCACCTCGGGCTCGACGGCCAACGCCCGGGCGATGCACAGCCGCTGCTGCTCACCACCCGACAGGGTGCTGGCGTGGGCCTTCAGGCGGTCGCGCACGCTGTCCCACAGGGCGGCGGCCACCAGCGCCGACTCGGCGGCCTCGTCGAGCAGCACCTTCTTCCGCACACCGTTGAACCGGAGCCCGGCCACGGCGTTCTCGTAGATGCTCATGGTGGGGAAGGGGTTGGGCCGCTGGAACACCATGCCCACCCGTGTCCGCAGCAGTGTCGGGTTGGTGGAGGCCGCATAGACATCGGTGTCACCGAGCAGGACGGTGCCGGTCACCGAGGCCGACCGTTCCGTGTCGTGCAGCCGGTTGAGGGCGCGGAGCAGGGTCGTCTTCCCGGAGCCGGAGGGGCCGATGAGGGCGGTGATCTCCTCCCGATGCACGTCGAAGCTCACGTTGCGCACCGCGGTGCGGCCGGCGAAGGCCACGGCCACGTCCTGCAGGCGCATGACCGGTACTCCGGTCGGCGGCTCGTCGACCAGGACCTCAGCGGTGTTCAACTCGACGCCGTCGGCCACTGCCGGTGTGGTCGGGGTTCGATCGATCATCGTCTCTCCCTCTGGAGGAATGCGGCGAGCACCCGGCTCCCGACACTGAGCACCAGGACCACCACCATCAGCAGCAACGCAGCACCCCAGGCGATCTGGAGCAGATTGGCATAGGGCTGGCTGCTGTTGTTGTAGATGACCAGGGGCAGGGCTTCCATCGGCTTGGTGGGATTCCACTGTAGGTACTGGTTGCCGAAGATGGTCAAGAGTAGCGGGGCGGTCTCCCCCAGGCCACGGGCCACGGCCAGGAGCACCCCAGTGGTGATGCCGGGGAAGGCAGCGGGGACCAGCACCCGGCGGGCGATGGTCGCCCTACGGGCACCGAGGGCCAGGGCTGCTTCGCTCAGATCACGCGGGACCCCGCGGATGGCGGTCTCGCCTGCCCGCATGATGACCGGCAGCATGATGAACCCGATGGCGAAGGCACCGGCCAACCCGCTGTATTGGCCGGTGGTCTTCACGATGGCGATGTAGCCGAAGATCCCGATGGTGATCGAAGGCATGCCGGTCATCACGTCGGCGGTGAAGCGGACGGCGGCGGCGACGTTCCCGTCCGACTCGGCCAACGTCAGCCCGCACAACAACCCGATCGGCACGGTCACCGCGGTGGCGATGGCGCCGATCTCTGCGGTACCGACGATGGCGTTCCACACGCCTCCCCCCGGGATGCCCTCGGGAACGGTCGACTGGGTGAAGAAGTCGATGTTCCAGGCCGGGAGACCCTTGACCACCACGTAGACGATCACAGCCACCAGGGGAACGATGGCGATGGCCAAGAATGTCCAGCAGACCCCGATGGCGATGCTCGAGGAGATCTTGCGCCGGCGCAACGATGTCGCGGCAGCGTCCTGGATCACCCGACGCCGCTCGAGGATCGGGTCGGTTGAGGCGTCGAGGGCCAGGGCGCTCATGCAACTGCCACCGACGCGGCACCGGAACGTGCGGTGGAGCGGACCAGCATGCGGGCCACGGCGTTGACGGTCACGCCGATCAACAACAACACCAGGCCGGCGCCGAACAGGGCGCTGAGCTCGGTTCCGGTGGCCTCGCCGAAGTTGTTGACGATCAGGGCCGGAAGGGTTGATGCTGCCGACTTCACCGAGTGGGCGATGAAGGGCGAGTTGCCGATGACCAGGGCCACCGCCACCGTCTCCCCCAGGGCCCGGCCGGTGGCCAGGGTGAACGCGCCGAGCAGCCCGGTGCGGGCCCCGGGCACGACCACCTTGCGCAGCACCTGCCAACGGGTGGCGCCCAGGGCCATCGCCCCTTCAACCTGCTCGGAGGGCACCACCGCCAGCACGTCCCTCGAGATGGCCACCATGGTGGGCAGCACCATCACGAAGAGGATGATGCCGGCCAGCAGCAGCCCGACCCCCTCATTGGGACCGTTGAACAGCCCGGTCCATCCGAAGACCGAGGTGAGGAAGGGCTCGACGTACTCACGGAACAGTGGGGCCAGCACGATCAGTCCCCACAGCCCGTAGACCACACTGGGCACAGCGGCCAGCAACTCCACCGCCGTCGACAGACCCTGGCGGAGCCGGTGGGGTACCAGGTAGGCCAGGGCCAGCGCAGTCCCGAGGCCGATGGGGACGGCGAAGACCATGGCGATGGCCGTGGTCTCGAGCGTCCCGAGGATGAAGGGGAGCAGGCCGTACTTGTTGTGGGTCGGATCCCAGGTCTTCTGGATGATCCACGAGAAACCGAGGGTGGAGAAGGCCGGCCTGGCCTGGACCACGAGCGAGACGAGGAACCAGGCCACCAGGGCCACGAAGATTGCGCCCATTGCGGCCAGCAGGACGCGGTAGGCGCCATTGGGAAGCGCGAAGCGGTTGCCTCGCTTCGCGCTTCCCGGCGGTGGCGTCTCGAGGCTGGTCACCGCGTACCCGTCAATCCCTCATGCCACGTCGGATACGACTACGCCGGCTCACTTGGTGAGGAGCGCCTGCCCGGTCGGCCCGGTCACCGTCAGCAGCTGCACCCGGTTCTGGTTCTGCACAGCCGGGGGAAGCGGCACGTAACTGAGGCCCGGGGCAAGGTCCTGGCCACCCCCGGTGTGCGTCGTCCAGTCGAGGACCTTCACCACTTGGGCGCCGGTGGTGGCGCTGGTCTGCTTCTGCAGCAGGATGGCCCAGCTGTACCCCGAGATCGGGTAGCTGCCCGCACCGGGCTCGTTGACGATGGAGAAGTCCGTGGCCGACACGTTGGTCTTCTGGTCGGCGTCGGCGGCCACCGTGGCCAGGTTGGGCGTCACGAACACACCGGCGGCATTCTTGACGGAGGCGTAGGTGAAGTTGTTCTGGATGGCGTAGGCCAGCTCCACGTACCCGATGGAGTACGGCGTCGACTTGATACTTGCGGCCACACCCGAGTTCTTCGGTGACTGCACGGCCACCGACGGCCAGGCGACCGTCTTGGAGGTGCCCAGCGTCCACGTGGTCGGGTTGGCCGACTTCAGATAGTCACTGAAGATGTAGGTGGTGCCCGAGCTGTCGGCCCGCACCTCGGGGACGATGGCATTGGACGGAAGGGTCACGCCCGGGTTGAGGGCGGTGATCTGCGAGGCATTCCACGTCGTGATGGACCCGTCGAAGATGCCGGCCAGGGTGGGGCCGTCCAGCCGGAGGCGCTTGGTGACCCCGGGGACGTTGTAAGAGATCGAGACGCCACCGAGGGTGTCGGGGATCTGGATGACCGGTCCGGCCGAGGCGGGCACCTTGGCCAGGTCGGAGGCGCCCATCGGGACGTCGGAGGCGGCGAAGTTGACCGTTCCGGCCTCGAAGGCGGTGATGCCGGCGCCGCTGCCGACGCCCTGGTAGTTGACCTGCAGGCCCTGGTTCTTCGAGGTGTAGGTGTAGAAGGCCTTGGTGAAGAACGGCTGGACGAAGGTCGAGCCCGAGGCGTTGAGTGTGCCGGCCGGGGCCTTCAGGTCGGCGGCGAGGAACCCAGCGTTGCCGGCGCTGATGGTGCCCCCGGGAGGGGCGGTGGTGGTGGTCGAGGTGGTGGAGGAGGAACTGCATGCCGCCAGCAGTACGCCCAGGGCAACCAGGCCGGTGGCCACGAGAGGTGTCGCCCACCGCTGCGGTCGTGTCGTCGTCTGTCCGGGTATTCCAACGTCCACTGGGGCTCTGACCTCCATGTTCGCCGTGTCCGGGTACGTCTATCGACCTGACACGGGGACGCGGTGCGCGTCCACGTCCCAACGTACCCATCGGAGGTGAACGCCCGGCCAACCTGCGGTGAACCGACCACGAACATCAGATGCTCTTGCGATGAATTCGCCGGCCGACGAGGTGCCCGCCTCGGCGCCACCGATCCAATGGTCGACCAGGAGTTACGTCGTTAGACCGGTCACAGGGGGAATACACGTTCGATTTCCCTGTTGTTCTTTCGGCAGCGTGCAACAGCTGACCGACGGAGGAACGATGGAACCAGTGAACGAGAATCTGCCACTCTTGCCCCTGACCTCGGGGGTGATGCTCCCGGGCATGGTGTTCACCATGGCCCTCGAGTCCGACGAGGCCCGTGCCGCGGCCGAGGCGGCCGGGGCGGCCGGTGGGCGGCTGGTCATCGTCCCGTTCATCGACGGGCGGTACGCCACGGTAGGGGTGGTCGCCGAGCTGGTGGAGAGCGGTGAGCTCCCCGGCGGACTGTCGGCGGTGGCCGTGCGGGGGATCGAGCGCGCCCGGTTGGGCACTGCGGTGCCCGGCACCGGCCAGGCCCTGTGGGTGCAGGTCGAGGTCGTCGACGAGCCGTCGGCCTCCGAGGAGGCGCACGAGCTGGCCCGCGAGTACCGGGCCGTGCTGGAGAACATCCTGCTGTCGAGGGGCGCGGGCCGGCTGGCCGAGCGCCTGGCCGACGTCGACGAGCCGAGCCGGATGGCCGACATGTCCGGCTACTCACCGGACCTGTCGCTGGCCCAGAAGGTCGAGGTACTCGAGACCGTGGACGTGGTGTCACGGCTGCGCCTGGTGATCACCTGGGCCCGTGAGGTGCTGGCTGACCTCACCCTGCGCGAGCGGATCAAGTCCGACGTCGAAGAGGGCATGGAGAAGACCCAGCGCGAGTTCCTGCTGCGTCGCCAGTTGGAGGCGATCCGCAAGGAGCTGGGCCAGATCGGCTCCGAGGACGAGGAGGCGCCGGACGACTACCGCGCCAAGGTCGAGGCCCGGGACCTGCCCGAGGCCGTGCGCAAGGCGGTCGACCGGGAGGTGGACAGGCTGGAGCGGATGAGCGAGCAGAATCCCGAGCATGGCTGGATCCGGACCTGGCTCGACACGGTCCTCGAGCTGCCCTGGGGCGAGGAGTCCGAGGACCGGTTGGACATCGCCGAGGCGTCGCGAATCCTCGACGAGGACCACGACGGGCTGGCCGACGTGAAGGACCGCATCCTCGAGCACCTGGCGGTCCGCAAGCTGCAGGCCGAGCGCGGACTGGCGCCCGTCGGCGGCCGCGGGGCGGGGGCCATCCTGGCCCTGGTCGGGCCCCCGGGGGTGGGGAAGACCTCGCTGGGCGAGTCGGTGGCCCGGGCCCTGGGCCGCTCGTTCGTGCGGGTCGCACTGGGCGGCGTGCGCGACGAGGCGGAGATCCGCGGCCACCGCCGCACCTACGTGGGCGCCCAGCCCGGCCGGCTGGTGCGGGCCCTGCGGGAGGCCGGCACGATGAACCCGGTCATCGTCCTCGACGAGGTCGACAAACTGGGGGCCGACTACCGGGGCGATCCCTCGTCGGCCCTGCTGGAGGTCCTCGACCCGGCGCAGAACCACACCTTCCGCGACCACTACCTCGAGGTCGAACTCGACCTCTCCAAGGTGCTGTTCCTGGCGACCGCCAACATGGTCGACACCATCCCCGGGCCCCTGCTCGACCGGATGGAGATCATCCGGCTCGACGGGTACACCGAGGACGAGAAGGTGTCCATCGCCCGCAACCACCTGGTCGGCCGCCAACTCGAGCGGGCCGCCCTGGGCGAGGACGAAGTGGTGATCACCGACGACGCGCTGCGGGCCATCGTGGCCGACCACACCCGCGAGGCGGGGGTGCGCTCGCTCGAGCGCGAGTTGGGCAGGCTGCTGCGCAAGGTGGCAGCCCGCATCGCCGGAGACGGCACCACCACACCGCTCACCATCGACACCGCCGACGTCCGCGAGTGGCTCGGCCGGCCGCGGTTCTTCTTCGAGGCCGCCGATCGGACGGCGGTGCCCGGGGTGGCCACCGGCCTGGCGGTGACCGGCACCGGCGGGGACGTGCTCTATGTGGAGGCGTCGGTGATGGACGGCCCGGAGGGGCTGACCCTGACCGGGCAGCTGGGCGACGTGATGAAGGAGTCGGCGGAGATCGCCCTGTCCTACGTCCGGTCGCACGCCGGACAACTCGGCATCGACCCGGCCGCCTTCGCCGGCAAGCGGTTCCACCTCCACGTCCCGGCGGGCGCCATCCCCAAGGACGGGCCATCGGCCGGGGTCACCATGACCACTGCCCTGGTCAGCCTGCTCCGGAACGAGCCCGTGGCCTCGGTGGTGGGCATGACCGGGGAGGTCACCCTGCAGGGCCGGGTGCTGCCCATCGGTGGTGTGCGCCAGAAGGTGCTGGCTGCCCACCGGGCCGGGTTGACCACGGTGGTGCTGCCCATCCGCAACGGCCCCGACCTCGAGGACGTTCCCGACGCGGTGCGCAACGCGATGACCTTCCATCTCGCCTCGGACATCGGGGAGGTCCTCCATGCCGCCCTGGCCCCGGCCGCACCTGGGCAGTCGGACACCCCCTCGGGGGGCCGGCTGGCGGCCTGAGCCTGCCTGAGCGCGCTCGGCGGCCTTACGACCCGCCGAGGAACCCGGTGATGATCCGGGCCAGCTCCAGTGGCCGGTCACCCTGGATGCTGTGGCCGGCACCGACCACCACCACCACCTCGTCGGACGGCCGGCGGCGGCGGAACTCGGCCACGTCGGCGTCGTCCACTACCGGCGAGAGGATCCCCCGTGCCAGCAGAACGGGCACCCGGATGCGCTCGAGGACGTCCCACTGCGACCCGAATTCGACCCGCTCCACGTGGAGACCGGTCGTGGAGGCGGGGCGTCCGATCTGATGCCGCCACGTCCACGTGCCGTCCTCTCGTCGGACGGCGTTGTGGAGCACGCCCCGGCGGAGGGACGAGACGGACCGGGTCGGGTTGAACCGGACGGTGCGCTCGAGGATCTCGTCGAAGGAGGCGAACGTCTCCGGGCCGGCCAGGAAGGCGACGATGTCCGATGCCTTGTCGTGGTTGACCCCGGGGGTGATGTCGACCAGCACCAGCTTGCGCACCAGCTCGGAGTGGCGGTCGGCCAGGGCGATCGACGTCGCCCCCCCGAGGGACATGCCGATGACCATGTCCGCGCTCGGGGCCAGCACGCCGATGGCGACGGCGACATCGTCGGCCATCGGGGCGGGGTCGAGGGAGGGCGAGTCCGCGGGCCAGTCGGAGTGGCCATGGCCGGGCAGGTCGATTGCCACCAGGGGCCGGCCGAGGGCCAGGGCCACCGTGTCCCAGGTGTGGGCGTTCTGCCCCCCACCGTGCAGGAACACCAGCTCCGGGGGTCGCTCACCCCACACCAATGCGCTGACCCGGCGTCCCGGGGCCACCTCGACGAACTCCCGTCGGACCGTGGGCCGGCCCTTCCATTCGAGCCCGGCCTCCTCCGCGTTCTCGTGGAACAGCGAGAACTCGTCATAGGCCATGGGCTCGACCCCGTCCGCACCGCCAGCTTCCGCGCCGTGTGATTCCGCACCGCCGCTCTGATCGCCCGCGCTCATACTGCGTTCTCCTTGGCTGTGTGGCCCAGTGCCGACACCAACTCGCCCAGGGTGTCCTCGGCGACCAGGTAGGGGGTGTAGAAACCCACCCGGTCCACCAGGCCACCGAAACGCGACACGATGTCCGCGGCCACCTCCTTCGGCGATCCCACCGCCGCCAGGGCGGCCAGCATGGAGTCGTCGATCATCCCGGGCATCTCCTCCCATCGGCCTGCCTTCGACAGCGTGTTGAGCTCGGGTTGCAGGTCCTCCCACCCTTCCACCTCGAGAACCGGCCGGTAGGCGGGAGTGGACGCGTAGAACGACAGCAACCAGCGACCGGCCAGGCGGGCCGTCTCCAGCTCGGCCTCGTCGCGCCCGCAGCACACGATGACCTCGCCGGTCACCGTCAGGTCGCGCCGGGCCCGGGCCCCCCTGGCCAGGCCCTCTACGATGGCCGGAAGAGTGCGCTCCCGGAAGTGGGCGGCGGTGTTGAAGGGCATGACCAGCAGCCCGTCGGCCACCTCGGCGGCCAGACGCACCATCTGGGGGCCCAACCCACCGAGGGCGATGGGCGGCATACCGAAGGGGTTCGGCCCTGGATCGAACATCGGCGGCATCAGGGTGTGGGAGGTGAACTCACCGCGGAAGTCCAGCCGCTCTCCGGTCTCCCACGTGGCGAAGATGGCCCGCAGCGCCCCGATCACCTCGCGCATCCGGGCCACCGGGCGGTCGAACCCGGCGCCGTAGCGCTTCTCCACCTGGGCCCGGACCTGCGACCCGAGCCCCAGGGTGAACCGCCCCTTTGACAGGAGTTGGAGGTCGTAGGCCTGATGGGCCAGCTGCACCGGGTTGCGGGGGAAGGCGATGGCGACGTTGGTCGCCAACTCGAGGGAGGTGGTGGCCCCTGCGGCCAGCACGAGCGGGGTGAACACGTCATGGGGGCCCTCGAAGGTGAAGGCACCGTCAACGCCGAGGTCCTCGAGCCGGCGGGCGTGGTCGGCCGCCTCCTCGAGGCCCGACAGCAGGGTGTCGGTCCTCATCGGCCGACCACGCGGCCCGTCCCGTCCGGCCCGGGGAGCGGTGCGCAGGTCGAGGCGGCCACGGCCACATGCTCCCACTCGCCGGGACCCGGCGCATCCGGACCGTCACCAACTCCCCCGCAGTGACAAACTGGGGGGCATGGCACCGACCTACTGCACCCCAGACGAAGCTGCTGCGCTCATCCGCACCCGGGACACCATCGGGTTCGGGTTGGGTCCGGCCAACCCGGATGCCTTCTTCACCGCCCTGGGCGGACGTGACGACTGGGAGGACCTGCTGTTCGGCGGCGCGCTCCTCCTCGGGTTCTACCCGGTGCTGGCCCACCCCAACGTGACCTACCGGTGCGGCTTCTTCGGGCCGGCCGAGCGGGTGATGCTGGCCCAGGGGGCCAACATCGACCTGGTGCCGGGCGGGTTCCGCCAGATGGCCCCCATCCTGCGACGGTACGCGCCGCGGGTGATGACCGCCCAGGCGACGCCGCCCGACGCCGACGGCACGGTCAACCTCTCGCTGGCCGTGGGTGGGTCCATGAAAGAGCTGATGCTGGCCGGGCGGGATCCCGAGCGCCTGTTGATCATCGAGGTCAACCCCAACCTGCCGCGCACCGCATCGCTTCCCCCGAAGTACACCAACACCCTGCCCCTCGACCTGGTCGACGTGGTGGTCGAGAACCTCGCACAGCCCTTCACCCTGCCCGAGGCACCGACCGACGAGATCGACGACGCCATCGCCACCCAGGCCCGCTCGTACATCACCGACGGCGCCACCCTCCAGATCGGCATCGGGGCCGTCCCCAACATGGTGGCCTCCAAACTGGCCGAGAGCCCCGGCGGCGGGTACGGCGTCCACAGCGAGATGTTCACCGACGGCCTGATGAAGCTGCACCAGGCCGGCAAGGTGACCAACGACGCTAAGGGCCTGTTCGACGGGGTGTCGGTCACCACCTTCGCCCTCGGCTCGGCGGAGCTCTACGCCTGGCTCGACGGCAACGAGGAGGTCGCCTTCCTACCCGTCGAAGTCGTCAACGACCCCACGGAGATCGCCAAGAACAACGCCTTCGTGTCGATCAACGGGGCACTGAGCGTCGACCTCTACGGGCAGGTGGTGGCCGATCACATCGACGGCAAGCAGATCTCCGGGGTCGGAGGCCACGAGGACTTCGTGGCCGGCGCCGAGATGCGCCTCGACGACCACTCGCTCGTCTGCCTGCGCTCGACGGCGGTGTCCAAGGGCGCCCTCCGCTCGAGGATCGTCCCGCTCCTGCCGGAGGGGTCGGTGGTCTCCACGCCCCGCCACCACACGGCCGTGGTGGTGACCGAGTACGGCACGGCCGACCTCTCCGGTCTCACCGAGCGCGAGCGGGCGCAGGCCATGATCGGCCTCGCCCATCCCGACTTCCGGGACGAGCTGGCCAAGGTGGCCGCCACCATCGGTCGGCACTGACCCGGGTGGTCGACCACCTGGCCCGGCCGACACTCACCCTCGCCACCTTCAACGTCCACATGGGTGTCGACGGGTGGGGACGCCCGTTCGACGTGGCGACGGAGTGCGCCGCCCTCGACGCCGACATCCTGATCATGCAGGAGTCGTGGGCACCCGACGACGGGGGACCGAGCACCGCCTCGTCGGTGGCGCACCACCTGGGCTACCCCACGGTGGTCGAGGAGGGACTGGCCCACGGTCGCCTGTTCGCCCCGATCCCGACCGCCAGCCGGCGGTGGTCCCCGCGGTTCGGCCAGGTGCGCAAGACGCTCCGTCTCGATCTCGAGCGCTGGCGGACGACCGCCGGGCCGGCCGACCGTGCCAGCGTCGCCGGGCAGTGGGGCCTGGCCCTGTTGGCCCGCGTCCCCGTGCACGACGTCGGGGTGATCCAACTCGGCCGGCTGCGACGCGATCCGGCCCGACGGGCCGTGGTCAGCTGCGCCACCGACCTCGGGGGCCGGGAGGTCTCGGTGTGGGGCACCCACATGTCGCACCTCTCCCACTGGTCACCCGCCCAGTACCGGCTCCTGGCCAAGAAGCTGCCGGCCCCCAACACGGCGGCGGTGCTTGCCGGCGACATGAACCTGTGGGGCCCTCCGGTCAATTCGTTCTTTCCGGCGTGGCGCCGGGCCGTGACCGGGCGCACCTGGCCCGCCCCCCGGCCCCACAGCCAGCTCGACCACGTGCTGATCACCGAGGCCCTGTCGGTGGACAGCGCCCGGATCGCCACCCGGTCGGGATCCGACCACCGACCGGTGGTGGTGCGGCTCGCACTGTCCTGAGCCGGGCAGGAACCGCGCCGCCGCGCCGGGGTAGCGTCGGGCCATGGCCGACGCCCTTCAGGGGTTCGAACACACCGCCTTCACCGCCGAAGGAAAGACCCGCGCCGTCCACCGGGCCGGGTCGGGCCCTGCCGTCATCGTGATCAGCGAGATGCCGGGCATCACCCCCAGCGTGGCCCGCTTCGCCCGTTTCGTGGCCGAAGCGGGCTTCACCGCGGTGCTGCCCCACGTGTTCGGCGACGACGGGCGCGACGTCTCCAACGCCTACGTGGCCGGGACGATCGCCCGGGCGTGCATCTCCCGCGAGTTCACCGTCCTGGCCCTGGGCCGGACCAGCCCCATCACCACCTGGCTGCGCGCCCTGGCTGCCCACGAGCACGACCGGTGCGGCGGCCCGGGGGTCGGTGCGGTAGGGATGTGCTTCACCGGGGGGTTCGCCCTGGCCATGATGGTGGACGAAGTGGTGGTGGCCCCGGTGCTCAGCCAACCGTCGCTCCCCTTTCCGGTCGGCAAGGCCCATCGGCGCGCCATCGGCATCTCCGACGCCGACACCAAGCGGGTCCAGGAGCGGGCACTGGCGGGCACCTGTGTCCTCGGGCTCCGATTCACCGGGGACAAGCTGAGCCCGCCGGAGCGGTTCGAACACCTCCGCGAGCTGATCGGCGACGCCTTCGTGGCCATCGAGCTCGACTCGTCGCCCGGCAATCCCCACGGACATCGGGCCGCCGCCCACTCGGTCCTCACCGAGGACCTCGACGACCGGCCCGGCACACCTACCCGCGCCGCCCTCGACCAGGTGCTCGAGTTCTTCGCGGACCGCCTGGGCGGATGAACCCGCTGGCCGAGGCGTGGCGGGCGCGCGGCCAGGTGGTCAGGCTGTGCAACCGGAAGATCTTCACCGTCGACATCCCGGCGCAGGGCACCGAGGACCTCCCGCCGTTGCTGGTCCTCCACGGCTTCCCCACCTCGTCCTTCGACTTCCACCGGGTGGCGGACGGGTTGGCCGCCCACCGCAGGGTGCTCCTGTTCGACATGCTCGGCTACGGACTGTCCGAGAAACCGGACGTTCCCTACCGGCTGGCCGCACAGGCGGACCTCGCCATCGCCCTCACCGCCTCCCTCGGGATCGACCGCCTGGGCCTGCTCACCCATGACATCGGCGACACGGTGGGCGGCGAGCTCCTGGCCCGTCAGATGGAGGGCGGCTGGGGGGTGGAGATCACCGACCGCACGTTGGCCAACGGCAGCATCTACATCGAGCTCGCCCACCTCAGCGCCGGCCAGCTGTTCCTGCTCGACCTGCCCGACCGGCGCCTCGACGACGATACCCTGGTCGACCGGTCGACAGTGCTGGCCGGGTTGGCCGCCACCCTCGGACCCGGGGGCGCGGCCGACGACGAGGCCGGTGCCCAGTGGGAGATGATCGCCCACCTCGAGGGGCATCGCCTTCTCCCCCGGACCATCCGCTACATCGAGGAGCGCAGGCGCAACGAGGGCCGGTTCACGACACCGATCGAGGAACATCCCTCCCCCCTCACGGTGGTGTGGGGGGGCGGCGACCCGATCGCCGTGGTCGCCATGACCGACCGCCTGCTCCGGGCCCGGCCCGACGCCCGGCTCCACTTGTTGGACCGGGTCGGCCACTACCCGATGATCGAAGCACCCGACCGGTTCCTCGACGCCCTGGCGGCCGCACCCGGCTGAGCAGGGCCGGGCGCCCCATCGGCCGCCACTCCGCGGACCCCGGGCCTATGCGGTGGCGATGACCTCGCCGTGGAGCACGGCGAACCAGCCGTCCGGTGACGACGCCCAACGGCGCCAGGCCGCGGCGAACGACGCCAGGTCCTCGCCGGTGGCGATCCGGTGGGCGACCAGCTGCTCGGCCAGCGCCGACCGGGTGAACCGGTCGGCCCACAGACCGCCCCACCACTCGCGGTCCTCCGGCGTGGCGAAGCACCAGGCGGACGCGGACGCCGCCACCTCGGTGAACCCGGCACGGTGGGCCCAGTGGAGCAACCTGCGCCCGGCATCCCAATTCGCCCCGTTGACGCGGGTGAGTGCGCCGTAGGCGGCGAAGGCGCGCTGCAGCTCCGGGTCGTCGGGGAAGAAGGTCATCACCGGATAGTCCGAGTCGCGGGCGGCCACCTGTCCTCCCTGCCTGCACACCCGGCGCATCTCCTGGAGCGCAGCCACCGGGTCGCCCAGGTGCTGGAGCACCTGGTGGGCGTGGACCACGTCGAACGCCCCGTCCCCGAAGGGCAGATGGAAGACGTCGCCGACCTCGAACGACAGCGACGGCAGACCGGCGTCGGCCGCCGCGTCCCGGGCCAGGGCGACCACCCCTGTGGCGGCGTCGAGGCCGACCACCCGGCCCGGCGCCACCCGGCGGGCCAGATCGACGGTGATGGTGCCCGGGCCGCACCCGACGTCGAGCAGGGACCGACCCGGCTGGAGGTGGGCCAGCAAATACCCGACCGAGTTCTCCGCGGTGCGCCACCGGTGGGACCGCAGCACGCTGTCGTGGTGCCCGTGGGTGTAGTGGGCGTCGGTCATCCTCCCAGCATGCCCGCTACCCAGTCACGCCGGCGGCCGGGCGGCCGTCCTCGAGATAGACAAGGCCGGTCCCCCCGAGCACCCGGGCGACCCGGCGGCCCACCGGCCCGCTCAGCAAGCGGGAGGCCTCGTCGGGCCCGACCCACCGGCAGTCCTCGATCTCCTCGGCCTGGAGCACGATGTCCTCGTGCGCGAGGTCGTGGATCGAACCGCAGTCGAACACGAAGCGCATGCCTCCCGGCCGGTGAGACCGGGGGTGCAGGAAGTCGACGCACACCAGTCGACCCGAGGTCACGGCGAGGCCGGTCTCCTCGCGCACCTCCCGCCGGCACGCCTCCCACGGCGACTCCCCGTCGTCCTCGACCTGCCCCCCGGGGATGGTCCACCCGGACTTGTAGTTCGGCTTCAGGATCAGGATCCGGCCCCAGTGGTCGTGGATCAGGGCGCCGGCCGAGGCGGGGATGCGCGGCAGCACGAACTCGTCCACCACTCCATCATCACCGACCCGGGGCCGGTGTGGTACCACTATCGGTGCATGTCCACCCTCTTCACCCACCACCCGCACCCCTACATCGAGGAGCGCAAGGCCCACGCGCCGGTGAAAGCCGCCGACCAGCTCCCCACGGCCAATGCGGCCAACAAGTTCAACTCGTGGCTGGCCACCAAGATCACCGGGGCGGTGGGCACCATGTGGTGCGCCTACGCCTTCGCCCTGCTGGCCCTGATCAGCCTGCCCGACGCCATCAAGGCCGGACGCCCTGCGGTCATCTCGTGGATCGCCCAGACCTTCCTCCAGCTGGTGCTGCTGTCGATCATCATCGTGGGCCAGAACATCCTGAGCGCCGCGGCCGACCAGCGCTCGGAGGCCACCTACAAGGACGCCGACGCCGTGCTCCACGAGGCCATCCAGATCCAGAAGCACCTCGAGGCCCAGGACCAGGCCATCGAGAAGATCCTGGCCACGGTGGCCACCTCCGGCACCACACCGCCGCCGGCCCCGGCCGGTTGACCGCCCCGGACCTTGGCGGTCAGGAGTCCCCGAGGTCGGGCCCGAGCCCGGCCAGGGCGGCCTCCTCGGCCCATCGGTAGTCCGGCTTGCCCGAGGGCGAACGCACCGTGGCATCCACGAACACCACGGCGCGGGGGACCTTGTAGCCGGCCAGGTGCTCGCGGCAGTGGTCCTGCAGCTGGCCCAGGTCCGGCGGATCCGCCGAGGACTCGGGACGCAGTTCGACCACCGCGGTGACCCGTGCTCCGAAGCGCTCGCTCGGCGTTCCCACCACCGTCACGTCGAAGACGGCCGGGTGGCTCTTGAGCGCACTTTCGACCTCCTCGGGGAAGATCTTCTCGCCCCCCGAGTTGATCGACACCGAGCCCCGTCCGTAGACGGCAATCGCTCCGTCCGCATCGACCGAGGCCATGTCCCCGGGCACCGACTAGCGGACGCCGTCGATCACCGGGAACGTCGCCGCCGTCTTCTCGCCGTCCTTGTGGTAGCGGAGCGGGATGAGCCCCCTGGTGGCCAGCATGCCGATCCGCCCGTCTCCGGGGCGGCAGATCGTGCCGTCCTCGGCGATGACGACGTTGCTGGCGTCCATGGCGAAGCGCGGGGCGCCGTCGGCGCCGGTGGCGATGAACCGACCCTGCCCGCCCGTCTCCGAGGCGCCGAAGGCGTCGTGGATGACGGTGGTGGGCATCACCCGAGCCAGCGCCTCCTTGACCGTGGGCGACAAGATGGCGCCCCCCGATCCGTAGATGGCCACGGACGAGAGGTCGTAGGCATCCGGACCCACCGATTCGAGGTGTTCGGCCAGCGGCCGGCCGTAGGCGTCGCCGATGGTCATGACGATGCTGACCCGTTCCTCGGCCATCACCTGCAGGGCGAAGGCGGGGTCGAAACCCAGGTCACGGATGACCACGGCGAAGGACCCCGACAGGATGGCGCTGAAGGCGAGCCACCACCCGCCGCCGTGCATCAGCGGGCACAGGACCAGGGTGCCCGGCACCGGGTTGCCGCCCGCCGCCCGGGCGGCGACGTCGTCGAGGTCGGCGATCGTCTCGATGCCGAGCCCGGGATTGCCGATGCCGCCGACGGCCGCCAGGTAGATGTCCTCGTGCCGCCACATCACGCCCTTCGGCATACCGGTCGTGCCGCCGGTCCACAGACCGTAGAGGTCGTCGGGGGACCGCTCACCGACCTCGGGCACGTGCTCGGGGTGATCGCCCAGCAGCGCCTCGTAGCGCTCGTCGGCCGTCACGACCGGGCACGGCCAGTCCCAGGGTGGCGGCAGCCCGTAGGGCCCGATCCTCGAGGTGCGGCTCGGTGACCACCGCCTTGAGGTCGGCGTTGTCGAAGAGGTAGGTCAGCTCGTCGTCGACGTATCGGAAGTTCACGTTCACCGGGACGGCGCGCAACTTGAAGGCGGCCAGCGTGGCCTCCACGTACTGATTGCCGTCATGGAGGTGGCACCCCACGTGGTCGCCCCTCCCGATCCCGTGGGACGCCAGCGCATGGGCCAGCCGGTTGGCCCGGGCGTCGAGCTCGGCGAACGAGAGGCGCACCTCGTCGCCGTCGGAGGACCGGACCACAAGCGCCGGCTGGTCGGGCACCGTGGCCACGACCGTCTCGAAGATGTCCGCGAAGTTCAGCCCGCCCATGGATCCACCGCCGTTCCGCTCTCCGTGTCGCCGGAGCGTACCGCGACCGGGTGCGGGCGGGCCGGGTCACCCGTGGGTGCGACGGCGTCCGGCGGTCTCCCGTCGACCCCGGCGGCTACGCCTATACCCGGGCCATGTTGTCGAAGCGGGTGTGGTGCCCGATGAAGGCCAGCCGCTGCACGCCGGTGGGTCCGTTGCGGTGCTTGGCCACGATGATCTCCGCCGTGCCCTGGCTCTCGGTCGACTCGGGGTTGTAGATCTCGTCCCGGTAGATGAACATGACCACGTCCGAGTCCTGCTCGATGGAGCCGGACTCCCTGAGGTCGGCCAGCATCGGGCGCTTGTCCTGGCGCTGCTCCAACCCACGGGAGAGCTGGGACAGTGCCACCACCGGCACCTCGAGCTCGCGGGCGAGGATCTTGAGACCTCGGCTGATCTCGGACACCTCGACCTGGCGGTTCTCCGCGCCGTGCCGTCCGGTCATCAGCTGGAGGTAGTCGACCACCACGAGACCCAGCCCCTCGCGGCTCTTGAGCCGCCGGGCGCGGGCGCGGATGTCCATGACCGTGAGGTTGGGGTTGTCGTCGATGAAGATCGGCGCCTCGCTCATCCGGCTGATGGCATTGCCCACCTTGGCCCAATCGGCCTCGCGCAGATTGCCCGTGCGCATCCGATTGGCATCGACCCGTGCCTCCGAGCCGAGGAGGCGCTGGGTGAGCTCCATGTGGCTCATCTCCAACGAGAAGAGCAGCGTCGGGACGTGCAACTTGATGCCGGCGTGGGCGACCAGGCCCAGGGCGAAGGCCGTCTTCCCCATCGACGGCCGGGCGCCGACCACGATCAGATTGGAGGGCTGCAGCCCCGAGAGCTGCTCGTCGAGGTCGGTGTACCCCGTGGCCAACCCGGTGATCGAATCACCCTGGTCGTACAGGCGCTGGAGGTGGTCGAGGCTGTCGCCGAGGAGGTCCTGCAGCGGGGTCATCGAGTCCACCACCCGCCGCTGGGCCACATCGAACACCAGGCTCTCCGCCCGGTCCAGCACGCCGGAGACGTCCTCGGGGACGCTGTAGCCCAGTTCGGTGATCTCGCCGGCCACCGAGACAAGCCTCCGCAACAGGGCCAACTCCTCGATGATCTTTGCGTAGTACTCGGCATTGCCGATGGACGGCGTGTTGGCCTGCAGCGAGACGAACACCGAGGGGTCGCCGATGGTCTCGAGCAGCTCGCGTCGCCGGAGCTCCTCGGTGACCGTCACCCAGTCCGCCGGCTCCCCTCGGCTGAACAACGAGGTGATGGCATCGAAGATGTGGCCGTGAGACGTCTTGTAGAAGTCCTCGGGCTTGCAGACCTCCATGGCCACGGCGATGGCGTCCCGTGACAACAACATGGCGCCGAGGAGCGACTCCTCGGCTTCGAGGTTGTGCGGGGGGACCCTACCGACCAGGGTACCGGTCCCCCCTCGGGAGGAGAGCAGCGGCCGGGGTCGCGTGTCGTCAAAGGCTTGAACCATGTTCCCTCAACCCTCGTCCATCCGGCCTGTGGAGCGTAAGCCCATCTTCCTGCGGAAATGGCCGTCCGTCGCTGTGGACGGACGGTGGACAAGACCGGCTCGGCTGCGGACAGGACGGACCATTCCGCCATCATCCCAGGGGGGTGTGACGCCCGGGTGCATGCCCTGGAGGCCCGCCCTCGGCGGGCGGTCCGGCGCTCAGGCCTCGGCGACCACGTTCACGGTCAATTCGAACACCACGCCGCCCACCAGCTCGACCCGCACATTGTGCTCGCCCACCGTCTTGATCGCCTCGTCGAGGACCAGGTCCCGCCGATCGATGACGGCCCCGGACTGCTCCTCGACATGGCGCACGATGTCGGCCGCGGACACCGAGCCGAACAGCCGGTCGCCGGTGGCACGCGCCGTGATGGTGATCACGTTGCCCACCAGGGTGCGGGCCACCGTCTCGGATCCTTCGCGGTCGCGGGCGTCGCGAAGATCCCTCGACCGTCGCATGGCCGCGGCCTGGCTCTCGACGCCGGGGCTGGCCACGATGGCCTTGCCGGCCGGGAGCAGATGGTTGCGGGCGAACCCACCGGAGACATCGATGATGTCGCCGCGCTTGCCCACGCCGTCGACGTCACTGCGCAGCAGGACCTTCATCCGGCCTGTCCGTCCTCGGCGACAACGCCCTCGACCACGACGATCTCCTCGCCGTCCTCGAGCTCCACGACGTCCACGTCGATCACCTCGACCTCGTCCACCGGCTCGGCGGCCACGACATCGGGCAGCTCGGAGGAGGCCGCGTCGGCCGACAGGGTGCGCTCCTCTTCCCGGCCCCTGCGGGGCCCGGAGCCGCCGGCGCCCGCGTAGCCGCCCTCGCGCCCGCCCCGTCCACCGCGACCGCCGGGGCGCTCGGTGGTGGTGCGCTGGGTGTACGGGAGCAGGACCAGCTCGCGCGCCGTCTTGATGGCGATGGCCACGTCACGCTGGTGCTGGGTGCAGTTTCCCGACACCCGACGGGCGCGGATCTTGCCGCGGTCGCTCATGTACTTCCGGAGCATGCCGACATCCTTGTAGTCGACCCACTCCACCCGGTCCTTGCACAGGGCGCAGGGCTTCTTCTTGATGCGCCGGCCGGTGTCCTTGGGGGTACGCCGGGTGGTGCCTCCACGATCGTTGTTGCGCGCCATGACTAGAAGGGCTCCTCGCTGTAACCGTATCCTTGGGGCTCTGCGGCCCCACCTGTCCCGCCGGCACCTGCGGCCCCGCCGGCACCTGCGGCCCCACCGGTCCCGCCGGCCCCACTGCTCGACGGTGACCCGCCGCGCCCGCCGCCAGAGGGACCGCCGTCGCCCGGTGCCCGCCGTTCGTTCTTGGTCACCTGGGCAGTCGCCCAGCGGATGCTCGGGCCGATCTCGTCGGCCACGACCTCCACCTTGGACCGCTTGTCGCCGTCGGGCGTCTCCCAGCTCCGCTGCTCGAGCCGACCGGTGACGATCACCCGCGAGCCGCGGGACAGGCTCTCGGCTGCGTTCTCCGCCATCTCGCGCCAGCACACCACGTCGAAGAAGGAGGTGGCCTCCTCCCACTCCTGGGTCTGGCGGTTCTGCCAGCGGCGGTTGACGGCCAGGCCGAAGCTGGACGTGGCCTGCCCGGTATTGGTGAATCGCAGTTCGGGGTCACGGGTGATGTTGCCGACCAGGGTGACCGAGTTGCCGTTGGACATGCTCAGGCCTCCTTCGCAGAAGCAGCGACCGCAGCCCGACGACCGGCCACCTTGTCGGGAAGCCGGATGACCTTGTGGCGGAGCGCCTCGTCGGCCAGGACGAAGACCCGCTCCATGTCGGCCACCGCCGGCGGCTCGGCCGTCAGCTCGATGACGACGTAGTAGCCCTCGCGCTTGTGCTGGAGCTCGTAGGCGAAGGTCCGCCGGCCCCACCGCTCGACGCGGCCGGGGTTGCCCCCTTTGGCCCGGAGCGCCTCGAGGGCCCGGTCGAGGACCCCGTTGACCGCTGCCTCGTCGGCACCGGTGTCGAAAATGACCATTGTCTCGTATGGCCGCATCGGCGGCTCACCTCCCTCTGGATCGGGCGACCCTGTGCCCGAGCCCCACGGCGTGGGGCAGGTCGGAACTGGATGGGCCACCAGATCGGTGGCCGGAACAACCGCAGTACCTTAGCCGGTGCTCAGTGGTAGACCTCCGCGTCGGCGGGGAACGCCCCTGAGCGCACGTCGGCGGCGTAGGCGGCGACCGCCACCGTGGCCTCCGCCCCCAGCTCTGCATAGCGGCGCACGAACCGGGGCGTCGTCGGGTTGATCCCCAGTAGGTCGTGCAGGACCAGCACCTGCCCGTCGCAGGCCGGTCCGGCCCCGATGCCGATGGTGGGAACGTCGAGTGCCTCGGTGATCGCCGCCCCCACCCCCCCGGGCACCCCTTCGACGACCACGGCGAAGCAGCCGGCCGCGACCAGGGCCTTCGCGTCCACGGCCAGCGAGTGGGCCGCGGCGTCGGTCCGGCCCTGGACCTTGTAGCCACCCATGGTGTGGATCGACTGGGGCGTGAGCCCGAGGTGGCCCATCACCGGTATCTCGGCGGCGACCAGCCCCTCGACCATCGGCACCCGGTTCGCCCCTCCCTCCAACTTGACCGCGCCGGCACCGGCCCGGATGAGGGTCGCCCCGTTGCGGACCGTGTCGACCACGTCGAGGTGGTAGCTCATCCAGGGGAGGTCGGCCACGACCAGGGCCTTCGGCCCGGCCCGGCCCACCGCCGCCGTGTGGTGGGCCATGTCCTCGATGGTGACCTGCAGCGTGTCCTCGTAGCCCAGCACGTTGTTGGCCACCGAGTCGCCCACCAGGATCAGGTCCACCCCGGCCGCGTCGGCGATGCGGGCGCCGGGGGCGTCGTAGGCGGTGACCATCACCAGGGGAAGGTGGCCGTCACGGCGCTTGGCGGCGCGGACAACGGGGACGGTCACCGGCGTGGACCGGGGCTCGGGCATGTGGATCCTCCTGATCGACCGTCCAGTGCCCGGGGGCTGCCGGCGGCATGGGCGGCGGCTCGGGACCGCCGCGGAGCACGACGTACTGCCGCCTCCAGCGTAGTTGGCCGACGGACGCAGGGGAATGTCCGACGCCACCGGTGGCCCGTCGGGAGCCGTTGCCGGGCCGTCAGCGGGTCTGGTCGCGCCAGGGACTGCGGGCCACTGCCTCCACACCGGCACCGGCCGGGTACATGCGGGACAGGTGGTTCCACGAGCAGTCGGCGCACACCTCGATCACGTAGCAGACCACCGGTTCCTTGCGCCGCCAGTACCGGGTGAGCTCGGCCTGGGTGGCCACGCACCGCCCACCCGAGGGCAGGCGCGAACCGAAGACGAAGGTGACGTCGACCAGGTCGGACTCCTCGCAGATGGGGCACTGTTGGCCGATGGCACGGCCCAGGTTGCGGGCAGCCCGCAACAGCTCGGGATGGGCATCGCAGACATCGAGCCTGGACAGCCGGCCCTTCCGGTACTCGCGGATGACCGCGTTGCGGGCGAGGAGGTACTCGACGCGTCCCCCGGTGGGGGAGGTTTGCACGCCCTCGATCCCTCCGGGTCGCAAGCTCACCCGGCCAGGGTACCGCCTGGGCCGTCCGATCAAAAGGGTCGCCGCACCCGTGCAGCGGAACGGGAGCCGCCGGAACGGCACCGGGTCGGGCGCTCCCCGCATCGGGCCATGCGTTGCATTGATATATCGAACTGATATATCGTGGATGGTATGCAGATGGTGAACACCGGCCCCCTGGACGCGGGCGCCCCGGGAGCCGGCGGACGGCCCGAGGGAAGGAAGCGCCCCGGTCGGCAGCGGATCGGCATCGGTCGGCTCGCGGCCGAGGGCTTCGCAGGACCATCGGCGCCCGGGCGGTCCTGAGGTGCTCGACCTGGCCATTCTCGGCCTCCTGCACGAGCAGGAACTCCACGGCTATGAGATCCGCAGGCGCCTCCGCGACGACCTGGGCCTCTTCGCCAACATCTCCTTCGGCTCGCTCTACCCGGCGCTCTCCCGCCTCGAGGCGGCCCACGCGGTGACAGTCGCCGAGTCGGGCGGTGCCACCACGACCGCCCCCACGATGCCCTTCACCGGATCGTTGAGCGGCGAGCGGGCCGGGCTCCGGGCCCGACGGGCCCCCGCCCCGCGGGGCACCAAGCGTTCACGCAAGGTCTACCGGATCACCGACCAGGGCCGTCAACTGTTCGAGCAGCTCCTCGACGCCGACGAGCCCGCCGGGGCCGACGATGCCCGCAGCTTCGGCCTGCGCCTCGCCTTCGCCCGGCACCTGGCGCCCCAGGCCCGCCTGGCCCTCCTCGAACGTCGCCGGGCACAACTGACCCGTCGACTGGCCACCGACCAGATGCGGGTGGCCGGCGACACCCTCGACGTCTACGCCCGCTCGCTGGTCGAGCACAGCTCCGAAGCGACCGAGCACGACATCGCCTGGCTCGACCGCCTCATCGCATCCGAGCGGCAGAAGCAGACAGCACCCCGATCCGAGAATCGCGAGCCCCATGGAGGGGACGCGGTGACAGCAATGAAGGGATTCAAACCATGAGCACGATCCGAGTGGCCATCGCCGGCGTGGGGAACTGCGCCAGCTCCCTCATCCAGGGAGTCGACTACTACCGCCAGGCCGACCCGGCCGAAACAGTGCCCGGCCTCATGCATGTGGTGCTCGGTGGCTACCACGTCGGCGATCTCGAATTCGTCGCCGCCTTCGACGCAGACGCGGCCAAGGTCGGCCTCGACCTGGGCAAGGCCATCTTCGCCGGCCAGAACAACACGATCCGGTTCGCCGGCGTGGGCGAGCTGGGCGTCACCGTCCAGCGCGGGCCGACCCTGGACGGCTTCGGCAAGTACTACCGCGAGACCGTCGAAGAGTCGCCGGCCGAGCCCGTCGACGTGGCGGCCGCCCTCAAGGACACCCGCGCCGACGTACTGGTCAGCTACCTGCCGGTCGGGTCGGAGCAGGCGCAGCGCTTCTACGCGGATGCCTGCCTGCAGGCCGGCGTCGGGTTCGTCAACGCCATCCCGGTGTTCATCGCCTCGGACCCCGAATGGGCCCGCAAGTTCCACACCGCCGGACTGCCCATCGTCGGGGACGACATCAAGAGCCAGGTGGGCTCCACCATCGTCCACCGCATCCTGACCAGGCTCTTCGAGGACCGGGGACTGGCCCTCGACCACACCTATCAGCTCAACGTGGGCGGGAACATGGACTTCAAGAACATGCTCGAGCGGGAGCGCCTCGAGTCGAAGAAGGTGTCCAAGACCCAGGCGGTGACCAGCCAGATCGAGCACGGCGCCCTGTCGGCCGACGACGTCCACATCGGCCCCTCGGACCATGTCCCGTGGCTCCACGACCGGAAGTGGGCCTACATCCGGATGGAGGGCCGCAACTTCGGCGACGTCCCGCTCAACCTCGAACTCAAGCTCGAGGTGTGGGACTCCCCCAACTCGGCCGGCGTGATCATCGATGCGGTCCGGTGCGCAAAGCTGGCCCTCGACCGGGGCATCGGCGGCCCACTGCTCGGGCCCTCCGCCTACTTCATGAAGTCGCCACCGGTGCAGTACCACGACGATGTGGCCCATGACATGGTGGAGTCGTTCGCCGAAGGCGACCCCGGCCCGGTCTGGCCCGACGCCTGAGCGGTCAGGCCTGGTCCTTCCACCACTCGGCCAACCGTCGTCGGGCCTCCTCCTCGCCCAGCGGCCCCTCCTCGAGCCGGAGCTCGAGCAGATGGGCCAGGGCCCGGCCGACGTCGCGCCCCGGAGGCAGACCGAGCTCATCCATCACCTGGGCCCCGTCGAGGTCGGGGCGGATGGCGTCCAACTCCTCCTGCTGGCGCAGCTCGGCGATACGCGCCTCGAGCTCGTCCATGCGCCGGCCGAGCGCTCTCGCCTTGTTGGCGTTGCGGGTGGTGCAGTCACAGCGGGTCAACTCGTTGAGCCGGTCGAGCAACGGGCCGGCGTCGCGCACGTAGCGGCGGACGGCACGGTCGGTCCATCCCAGCCGGTAGGTGTGGAAGCGCAGATGGAGGTTGACCAGCTCGGTCACCACCTCGACGTCCTCGTTGGAGTACCGCAGCGCCTGCATCCGGTTGCGGGTCATGCGGGCCCCCACCACTTCGTGGTGGTGGAAGGTCACCCCTCCGTCCACGAAGGCCCGCGTCCTCGGCTTACCGACGTCGTGGAAGAGCGCGGCCAGACGCAGCAGGCGGTCGGGGCCGGTCTTGTCCACCACCGCCAGCGTGTGGGCCAGCACGTCCTTGTGCCGGTGGATCGGGTCCTGTTCGAGAGCCAGGCCCGGGAGCTCGGGGAGGAACTCGTCGGCCAGGCCGGTCCGCACCACGAACCACAGGGCCACCGAGGGCAACGGGACCATCACGATCTTGTCCAGCTCGTCGCGTATCCGCTCCGCCGAGACGATGGAGAGCCGTGAATGGCCGTCCCGCACGGCCTCCACCAACCCCGGCGCCGGCTCGAGTTCGAGCCTGGCCACGAACCGGGCGGCCCGGAGCATCCGCAACGGGTCGTCGGCAAAGGACACGTCAGGGTCGAGCGGGGTCCGCAGCCGGTGCTCGGCCAGGTCGACCAGGCCGTTGAAGGGGTCGATCAGCTCGAGCTCGGGCAGCCGGAGGGCCATGGCGTTGACGGTGAAGTCACGCCGCGACAAGTCGTCCTCCACGCTGTGACCGAAGGCCACGTCCGGCTTGCGCGAGTCGGGTCGGTACGCCTCGGCCCGATGGGTGGTGATCTCATAGGTCTGGCCACGCCGCCGGCATCCGATGGTCCCGAACCGCTTCCCCTGGGTCCAGATGGCGTCGGCCCAGCCGGTCACCACCGCCTCGATGTCGTCCGGCCGGGCATCGGTGGTGAAGTCGAGGTCGCTCTCGCCCACGACGAGCGGAGTCCCGGCATCGGCGACGATGGCGTCGCGCACCGAGCCCCCGACCAAGTAGAGGGTGTGACCGGCCGACCGGAAACGATCGGAAAGGTCGGCGGTGGTCTGCACCAGTGGCCGGAGTCGTTCGGGGAACACGCCGCCGAGGGTAGTGCGCCTGGCGTAGGCTGCCGACCGGAGTGGATCGGGAACGAGGCAGCCTCTGCCCCAGCGGCAGCGACCCCCGCGGCGTCGTGCCGATCGGGGACGAGCCCGCCCCGGCCATCGGGGTGGGACTGCGCCATGCCCACTCGTGGGCGTTCGCACGCCGTGTCCGCGCCCGGTCCCCCCGGTTGTCCGTGCACGCAGCCCTCGTCGTGTGCTCGGGGGCCCTGCTCGCCGCGGTCCTCGCTCCCCCGCCCGCCCACGCCGGCCCGACGACGCCGTCCCCCGACGTGGCCGACGTGGTGGTGTCCCACGGCG
>DAIMIK010000006.1:0-9770 GCA_036722795.1 Acidimicrobiales bacterium | reverse complement strand
CCGCCGCTCGTGCTGGTCTCGCAGACCCCGTGGGTGGCCCCCGGGCAGTCCTTCGATCTGAAGTTGCGGCCCGGCTCCGGCGGGGCGCCCGCGGCGCGGCTCGGTGTGTCAGTGGAGGTCTACTCCTGTCTGTCCAGCGTGTCGGGGTTCGACCAATCGCTGTCGCCGTCGGGGCCGTCGGGCACGCCGATCTCCTCGACCTCGTCCCCCCTGGCGGTGAGCAGCCTCCCCACCGTCGGAGGTGGGGAGTTCGACCTCTCGATGCCGGTCGAGACCGGTCAGGCCGCCTCCACGACGACCGCCGGCTTCACCATCCGGCTGGCCTCGTCCGGTGGCCAGTGCCAGGCCTACCCCTCGGGCGTCTATCCGGTCCGGGTCCAGCTGATCGATACCGCCACCAGCACGGCCGTCGGTTCGATCACCACCCATCTCGTGTACACCGACGCCGCCGCCAACACCCAGCGACTGCGGGTGGCACTGGTGCTCCCCGTGCACGCCACCCAACCACCGGCCCCCTCGCCGTCGTCGCCCCAACTGGTGGCCCGTCCCGCCGCCGCCCTGGAGCAGCCGTCGGCCGCTGTGCTGGCCGCGGTGGCCGGCCTGGTCGCCTCCGTCTACGCCCACCAAGCCGTTCCGCTCACCCTCGAGGCGAGCGGCCAGACCGTGGGCCTCCTCGACAGCCCGGGGCACCAGTCCACGCTCTCCCAACTGGCCCAGTTGGCGACCGCCCCCACCGTGCACCAGTTCGCCTCGTCGCCGTTCACCCCGGTGAACGCCGCCGGCCTGGTGGCCGCCGGACTCGGGGGCGAGCTGTCCCTGCAGGTGGCCCGGGGCACCCAGATACTGTCCGCCGATGTGCTCCACCCCCAGGGCGGATCGGCGCCGGCCGGGGGCACACTCGGTGCCTGGATCACCGGCGACGGCCTCGACGCCGGCACCCTCACCACGCTGGCGGCCGCCGGCTACCGCCGGGTGGTCCTGCCGTCCGCCAGCGTGACCGGGTCGCCGACCAACGGGTCGACGGCCCAGCCGTTCGCGGTCGGCTCGAACCGCGTGCCGATGACGGCGCTGGCCTCCTCTGCCGACCTGGCGGCGCGCTTCACCGGCAACCCGGGCAATCCGGTGCTGGCCGCCCACCAGCTGGTGGCGGAGCTGGCCCAGCTGTACTACGAGAAGCCCAACTCCGTCACCCCCCGTGCGGTGGCGGTGGTGGCACCGACCGCATGGTCGGCCGATCCCGCCTTCGCCGACGCGTTGCTCGGATCGCTGGACAGCAACCCGATCGTCGAGCCGGTGACCGTCAACACCCTCTTCGACCTGTTCCCCACCGTTGCCAGCTGCCGTACCGGATGCCGGCTCGTGGCCCCCACCGGTGGGGCGGGACTGCCGGCTGCCGCCATCCGCACCCAGCGCCTCCGCATCGACGAGTTCACCACGGCGGCGCCCACTGCCCGGGCAGTGAGCCAGCAGCTCGGCGACCTGGTACTGGCCGGGGAGACCGAAGCCCTCCGGGCATCCCAGCAGTCAGACGTGCTGGCCAACACCGGCTCGGCGGTCGATGCCCAGCTGTCGCAGCTGGCAGTGGCCGGTGACCGGAGCATCACCCTGACGTCCCAGCGCGGGACCGTGCCGGTCGCCGTCGTGTCCTCTGCCCCCTATCCGGTCGCCGCCTCGCTGACCCTGACCAGCGACAAGCTGCTCTTCGCCAACGGGACCACCCAGTGGACCCAGCCGATCACCCTGCGGCCCGCCTACACGAGCATCTTCCCGGTCACCGTGCGGGCCCGGGCCCCAGGCGTCTTCAAGGTGGACATCGCCCTACGCTCCCCCGGCGGTGACCTGGTGCTGTCCAGCGGACAGGTCAGCGTGCGATCCACTGCCACCTCGGTGGTCGGCATCGTGCTTTCGGTCGGTGCGGTGGTGGTCCTGGCGGTCTGGTGGATCCGCACCTCCCTCAAGCGGCGGTCCAAACGACGGGAGGACGAGGAGCGCGAGGCCAGGGACGACCTCTCGGTGGCCCGATGACCGAGGTGGAGTTCGACGGGATCCCGACACCCGAAGGGCCTGGCAGCGGCCGTCTGGCCCGCGCCACCGTGGGTATGGCCGTCGGCACCACCATCTCGCGCATCACCGGGGTGGGCCGGGTCGTGGCCCTCACCGCCGCGCTCGGCGGGTTTGGCTTCGCCGACGCCTACAACCTGGCCAACACCACACCCAACATCATCACGGACATCGTGATCGGCGGTGTCCTGTCGGCCACCTTCGTCCCGGTCTTCGTCGACCACCTCACCACCCGCCGGGGCAAGGACGCTTGGGAGGCCATCTCGGCGGTGGTCACCGTCACCATCACCGTGCTGCTGGTGGCCACCGTGGCCTTCTTCGTGCTCACTCCCAGCATCATCCACCTCTACACGGTCACCAACCACCGGCCCGACGTGCACCAGCAGCAGCAGACCGCCATCTTCCTGCTCCGCTGGTTCGTCCCCCAACTGACCTGTTACGGCCTGATCGCACTGTTCACCGCCCTGTTGAACGCACGCGGCAAGTTCGCGGCGCCGATGTTCGTCCCCATCGCCAACAACGTGGTGGTGATCACCGTCCTCCTGTGGTTCCACGCGCTGGTTCCCCACCCCAGCCTCGTCTCGGTCAACGCCCACCACACGGCCCTGGTGCTGCTGGCCTTCGGGACCACACTCGGCGTCGTGGTCCAGGCCGCCCTGCTGCTCCCCTCGCTGGCCCGGGCCGACCTGCACATCCGCTTCCTGTGGGCGCCCCTCCACCCGGCCATGCGGACGATCACCCGCCTGGCCGGGTGGACGTTCGGCCTGGTGCTGGCCAACCAGGTGGCCCTGGTGGTGATCCTGGCCCTGGCCGACGGCGCCAAGGTGCCCGGGGCGGTGTCGGCCTACACCTACGCGTACACCTTCTTCCAACTCCCCTACGGCGTGGTGGCCGTCTCGGTCATGACCGCGGTCACCCCCTCCCTGTCGGCAGCCTGGGCACGCCGCGACACCGCCGTGTTCCGTCGCCGGATGGCCTTCGGCCTGCGCGGCATGCTGGCCATCGTCATCCCCTCGGCGGTCGGGATGCTGATCCTGGCCCACCCCCTGATCGACCTGGTCCTGCTCCACGGGGCGGAGTCGCCGGCCGCGGCCGACTCCACCGCCGCGGCACTGGCCATGTTCTCCTTGGGCCTTCCGGGCTTCTGCACGTTCCTCTACATGGTGCGCGTCTTCCAGTCGATGCAGGACACGCGCACCGCGTTCCGTCTCTACCTGATGGAGAACGTGCTCAACATCGCCTTCGGTGTGCTGCTGGTCGGGCCCCTCGGCGTGCGCGGCCTGGCCCTGTCGGTGTCCATCGGCTACTCCGTCGCTGCACTGATGGCAATGTCGGTCGTCCGCAAGCGGGTGGGGGGGCTCGGCGGCCCCGACCTGACCACACCGGTCAAGCGGGTGGTGGCCGCCTCGGCGGTGATGGCGGTGGTCACCGTCCTCGCCCTCAACGTGTCGAGCGCCCCCTCCGGGTTCGGCCTGCTGGGCCGGGTGATGCTTGGCGTGATCGCCGGCGTGATCGCCTACGTGACCACCGCGACCATCCTGGGTGCCCGCGAGGCGCGGCGGACCAGGGCGGCACGGGTGGCCGCACGGGCGGCTCACGTCGAGCCCGCACGGGCACCCGAGTGGGACGGGGGGGACAGCCCCTCCCACGGACCGTTCCGTGGCAGACTCGACGATCGGTTCCCTGATCCGCCGGGACGCCACTTGCGCCCGGTGAACGACGAACCGGGGGACGAAGAGGAGGACTTCCATGGCCCGGATCCGGGTGGTAACCGATAGCGCGTGTGATCTTTCGGCAGAACTGGCGGCCGAACAGGGTGTAACCATCGTTCCCCTGTCCATCCGGTTTGGCGAGGAGGAGTTCGTGGACGGGTCCACCCTCTCCGCCGACGAGTTCTGGGCACGCTGCGCCGCCAGCCCGGTGCTCCCCGAGACAGCCGCCCCGTCCCCTGGCGCCTTTCAGATGGCCTTCGAGGCGGCGGCCGACGACGGCTACGACGGGGTGTTCTGTCTCAACCTCTCGGGCGGGGTCTCCGCCACCTACCAGGCCGCCGTCACCGCGGCCAAGGCGGTGGCCGACCGCATCCCGGTCCGGGTCGTCGACTCACGGTCGATGACCATGGGGCTGGGGCTGATGGACCTCGACGTGGCCGAGCTGGCCACAGCCGGTGGCACGCTCGACGAGCTGGCGGCACGGGCCGACCTGCTCATCCGCCGCACCTTGGTGTTCGGGTTGGTGGACACCCTCGAGCACCTCGAGAAGGGAGGCCGCATCGGCGGGGCCCGGGCCCTCCTCGGCTCGCTGCTCTCCATCAAGCCGGTGGTCACCCTGGTCGACGGCGTGGTGGCCGAGGAGTCCAAGCAGCGCACCCGCGCCCGCTCCATGCGCTATCTGGCCGACAAGGTCCGCGACTCCCCACCGCTCAGCCGCCTGGCCGTGTGCAACGGGGCGGCAACCGACATCGACCTGTTCCTCGAGATGATCGAAGAAGTGCACACCGAGCACCCCCTGGTGCTGACCGACCTCGGCCCGGTGGTGGGCACCCACACCGGTCCGGGCACCATCGGCGTCTGCATGGTGACCGCCGGCTGAGCCCGGCCCGTTCCGCCGCTCCCTCCGCCACTCGGCAGGCCTGAGGGTCGCTCGGACTATCCTCGCGCCATGGATCCGAAGCCCGCCTCACCCGCGTCCCAGCTACCCGGTTCCGGCCTCACCGGCGATCTGCCGGCGCGGGGCACCGAACTGGTCGACACCCTCGTAGAGCTGCTCCGCGACAAGACGGTCCGACCCATGACCCTGGTCACCCGGGCACTGGTCTTCGGGATCATCGTGTTTGCGTCCAGCGTGGTCACCGTCACCCTGCTGTCGATCACCCTGATCCGCCTCCTCACCGTCTACGCCTTCAACGGCCGGGTGTGGTTGTCGGACCTGGTCGTCGGGGCCATCTTCGTCATCGCCGGCTTGGCGGCCTGGAGCAAGCGCTCCGGAACCAACGCGGGCACCGAGGCGACGGCGTGAGCGAGTCGCGTCAGGTGGTGGTCATCGGATCCGGCCCGGCCGGCCTGACCGCGGCCATCTACGCGGCCCGCGCCCAGCTATCCCCCCTGGTGATCGAAGGCGAGCCCTCTTCGACCAGCGACCAACCGGGGGGCCAGCTGATGCTGACAACCGAGGTGGAGAACTTCCCCGGGTTCGTCAACGGCATCATGGGACCCGAGCTGATGCAGGCATTCCGTGAGCAGGCAGCCCGCTTCGGTGCCGAGTACCTCACCGCCAAGGTGTCCCGGGTCGACCTCTCGAGCCGCCCGTTCGGCCTGTGGGTGGGCGACCCCGATGCGGGCGAACCCACCTACGCAGCAGACGCCCTCATCGTGGCCGCCGGGGCCAAGTCGCTGATGCTCGGCCTCCCCAACGAGGAGCGCCTGATCGGCTACGGGGTCTCGACCTGCGCCACCTGTGACGGATTCTTCTTCCGTGAGCGGGACATCGCCGTGGTGGGGGGCGGCGATTCCGCCCTCGAGGAAGCGCTCTTCCTCACCCGGTTCGCCGACTCGGTGACCATCATCCACCGACGCGGCGAACTCCGGGCCTCCAAGGTGATGCAGCAACGCGCCTTCGCCCACCCGAAGATCAATTTCCGTTGGAACACAACGGTAATCGACGTGCTGGGCGACACCACGGTGACCGGGGTCCGGGTGCGCGACACCGTCAGCGAGGAGGAGTCGGAGCTCGCGCTCTCCGGACTGTTCGTGGCCATCGGGCACCAGCCCAACACCTCGTTGTTCAAAGGCCAGCTGGACATGGAGGACAGTGGCTACCTCCGGACAACGGACGGGACCCGGACCAACGTGGACGGCGTGTTCGCCTGCGGCGACGTGCAGGACCACCGCTACCGGCAGGCCATCACCGCGGCCGGTTCGGGGTGCATGGCGGCCATCGACGTCGAGCGCTGGCTCGAGGAGCAGCAGGCCGAGAGCCACTGATCCGGTCATTCCGACGTCGTGCCCGTGCCCCGGCGGCCGGGTCCCCGCCCCCGTCCGGGAATGGGAGGGGCCATCACGTGGTTGACGTAGCGTGTCCACCAAGAGCACAAGGCACGGCCGGAGAGCGGCCAGGAGGATCCACCATCATGAGTGAGAAGATCGCAACACTGAGCGACGCTAGTTTTGACGAACATGTCAAGGCCTCGGACGTTCCCGTGCTGGTGGACTTCTGGGCTGAATGGTGTGGCCCGTGCAAGATGATCGCGCCGGTGCTCGAGGAGATCGCCACGGAGCAGGCGGGCAAGCTCGAGGTGGCCAAGCTCAACATCGACGACAACCTCGACATCACCCGTCGATTCGACGTCATGAGCATCCCCACCCTGATCTTGTTCAAGGACGGGGAGCCGGCGGTGCGGATCGTGGGGGCCAAGGGCAAGGGCCAACTCCTCCAGGAGCTGTCCGCCCACCTCTAGGGGACCGAGCCGCACACTGCGGACCGCGTTCCCACCGGCCAGGGGAACGTCCTCGGGTCAGGGGTCCAGAGTGAGTCCTGACCAGGGCATTCGCCTCGAGGTCGGCAGCCAGGGCGAGGCCGTCATCGACGTCCAGCGGCGCCTCGAGGGGCTGGGCTTCACCAAGGGCATCGATCCCGAAGGCTCGTACCGTGACGGGACCAGGGCGGCCATCGAGGCCTTCCAGTACCGGCGGGGCCTCCGGGTGGACGGCGTCTGTGGTATCCAGACCTGGTCGGCCCTGGTCGAGGCAGGACGCCGGCTCGGTGACCGCTTCCTCTACCGCCGCTCCCCCATGCTGCGCGGCGACGACGTTGCCGAGCTGCAGCAGCGGTTGAGCGCGCTCGGCTTCGACACCGGCCGGGTGGACGGCATCTTCGGCGATCTGACCTCGGCGGCCCTCGGCGAGTTCCAGCGCAATGTCAGCCTCCCGGTCGACGGAATCGCCGGCGCGTCGACCGTGGCGGAGCTGCTCCGGTTCGGCACCCTCCACGACGACTCCGAGCTGGTCGCCTCGGTGCGCGACCGCGAGCAGCTGCGTCAGGCGCCACGCACCCTGGCCGGCAGGCGGGTGGCTATCGGGGAGGAGGGCGGCCTCGACTCCACCGTGGGTGCCGTGCGACGCCTTCTGGTGAACCACGGGGCAGTGGTCACGACCCACCACCACCCCGACGGGTCGATCCAGGCCTCGGAGGCCAACGCCGCGGGTGCCGAAGTTTACCTCGGCCTCCGCCTCGCCACCGGGGAGCCGGGGTGCTCCACCTCCTACTACGAGGGGTACCACTACCTCTCCCCCGGCGGGCGGCGTCTCGCAGAGCTGCTGCAGGCGCAGCTCTCGAGCTCCCTGGGGCTCCCTGACTGCGGAAGCCGTGGCATGTCACTGCCCCTCCTGCGCGAAACCCGCATGCCGGCCGTGATCTGCGAGATCAGCCCGGCCACCGTGGTGGTCGAGCAGGCTGCGGCCATTGCCCGGGCCGTCGTCGACTCCCTCACCGAGTGGGCCGGGACCGCCTGGGACTGAGCGCCGCCATGACCCTCCACTTCACCTAGGGTCTCCGCGGGTAATCCACAACCTCATGCACAGGTTGTGGACGAAGCTCTACCGGGGGGTTAGGCGGGAACTCTCACTCAGAGTAGTCAGTCTTCCTGAAATAGCAGTGTTATGTCAAGTAGCCATCACGCTACGTGACGCTGCTGTCAGACGGCTGTTGATTCCGCCCGGCCCATCATCAGCTTGTAGATCCGCTCGAGGTCCTCGAGGGTAGCGAACTCGATCACGACCTTGCCGCGCTTAGAGGTGAGGTCCACCTTTACCCGTGTGTTGAGGTGGCTCGAGAGCAGCTCTTCGAGTTCGAGTATCCCCGGTGGTGGCAGTAGACGAGTGGCTGCAGGCGCCAACGAAGCAGTCGGAGCGATCGGCACGGGCTGAGCCCCGGTGGCCGGGCGGCCCTCCGGAGCGGGCCCCTCACCGCCGCCTTGGCCCTCGGAATGTCGACGCACCAACTCCTCGATGGCCCGCACGGTGAGGCCGTCGGCCACGACCGTCTTGGCCAGAAGCTCCTGGTAGGCGCGGTCGGGAGTGCCGAGAAGGGCCCGGGCGTGGCCCGGTGTGATCTGACCTTCGGCCAACAACCTCTGCACACCGGCCGGAAGTTGGAGCAGTCGGAGGATGTTGGTGACCGCCGTGCGGCTCTTACCCACGCGAGTCGCCACCTGCTCGTGGGTGTGGCCGAACTCCTCGATCAGCTGCTGATAGGCCGCGGCCTCCTCCAGGACGTTGAGGTCCTGGCGGTGGAGATTCTCCACCAGGGCCTGCTCGAGACTCTTGGTGTCACTGGACGTCTGCACGAGCACCGGAATGGTGTGGAGGCCGGCCCGCCGCGCCGCGCGCCAACGCCGCTCCCCTGCGATCAGTTCGAACTCGTCCGCCGCCTCCCCTCCCACCTGTCGCACCAGGACCGGCTGCAGGATCCCCAGCTCCTTGATGGACGCAGCCAGCGAGGACATCGTCTCCTCGTCGAAATTGACCCGGGGTTGCCGCGGGTTGGGCTTGATGCTCCCGATCGGGACCTCACGCAACGCCGATGACCGATCGCCGGTGACTTCGGTGGGGATGAGGGCGCTCAGCCCCTTCCCCAGACCGCTACGACGTGCCACCGCTGACCTCCTTGGCTAGTTCCCGATAGGCGATGGCCCCGCGCGATGCGGGGTCGAACGCAGTGATGGGCTGTCCGAAGGACGGCGCCTCGGACAGCCGGACGGTCCGCGGAATGACGATCCGGCAGACCTTCGCCCCGAAATGCTGGCGGACCTCATTGGCCACTTGATCGGACAATTTCGTCCGAGCGTCGTACATGGTGAGCACGATGGTCGAGATGTCCAACTCGGGGTTGAGGTTCGAGCCCACCAAGTGGACGTTGCGCATCAGCTGACTCAGGCCTTCCAGGGCGTAGTACTCACACTGGATCGGTACGAGCACCTCGTCGGCAGCGGCAAGAGCGTTGACAGTGATGAGGCCGAGCGACGGGGGACAGTCGATGAGCACGTAGTCAAACTCGTCGATCACCGACTCGATGGCCCGCTTCAGCTTGAGCTCGCGGCTGAAAGCGGGCACCAACTCGATCTCCGCACCGGCCAGCGCGATGGTCGCCGGTGCCACGAAGAGGTTCTTCATGCTGGTCGGCTCCACGCAGTCCTCGAGTGAGGCGTCCCTCATCAGGACGTCGTACATCGAGAGTTCGAAGGTGCGGGCATCGATACCCAGACCCGTCGTGGCATTGCCCTGAGGGTCGAGGTCGATCACGAGGACCCGGAACCCGAGTTCGGCCAGGGCTGCCCCGAGGTTGACCGACGTGGTGGTCTTCCCCACCCCACCCTTCTGGTTTGCCACGGCAAGCACACGGGGCAGCGGATTGCCAGAGGCGGCCTGAGGTGCGCGCACGGCATCCGATGTCACACTGTGCGCGGCGGCCACGGTGACCGGTTCCGCGACACCCTCGACCGCCTCTTCGACCACCGGAGCGGGGGTAGTCCGGGCCGCGGTGTCCGCGACCGCCGCGGTCACCACCGGGGGCAACGCCGGGCTCACGGCCTCCGGGGCCGAGGTCCCGGCCGGAGGGGTCTCTTCGGCCTCGACGGACTCGACGACAACCGGAACGTACGGTTCTGGCAGGTCATGGCCCTGACCTTCGGCCTGCGGCACAACGGCAACCCC
>DAIMIK010000005.1:32009-48546 GCA_036722795.1 Acidimicrobiales bacterium | reverse complement strand
CAGCTGATCGACGCCCGGGGAACCGATGCCAACGCATCCGAGACCAAGGTGGCCCTGATCCGGAAGCGGTTCGGCGAGGAGCCCCCGGCGGACAGCTGACCGGTCGGTCCGGTGGACCCGGCGACGGCGGGGCGACCGGCGGCGTTCGGGCGCCCCGGGGTCGGACAGTAGGATCTGCGCCCATGCGCATGTCCCGGCTCCTGGTCCGCACCCTGCGAGAGGCGCCGGCCGATGCCGAGGTGGCCAGCCACCAGCTGCTGGTGCGGGGTGGGTACATCCGACGGCTCGCCTCCGGTGTCTACACCTTCCTGCCGTTGGGGTTGCGGGTGCTGCACAATGTGGAGCGGATCATCCGCGAGGAGCTCGACCGGTCCGGTTGCCAGGAGCTGCTGTTGCCCGCGTTGCACCCCATCGAACTGTGGGAGCAGAGCGGCCGGGCCGCGCTCTTCGGGAGCGATGCGCTTCCGGCCATGACCGTCGACGCCCGGGGTGGGACCTTCGTGCTCGGCCCGACCCACGAGGAGGTGGTGACCGTCACCGTGGGCTCCGAGGTCGACTCTTACCGCCAGCTGCCCGTGACCGTCTACCAGATCCAGGTCAAGTTCCGCGACGAGGCCAGGCCCCGGTTCGGGCTGCTGCGGACGAGGGAGTTGATCATGGCTGACGCCTACTCCTTCGACGTGGACAAAGAGGCCATGCAGGAGTCGTACCGTACCGTCTTCGACGCCTACCTGAGGATCTTCGACCGGCTCGGGCTCGAGGTGACACCGGTGGAGGCGGCCTCCGGGGCCATCGGCGGCGACATCAACCACGAGTTCATGGTCCCCTCCGCCGTCGGCGAGGACCACTTCGTCTCGTGCCCGGCCTGCGGGTACGCCGCCAACGTGGAGGCGTCGACCAGGGGGGGTGCCGGCGTCGCCCCCACGGCAGGCGGGGGCGACGGGAAGGCACCGGTGGTCGAGCACCACACGCCGGAGCGCCCGGGAATCGACGACATGGTCGCCTTCTTCGGGGACCGCCAGGTGACCGCCGCCGACCTGCTGAAGAGCATGGCGGTGTTCGACGCCGAGGGGCACCCGTCCCTGGTGCTGCTGGCCGGCGACCGCGAGGCGCGCCTGCCGGCCGGATGGCGGCTGTTCGAGGACGACGAGTTCGCAGACCACCCGTCACTGGTCAAGGGGTACATCGGCCCGACAGGCCAGCAGGAGCACGGGATCCGAGTGGTCGCCGACTTCGGCGTGGACCGCCCCGGCCCGTGGATCATGGGGGCGAACCGACAGGACCACCACGTGAGCGGCGCACTCCTCGGCCGCGACTTCGTCGTGGACGAGTGGGGGTCGTTCGCCGAGGTCGTCACCGGTGATCCGTGCCCACGGTGCGGCGAGCCCGTCGTACTGGTCCGCTCGGTGGAGGCCGCGCACACCTTCCAGCTCGGGTACAAGTACTCCGAGGTGATGCCCGGGTCGAACTTCGTGGCCGAGGACGGGAGCGAGGAGATCTTCTCGATGGCGTGCTACGGCATGGGCGTCAGCCGCCTGCTGGCGGTGGTGTCCGAGGAGAACCACGATGGCCGGGGACTGGTGTGGCCGGCCGAGGTGGCCCCCTTCCGGGTCCACCTGGCCGCCCTCGGGGCCGGCCGGGCGCCGGAGGTGGCCATAGCGGCCGACCAGCTGTACGAACGGCTCACGGCGGCTGGTGTCGAGGTGCTCTACGACGACCGGGACGTGTCGCCCGGCGTCAAGTTCGCCGATGCCGACCTGCTCGGGGTGCCGGTGCGCATGGTCGTGGGGGCCAAGGGGCTCGCCCGGGGAGTGGTGGAGTGGCGCTCGCGTGCTACCGGGGAGGAACGCGAACTGCCCATGGAGGCCGTGGTGGAGGAGCTGGCCGAGCTTCGGTCGTAGCTTCCGGCGAAGGTGCCCGGCCGGGTCGGGCACAGTGCGGAGCGCCCGGCAGCCACGGTTGTCCACAGGTGGAACCGGGGGGAATCCGCACGTCAAGCCGTTCGCGCCCGGAACGGGCGCTGCTATACTTTCGGATCTGCCGTTCGGTTGGAGTGGAGTGACGCTGATGGAGCGTGGGCGGACAGCCCACGCTTTTGTTTTGGTCCGGAACACTCCCGCCGGAGGTGCAGGGAAGGTCGTATCAGCCAGGCCGATCACGCACGACAGGCAGCGGAATCGCCGACACGGACACCAGGAAGGAGGCAGCACGGATGGTCGAGGATCTCTTTGCCACCCTCCAACCGGTGATTGCCGCCGTCCAACTGGAGTTGATCGACGTCGAGCTGAAGTCGGGGGTGCTCCTGGTGACCGTGGATCGCGCCGGTGGCGTCGACCTCGAGGCGCTGACCGACGCCAACCGGGCGGTCTCCGCCCTCCTCGACGAGCTGGATCCGATTCCGGGGAAGTACTCGCTGGAGGTGTCGAGTCCGGGTGTTGAGCGGACCCTGCGCACGCCGGCCCACTTCGTGAAGGCAGTGGGTGAGACGGTGACGGTCAAGACGCGTCCCCAGGTCCCCGGGGACCGGAGGCTCCGCGGGCAGCTACTGGCCGCTGACGACGACGGGCTCGAACTGGCCGTTGACGGCGCGGCCGAGGGGCGGCTCCGACTGTCGTACTCGGACATCGATCGGGCCAGGACGGTGTTCGTCTGGGGGCCCGAACCGCGTCCCGGCGGTGGCAGGTCCGGCGGCTCCACCAAGAGGAGCGCCACGCAGCGGAAGTCAGAGCAGACGAAGACGACGGAGAAGAGGAAGCAGGTCGTTACCCCATGAGCAAGACGAACTTCGAGTTCCTTGATGCGCTCGGCCAGATCGCACGGGACAAGGGAATTTCCGTGGAGACCCTCTTGGACGCGCTGGCCAACGCGCTGGTGGCCGCCTACAAGCGCCGGCCCGACGCGGCCGAGGAGGCCGTGGTCACCATCGATCCCGAGTCGGGTGAGATCCGGGTCTACGGGCAGGAGCTCGACGAGGACAGCAACGTCATCCGCGAGTGGGACGACACCCCCGACGACTTCGGTCGGATCGCGGCGCAGACGGCCAAGCAGGTCATCCTGCAGCGGATCCGGGAGGTGGAACGCGACCTCAAGTACGAGGAGTACGCCGGTCGGGAGGGTGACATCGTCACCGGGATCGTCCAGCAGACCGACAACCGCTACACCCTCCTTGACTTGGGCAAGGTCGAGGCACTGCTACCCCAGGCGGAGCAGGTCTCCTATGAGCGCTACGAGCACGGGGCCCGGCTCAAGGCCTACATCGTCGAGGTGCGCAAGACCACCAAGGGTCCCCAGATCGTGGTCAGCCGCAGTCATCCCGGTTTGATCAAGCGCCTGTTCGAACTCGAGGTCCCCGAGATCTCCTCGGGCGCAGTGGAGATCAAGGCCGCGGCCCGTGAGCCCGGCCACCGCACGAAGATCGCGGTGTGGTCGAACGACCCGAACGTGGATCCGGTGGGGGCCTGTGTCGGTGCCCGTGGATCGCGGGTCCGGATGGTCACCAACGAACTGCGTGGCGAGCGGGTCGATGTGGTGCCGTACTCCGATGACCCGGTGGAGCTGATCCAGTCGGCGCTGGCCCCGGCCCGCGTGCGCGAGGTGCGGCTCGACGACGAGACCGGTACGGCCACCGTCATCGTCAGCGATTACCAGCTCTCGTTGGCCATCGGCAAGGAAGGCCAGAACGCCCGGTTGGCGGCGAGGCTGACCGGATGGCGGATCGACATCAAGAGCGAGACGCAGCTGGCCGACGAGGAGTCCGGCTACGCCGGCGAGGAGTGGGCCGAGGGCGAGTGGATCCAGAACGAATCGGGCGAGATGGTCTGGCAGCCTGCCGAGGGCGGCACCGCGGTGTCCGCCACCGAGTGGTCGCAAGGGGCCGAAGGAGCCGAAGGGGCCCCTGGTGGCGCCGCCGACGCGGCCGCCGCTGGGTCCGGTGAGGCCAGCGCTACCGCCGACGGGTCCGCAAACGCAGACGAGTCCGCCACCGCAGACGAGGCCGCCGACGAGACGGTCGAGCCGGTGACTTCCGAAGCGGTCGGTGACGGTGCCGCCGTGGGTTCCCACGGGAGCGCAGCTGAGGAGGGTTCCGCATAGTCACGCTGCGGACCTGCATCGGGTGCCGACGGACATGCTCCGCCGACCAGCTGATCCGGGTGGTGCGGCGGGACGACGCCTCGCTCCGGGTGGGCCGGCATCAGCCCGGCCGGGGTGCATGGCTCTGCAGGGACTCGCCCGGGTGTTTCGATCAGGCGGTGAAGCGGCGGGCGTTCTACAGGGCCTTCCGGGAGCCTGTCGGGAGCGCCGAGGTGGACCAGTTGAGGAATGCTCTGCGATTCCGACCCGGAGGGATGCCAGAGCCGGGCTCGGAGGGTCCGGTGCCGTGATGTGCGAGGATAGAGGGTCGTATGTGCGTATCTGCATGTGCGAAATCGAATGAAGGGCAGTAACAGCCGTTGCCGAAGAAGATCCGTGTCTACGAGCTCGCTCATGAGCTCGGCCTGACCAACAAAGAGGCGCTTGACCTCTGCCTGTCCCTCGGGATGGGTGTGAAGAGCCATTCGTCGTCCATCGAGGATGCCCAGGCCGACCGCGCCCGCCGAAAGGCCGACCGGGAGGGCCTCCGCCGACCGGTGCAGCCCGAAGAGCCTGCACCTCCGGCCAAGAAGGCCGCCGTCACGAAGAAGGCGGCGGCCAAGAAGGCGGCTCCTGCGGGAGAGGCCGGCGGAACTCCCGAGCCCGCTCCGAGCACGGTCGCCGAGCCCGCCGCAGCCGATGCCGGCAGTCCGGCCGGGGCCGGCCCGGAGGCGCCGCCGACACCTCCGATCAAGCGCTCCGGTGCCAGGCTGATCACCAGCCGTCCTGCTTCCGAGCAGCCGGTCGCGCCAGCGCCTTCCCGTGCCCCGTCGGCGCCGATGCCCTCGGCTCCTGCCGCGGCGGCCCCGGCCCCGGCCCCGGCATCCGCACCGGCGGCGCCTCCTGCGCCCGTGGCCCCCGCCGCCCAGGCTCCGTCAACTCCGAGCCCGGCTCCCTCACCGATCGCCGCTGTGGCCCCCGCCGCACCTGTGGCTGCCCCCCCCGCCGCGTCTGTGGCCCCCGCCGCCGCGTCTGTGACTGCTGCCGCGCCAGTGGCTGCATCCGCAGCTCCCGAGGCTCCCGCAGCGCCCAGGTCCCCCGCCCCTGCCGCCGCTGGGCCGACACCGCCCTCGTCGGCCCCGGTCCGCCCTCCGACCAGCGCCTCGGGACGGCCGATTCCCCCTCCGCCCGGAGGCCCGCCCCGATCGACCACCGGCAAGCCCATACCCCCTCCGCCCGGATCGGGTGGACGTCGTCCCGCCCCTGGTTCCACGCGCCCGGGTGGATCGAGCGGATTCGCCGGTCGCCCCGGTGGGCCCAGCTCCAGCGGTAGCCGGCCCGGCGCTGGCCCGCGCACCGGTGGCCCGGCCGGGGGCGCACCAGGTGCCGGCTACGGAGGCCGCCCCGGCGGCGGAACCGGTGGCGGATACGCAGGTCGTCCCGGTGGTGGACCCGGTGGTGGACCCGGTGGTGGTGGACCCGGAGGTGGTCCCGGAGGCCGCGGAGGGCCCGGTGTGGGCCGTGGGCGCCCCAACCAGCGCCGACCGCGTCGTCGCCGTCGCAACCTCGAAGAGCTCGAGCCGACGCAACTGACCGCATACGCGCCCTCGACGGCACCCGTCCCCGACACCGAGGTCATCATCGAACGCGGCTCCACCGCGCGCGACCTGGGCCCGAAGCTGAACCGGTCTGCCGGCGACGTCATCCGCTTCCTGCTCTTGCAGGGGGAGATGGTGACGGCCACCCAGTCACTCACCGACGACATGATCCTCCTGTTCGCGGCCGAGCTCGGGGCGGAGGTCCGCCTGGTCGACCCCGGCGAGGAGCGCGAGGCCGAATTGTTGGCCAAGTTCTTCGACGAGGAGGACGAGGAAGAGGACGAGTCCGACCTGCGGCCACGGCCGCCGGTGGTCACCGTCATGGGTCACGTCGACCACGGCAAGACGCTCTTGCTCGACCGCATCCGGTCGGCCAACGTGGTTGCCGGCGAGGCCGGTGGGATCACCCAGCACATCGGTGCCTATCAGGTCGAATGGAACGGGCATCCGATCACCTTCATCGACACGCCGGGTCACGAGGCCTTCACCGCCATGCGAGCGCGTGGGGCCGAGGTCACCGACATCGTGGTGTTGGTGGTGGCCGCTGATGACGGTGTCATGCCGCAGACGATCGAGGCGATCAACCACGCTAGGGCGGCCGATGTGCCGATCGTGGTGGCCGTCAACAAGGTGGACCGCGAGGAGGCCGACCCCAACAGGGTGCTCCAGCAACTATCCGAGCACGGTCTGGTTCCCGAGGCCTGGGGCGGCGACACCATCACGGTGGAGATCTCGGCGCTGCAGAACCTCGGCATCGAGGACCTCCTCGAGCAGATCGTCCTGGTCGCCGAGGTGGAGGAGCTGGTGGCCAGTCCCGAGGGACGGGCGCGCGGCGTGGTGCTCGAGGCGGAGCTCGAGATCGGACGGGGCCCAGTGGCATCGGTCATCGTCGAACGCGGCACCCTCCGGGTCGGCGACCCCATCGTGGCCGGTGCGGCTTGGGGCAAGGTCAAGGCCCTGGTCGACGACCACGGCGATCAGATCAAGGAGGCTCCGCCCTCCACTCCGGTGCAGGTGCTCGGGTTCTCCGAGCCTCCCGAGGCAGGCGACGAGTTCCGGGTCGCCCCGGAGCTGGCGCAGGCCCGCACCATCGGCGAGGCCCGTGCCCATCGGTACCGGGTGGCCGGCCATGTCCCCGCGGCCACGTCGGCACTGGGAGGGGCGAAGCTCGAGGACCTGTTCGAGCAGATCCAGCGCGGTGAGACCGCCACGCTCAACCTGATCCTCAAGGCCGACGTCCGTGGCTCGCTCGAAGCGGTGACCGAGAGCCTGCGCAAGCTCGAACGTGAGGACGTCAAGCTCAGCTTCGTCCACCGAGGAGTGGGAGGGATTACCGAGTCGGACGTGGAACTGGCCCAGGCCTCGACCGCCACCATCATCGGCTTCAACGTCCGGCCCGATCGGCGCTCACGCGAGATGGCGGCCAAGGCCGACGTGGAGATCCGCACCTACGAGATCATCTACAAGCTCCTCGAGGATCTCGAGGCGGCCATGCTCGGAATGCTTTCGCCCGTCTACGAAGAGGTGGTCACCGGCGAGGCCGAGGTGCGCCAGGTGTTCCGGGTGCCCCGCATCGGGGCCATCGCCGGGTGCTACGTCCGGGAGGGCGTCATCACCCGCGGCTCGAAAGTCCGGTTCCTCCGCGACGGAGTGGTCATCTGGAAGGGTGCCATCACCTCGCTCCGGCGGTTCAAGGACGACGCCCGCGAGGTGCAGGCCGGGTTCGAGTGCGGGATCGGGCTCTCGGACTACCAGGACCTCAAGGACGGCGACATCATCGAGACGTTCGACGAGCGGGAGATCCCCCGCACCTAGTCGAAGGCGCCGTCCGGTCCCCGGGCGGCGTCGCCGTCGGTCCGGAGATGGAGCGGAGGAGCTGTGTCAGGTCGTCGCCAGGACAATCGGGGGGCAGCTCCCTACCCGAGGTCGTTGCGGGTCAACCAGGTGCTGCGCCAGGTGCTGGCCGAGGAGATCGAGCGGCTCGCCGACGCCGACGAGCGCCTGCGCCTGGTCACCGTGACCGCAGTGGACACGGCGCCCGACCTCCGCCACGCCACCGTGTACCTGAGCTCCCTCTCCGATGACGCCACCGACGCCCTGGCCGAGCGGAGGGCCCAGTTGCAACGGACCCTGGGCCGCCAGATCCGGATGAAGCGCACCCCCCAGCTGGAGTTCGCCGTGGACCCCGCCGTGGTGGCCGGAAGCAAGGTGGAGGATGTGTTGCGCCGGATCCGTGACAAGGAGGACGGGTCGCTGGAGGGCGATCCGTCACCCCACTCCGACGGGTGAGCCCGCCCGGCGCCGACCAGGTGAACGGCCTGGTCGTGGTGGACAAGGAGGCCGGCTGGACCTCCCATGACGTGGTGGCCCGCTGTCGGCGCATCTTCGGCCAGCGCCGGGTCGGCCACGCCGGAACGCTCGACCCCGACGCCACCGGCGTGCTCCTCGTCGGCCTGGGGCGGACCACCCGCCTGATGCGGTTCCTCACCGCCCTGCCCAAGACCTATGAGGCCGAGGTGGTGCTCGGCACGGCGACCTCCACCCTCGATGCCTCCGGCGAGGTGACCGGGACCTGGGACATGGATGGGGTCAGGCTGGCCGATGTCCGCAGGGCCGCCGAGGCGCTGACCGGTCCGATCGAGCAGATCCCGCCGATGGTTTCCGCAGTGAAGGTAGGAGGGCAGCGTCTCCATGCCTTGGCCCGTCAGGGGATCGAGGTCGAGCGGGCGCCCCGACCGGTGACCGTGCACCACTTCGACGTCACCCCCGGGATGACCCCGGGGGTGTTCCGGATCGACGTGGAGTGCTCCTCGGGAACCTACGTGAGGGTGCTGGCCGCCGACCTGGGGGCTGCCCTGGGCGGCGGCGCCCATCTCCAGAACCTGCGCCGTACCCGGATCGGGTCGTTCGCCGTCGAGGACGCCCGTTTGGTCGACGAGCTGACCCCGGCAGTGGTGCTCACTCCGGCCCAGGCCCTTCGTGACCTCGACCAGGTGGTGGTGCCCATCGACGTCCAGAAGCTCGTGGCGCGTGGCCTGCCCCTCGACCGGGTGTCACTCGGGGTCACCGGGAGCGGTCCGTGGGGCCTGGTCGACGAGGGGCACCGTCTGCTGGCGGTCTACGAGGCGACCGAGACCGACCGCATCCGACCAGCAGTGGTGGTCGAGGCGGCAGGCTGAGCGCCGCTGGGTCGACGGCGGTCGGGGCGGCCCCGTACGGATCGTCGCTGACTCGGCAGTAACCTTCCCCGGTGATGGACATCGTGACCGAACCATCGACCTCCGTGCCCCCTGAAGGGGGTTCCGCGGTGACCATCGGCGCCTATGACGGCGTGCATCTGGGCCACCGTGCGCTCCTGGCCGAACTGAGGACGCGGGCGGAAGCCGACCATTTGACCACGGTGGTGGTCACCTTCGACCGCCACCCGGCCACGGTGGTCCGTCCGGAGTCGGCGCCGACGCTGCTGTGCGATCTCGAACAGAAGCTCGAGTTGCTCGAGGCGGCCGGCGTCGACCGCACCGTGGTCATCTCCTTCGACGAGGAGCGGGCCAACGAGTCGGCCGAGGCGTTCGTCGACGAGGTCCTCGTCGAGAGCCTCGATACGCGCCTGGTCGTGGTGGGGGAGGACTTCCACTTCGGGCACGGCCGCAAGGGCAACGTGGCGCTGCTGACGGACATGGGGTCGGTGGCGGGGTTCGCCGTGGACGGCGTGACCCTCGAGGCCGACCGGGGATCGGTGGGCTTGCCCGGTGAGCCGATCTCCTCCACCCGGGTGCGCACCCTGCTGTCCGAAGGCCGGGTCGAGCACGCTGCCACCCTCCTCGGGCGGCCCCATCAGGTCAGGGGACCGGTGGTCACCGGCGACCGGCGCGGAGGCGCCGAGCTCGGCTTCCCGACGGCCAACGTCGACGTACCTGCCGGAGTCTGCCTGCCCGCCACCGGGATCTACGCCGGGTGGTTCGGGCGGCCGGACGGCACCAGGTGGGAGACGGCCATATCGGTGGGCCGGCGGCCCACGTTCTACGGCGGTGAGGGCGACCTGCTGGTGGAGGCCTACCTGCTCGACTTCACCGGCGACCTCTACGGGGAGCAGGTGCGGGTGAGCTTCGTGTCCCGTCTCCGCGACGAGCTGGCCTTCGAGTCGGTGGAGGCGTTGGTCGAACAGATGGGACGCGACGTGGCTGAGGCCCGGGCGCGCCTGGCGGCGTCGGGCTGACCGGGCCGCCCCCGGCACGGGTGCCGAGGGGCTCAGAAGACGGGTGCGTCCCCGAGGAGCTCGGTGCGCAACTCGCGCTTGAGTACCTTGCCGGCGGGATTCCGAGGCAGCGCCTCGGCCCTGAACCAGAAGCGGGACGGCACGTTGAACGCGGCCAGCCGCTCGCGGACGAAACGCGCCAGTTCGTCGGCGCCCAGGTCCTGACCGGGTCGGAGGACGACCACGGCGCCGACCTCCTCGCTGAGGACCGGGTGGGGCACACCGATGACCGCGCAGTCGGCGACGGCGGGGTGCTCGAACAGGGCTGCCTCCACCTCGACGCAGTACACGTTCTCGCCACCGCGGATGATCATGTCCTTGGCCCTGTCCACGATGTGGACGAAGCCCTCCTCGTCGACGCGGGCCACGTCGCCGGTATGGAGCCATCCCCTGGTGAACGACGCAGCGGTCTCCTCGGGACGATTCCAGTAGCCCCGCACCACGTTGGGCCCTTTGATCCACAGCTCACCGGTGCGCTCCGGATCGACCGGCTGGTCCGCCGGCGGCTCCTCACCCGCATACTCCTCGGGCACTACGGCAACGTCGCAGACCGGGGCCGGCGGGCCGACGCTGTCGGGCTTGCGGACGTAGTCCTCCCCGGCGTTCATGGTCGTCATGGCCGAGGTCTCGGTCAGCCCGTAACCGTTGCCGGGGGCGCCGGCGGGGAAGTGCTGCTTGATCCGGCGGACCAGATCCGGTGGGGCCGGTGCCCCGCCGTAGGAGATCGAACGCACCGAGGAGGTGTCGGTCTTGTCGAACACGGGTGAGTCGATCACCTGCATGACCATGGCCGGCACGCCGCCGAAGATGGTGATCCGCTCGCGCTCGATCAATTCGAGGGCCCGCTCGGGGTCGAAGTGGTGCATCATCACCAGCTTGCCCCCTGCCGCCGTGTTGGTCACCAGCACGGCGTGACAGCCGGTGGCGTGGAAGAGTGGCACCGACAGTAGGTTCGCGTTCTGGCCGCCGCCGCTCACGTCGGCCGCGCTCCCGCCGCGCCGCATGGCGCCGACGGTCGAGACGAAGAACAGGTTCATGAGGTTGGACACGCTGTTCCGATGGGAGCCGACGGCCCCTTTGGGCCGACCGGTGGTCCCCGAGGTGTAGAAGATGGTGGCGTCGTCGTCCGGGTCGATGGAGGCCTCGGGAAGCGAGGCGACCGACGGCGGGGTGCCGATCACGTCGGCGAAGGGGATGACCGGGAAGGGGTCGGATCCGGGCCGGTCCACCATCGACCCGATGGCCGCCCTCCGCCCCCCGTGGTCGGGGTCGTGCTCCTCGCAGGTGACGATCATGGCCCTGAGGTCGGGAAGCTCGGCCAAGTGGTGGAGGATGCGGCCTTGGCGCTCCTCGTCCACGAACACCACCGAGGTGCCCGAGTCGCTGAGACCGTAGGCCAGCTCGTCGCCGACCCACCAGGCGTTGAGGGGGACGACGACCGCCCCGACCGAGACGGCGGCCCAGAAGGCGATGATCCACTCGGGCAGGTTGCGCATGGCGATGGCCACGCGGTCGCCCTTGGTGATCCCGAACCGGTCGATCAGCTGCCGGCCCAGGGTGGCTGCGGTCCGGAAGTGCTCGTCGAAGGTGACCCGCTCGTCCTCGTAGACGAGGAAGTCGTTGTCCCCGTGGAGGGACGACAGCTCGAGGACCGTCCGCAAGGTGGACGGCGCAGTCTTCCAGGTGCGGGTGGGGATGCCCCGGATGTCCAGCTCCTCCACTTCGAAGGGTTGGCCCGGCGCCGTCAGGGTGGCGGTCACCTCGGCCAGGGTGGGGACGGCGGGCGCATCGTCCGATGCCCCCGATTGATGTTCGACCGAGTCGGCCATGCCTGCTCCTCTCCATGATGGCCGTCCGCCCGCCGGTGCCCATCGGGACGCCCGGGTGTTCCGGCCGTGTCCTAGGTGTTGACCGGCGGGGCGAGGTGGGGTGGTGCCGGGTCGGGCTCCCGGAACACGGCGGTGCGGTAGTAGGCCAGCTCGGCCACGCTCTCGCGGATGTCGTCCATTGCCCGGTGGCCACCTGCCTTGGCCGGGGCATCCTTCATCGCGGCGGGATACCAGCGGTTGGCCAACTCCTTGACCGTCGAGACGTCGACCGACCGGTAGTGGAGGTACTCCTCGATCTCGGGGAGGTAGGTGGCCAGGAACCGGCGGTCGGTGCCGATGGAGTTGCCGGCCAGTGGCACCGTGTGGGCTTTGGGCACATGGGAACGGATGAACTCGAGGGTGGCGGCCCCGGCCTCCTCCAGCGGCAGCGTCGATAAGACGATCTCGCCGAAGAGTCCGCTCCTGGTGTGCATGTCCCGGACGAAGTCGTCCATGGCGTCGAGCTGCTCGGCGGTGGCCGACACCACGAGGTCGGGGCCTTCGGCCACCACGGCCAGGTCGTCATCGGTGATCAGGGTGGCGACCTCCACGATGACATGACGGGCGACGTCGAGCCCGGTCATCTCGAGGTCCATCCACACCAGCACGCGGTCACGCTACCGGGTGACGGCCCGGCGGCCAATGTGACGACGCGTCAGATGCCCGATCAGCCGCCGTGGTGCCAGCAGCAACTCGTTGCGAGCGATAGCGTCCCGAGGAAGAGAAGCGGAGGAGCCCGGTGGCCCCGGCAGCAGACAACGGTGTTGATCTTGTTTCTGAGGCGGGGCATGCCCCCGCGGTGGAGGAGCCTGGAGCTCTTGCAGTGCCCGTGGTCCGGCTCGACGCGGACCTGCCCCTTCCCGGGTACGCCCGGAGTGGCGATGCGGGGGCGGACCTGGTGGCCCGCACCGAGGTGACGCTTGCCCCGAAGGGTGGGAGGGTCATGGTGCCAACCGGCATCGCCCTCGCCATCCCGGAAGGCTATGCCGGTTTCGTGCAGCCCCGGAGCGGGTTGGCGCTCCGCCACGGGGTGACCTGCTTGAACTCCCCTGGGCTCATCGATTCGGGGTACCGGGACGAGATCTCCGTGCTGCTGGTCAACACCGACCCCGAATGGACCTACCGGGTACACCGCGGAGACCGCATCGCCCAATTGGTGATCCAACGGGTGGAGACGGCCGCCTTCGTCGAAGTCGACCGGCTGCCCGACAGCGATCGGGGCCTGGGCGGCTTCGGATCAACCGGCCGGTGACGGTGATGCGCCGACTGACCGGTCTGGACGGGGCGTTTCTCTCCTTGGAGTCGCCCACCACCCACCTGCACATCCTCGGTGCGCTGATCTTCGATCCGGGTGGTGTGGCCGGCGGCGTGGAGTTCGGCGACATCCGGGAGATGGTGGCCGAACGGGTGCACCTGGTACCTCCCTTCCGGATGCGGATGCTCGAGGTTCCCTTCGGGCTGCAGCACCCCTCGATGGTCGACGACCCGGAGTTCGACATCGACTACCACGTCCGACGCACCAGCCTCCCGTGCCCGGGAGGCCGCCGGGAGCTGGCCGCACTGGTCGCCGATCTGGCTTCGCGGCCACTCGACCGACGGAAGCCCCTCTGGGAGTTCCACGTGGTGGAGGGGCTGGATCACGGCCATCTCGCCGTGGTGTCCAAGGTGCACCACGCCATCATCGACGGCGTTTCGGGGGCGGAAGTGATGGCCGCCTTCTTCGACCTGTCCCCTGAACCGGTGCCTCGCCCGCTCTTCGGGAGGGCCACCACCGGCCGGCAGCCCGGGCGGTCCGCCGGAGCGGTGGCCCCTTCCGGGCCTGGGGCCGATGGCCCGGTCCGTCCGGCCGATCTCGTCTGGTCGCCGCCCCCGCTGCCCGGTGAGATGGACAGGTGGCGCCAGGTGATCGGAGCGCTCCCCGGCCAGGTCGACGCGGTGGCCCGGACCGTGTCCCGCACGGTGGCCACGGCGCGGAATCTGAGCGGTCGCAACCGGGAGCTGAACGGCACGTTGCCTCCCTCTCCCTTCGAGGCCCCCCGGACCTCGATCAATCGGGCGATCTCGCCCCACCGCCGGGTGGCGTTCGCCGAACTGCCGCTGGCCGACGTCCGCCGGGTGGGCGAGGTCCTCGGGGGCACGACCAACGACATCGTGCTCGCCTGCACCGCCGGTGCCATGCGGAGGTTCTTTGCCGAGCGGGGCGAGGAGCTCGAGAGCTCGTTGGTGGCCATGGTGCCGGTATCGGTGCGAAGCCAGGACGAACAGGGGGCGTTGGGCAACCGGGTGTCGGCCATGCTGACATCCCTGGCCACCGGGGTCGAGGATCCCGTTGCCCGCCTGCACCACATCAGCGACGGGATGAAGGCGGCCAAGGAGCAGAGCCGGTCGATCGGTGGGGACGTGTTCGCGGCCTGGGCCCAGGCCACCTTCCCCGCAGTGGCCACCCGGCTGTCGCGGCTGGTGACCAACTTCCGGGTATTCGATCACCTGTCCCCGATGTTCAACTTGATCGTGTCCAATGTGCCGGGGCCGGACTTTCCGCTCTACATGGCCGGTGCCCGCATGGTGGCCATGTACCCGCTGGGCCCGGTCATGGAGGGCGCGGGGCTCAACGTCACCGTGTTCTCCTATCTCGACAACATCTACGTCGGTGTCCAGGCGTGCTGGGACCTGGTTCCCGACATCGCCACCGTCGCCGACGGCATGCGGGAGTCGCTGGACGAGCTGGCGAGGCAGGCGATCCGCCGGGATCGGCCGGTGCCGTGGTGGCACGCCGAACTGCCGGCCTGACGGGAGCCGGAACCGTCCGCGACCTGGTCCGATCGGCCGGATTGAGTCGTGGGCGGCATGGCACCTGACGGGGTTCGGGAGCTGGATGTCGTTCAGGAAATGGCCCGCCTGCTGCTAGGGTGAGTGCTTCACGCGGACGTGGCTCAGCTGGTAGAGCACAACCTTGCCAAGGTTGGGGTCGCGGGTTCGAATCCCGTCGTCCGCTCCAAGGAACGACCGGGTCGGGAAGCGTCCTCCCCACCGGGGGAGCGGCCCCGTACGAGCGGGCCGGCCTGATGGGTCTGGCGCCTCGCTCATCCCCTGGAGCCGGAGTGTGGTCCGGGCGGGCCTCGGTCGGGAGGTAGGAAGCGGGGCGGCGGAGGAGGGCGATGGACGCGGTGACCATGACATTCGCGGCCCTCGCCGAGGCGATCCGGGCTCGGCTGCCGGACGCCCGGGGTCGATGCCTGGTGGTCGGCGTGGACGGGATGTCGGGGGCAGGCAAGAGCAGCTTCGCCCGGCGGCTCTCCACCGAGCTGTCCGCTGCCTTTCTCGACACCGACGAACTGGTCCCTGGCTGGAATGGGTTGGCGGCATCGCTCGACGCCCTGGTCGAGTGGGTCCTGGTCCCGCTGGCCCGGGGAGAGCCCGGCCGGTGGCAGCGCTACGACTGGGTCGAAGGCCGGCCGGCCGAGTGGGTCGAGGTCCCCGTGTGTGACATCCTCGTCCTCGAGGGCTGCTGCGTGGGGACACCACAGGTTGCGGACCATCTCACGTACCTGGTGTGGATCGACACGCCCGAGGACGAGCGCGAGCGCCGGCTCCGTCGGCGAAACGACTGGGAGGAGTACGCCGCCTTCTTCGATCGCTGGGGCGCACAGGAGACCGCCCTGCAGGCCGGATCGGGAACCAGGGACCGCGCCGACCTGGTCGTGGACAACAGCGAGGCGCAGGGTCAGGCCGCGTGGGGGGACCGGCTCGCCTATCTGCCGCGCCCACGCCAGTCCTAGGCGGTGGGTGGCCGCCGACCATGGCGCTCGCCCCCCACGTGCACGTTCAGGTAGACGAAGACCGAGTAGTCGTCGGGGCCCGGAAGACCCTCCTCGTCGGCCAGGTGACGCGGGATCTCGAGGCGCTCTTGCAGGAGCCCGGGCGTCACCGCGAAGGTGAGCCAGCCGCGCCCGGGCGGGCCACCCGCCGACGGACATGCTCGACCGCGTCGGGTGCCTTGGCGGGGTTTGCCACCATCCAGATCGGAAGCGGGCGCTGGACGAAGGGCGGGAGGAGGACCAGATCCGTCTCGGCGAAGTGCCGCCCGGTGAAGGCGTTCCGCTGCTCGGAGCTGACCTGTCGGAGGAACGTGACCGGCTCCTCCATCTGGACCATCCTCTCGGCGTGGGTGATCTCGAAGGCGGCGAGCTCGCGTCGGCGCAAGGTGCCCGAGGGCTCGCCGGGGCGGCCACCATGGTCATGGGACCCGCGGAGGGCGCGTCGGGGCTGGCCCACTGCTGGGCGACCACCACCGGCCGGCGCAGACCCAGACCGGCGAAGCAGGTCACCCCGAGGCGGACCCGCCTGGTCACCGTCGCACATGACGCCGGCAAGACAACCGATTCATAGAGGAGGGCGAGATCACCGAGTCGGGGACCCAGACCTGGTCCCACCCCGGCGAGGTGTCCACAACGGTGGCCATGTCCACAAGTTCTCGCCGGGAGAACCGGCCGGCGGTGATTCTCGAAGGAAGCGACATGCCGAACTCGGTCACTGTCCACACGCCTCTCGTCCGGCCAGGTCGGTCGAGCTGGTTGGTACGGAAACACTATGAAGACAGTCGCAATACTAAAGTGTGATAGCGAAAGCCCGAGGGCCCCGGACGAGGCGGCCAGGGAGTTGGGCCCACCTGACGACCCCGGAGCACGACCCCGGAGCACGAGCCCGGAGGAAGGAAGAGACCCATGTCCCTGCTCCCGCCACTG
>DAIMIK010000005.1:8736-31909 GCA_036722795.1 Acidimicrobiales bacterium | reverse complement strand
CCCGGAGCACGAGCCCGGAGGAAGGAAGAGACCCATGTCCCTGCTCCCGCCACTGGTCAGCGCCGGGCAGCTGTCCGACACCCTGGGCGATGAACGTCTGCGACTTTTCGACGCCACCGTCTTCCTACGCCGGGCTGTCGAGGGAGGCCCCTACACCGTCGAGAGCGGTGCACCCGGTTACGAGGAGTCGCACATCCCGACCGCGGCGTTCGCCGATATCCCCGGCAAGCTCTCGGACACTGCCTCGCCCTTCCCGTTCGCCGTGCCCGACGCCGAACGGTTTGCCGCCACCATCGGAAGGCTCGGGGTCGGCGACGACAGCCACGTCGCGGCCTACGCACGGGGATCGCCGATGTGGGCGACCCGGCTGTGGTGGCTCCTCAAGTACTTCGGTCACGACGACGTCAGCGTCCTCGACGGGGGTCTGGTCGCCTGGAAGGCGTTCGGTGGCCCGCTGGAGAGCGGGGTGCGCCACTACGAGGAAGCGAGCTTCACGCCCCGCACGCAGGCTGCCCGCCTGGCAACGCTCGACGAGGTGAAGGCGGCGGCCGCAGGGGCCCCCGTCCGCCTGGTGAACGCACTTCCGGCAGAGGCGTTCCGCGGAGAGGGGCCCGGTGCCTACTCACGCCCCGGTCGGATCCCGTCCAGCGTCAGTGTGCCGTGGTCGGACCTGGTGGACCCGGACACCAACCGCTTCAGGGCACCGGACCGGCTGTCCGCGGCGTTCGCCGATTCCGGCGTCGAGGTGGGCGAGCCGGTTATCGCCTACTGCGGCGGTGGGATCTCGGCGACGGTGGACCTCTTCGCGCTCGAGCTGACCGGGCGCAGCGACGGCCGCCTCTACGACGGGTCGCTCACCGAGTGGAGCGCGGATCCCGGGCTGCCGTTGGTCACCGGCTGACCCGGTTGCGCTGCGGCAGCTCGAGCCGGCGCATCCGGGACTCGTGCCGGAAGTGGAGGCGACCACCCGGGTCGCTGAACTCCTCCGGGGCCCGTCACGGCCGACTCCCGGCGAACTCACCCCACGCCGTGATGGCCGCAGCCAGTTCATGGCGCAGTCGCTGTTCGATGGCCAGGAACCGGACGTCTTCTTTTTGGGCCGCGGTGCGGGGCCTCGGCAGGTCGACATCGAGCACCGCCGTGATGCGACCCGGACGGGGGCTCATGACGTAGATGCGATCGGAGAGGAACACGGCTTCGGAGATGTCGTGGGTCACGAGGAGGACGGTTGCGCCCACTTCGGCCCACACCTGGTTGAGCCACTGCTGCAGGTCGGCCCGGGTGATTCCGTCGAGTGCGCCGAACGGCTCGTCGAGCAGCAGGAGGGGGCGGTCGGCAATTACGGTGCGCAGGAAGGCCACCCGCTGGCGCATGCCTCCCGACAGCTGCCACGGCCAGGCCCGGACGAACTCACCCAAGCCGAATCGTTGGAGCAGTGGGAGCGCTCGCCGCCGGGCCTCGTCTCGTCGGACGCCCTGCAGTTCGAGCGACAGTCCGACGTTGTCGATCACACGCCGCCAGTCGAGCAGGGCATCGTGCTGGGGCATGTAGGCACTGGCACCGAGGCGGTCCTGGAGGTCCTCCCCGTTGATCAGCACGTGGCCGTCGGTGGCCTCCGCGAGGCCGGCGACGATGTTGAACAGGGTGCTCTTCCCGCAGCCGCTCGGCCCGATCAGCGAGACGAACTCGCCGTCCCCGGCCACGAGGTCGACACAGTCGACGGCGATGACGTCTCCGTCGTTGCCCGAGAAGCGCTTTGCCACGCCCTGCAGCTCGAGGCTTGGCCGGGGCTCGGTCATGGTTTCGGCCTCCAGGGCATTGCCAGGCGTTCGATGAGCCCGACGATGGCGAATAGGGCGATGGTGAGGGCGGCAATGACGAAGACCGCGCCGAGGACCAGGTCGGTCCGGATCGGGGCGGCCCGGATCGCCGTCGTCATGTAGACACCGAGGCCCTGCTGGGCTCCGACAAACTCCGCCACGATGGCGGCGCTGTAGGCATAGGTGACCGAGATCTTGAGGCCCGTGAAGAAGTGGGGCAGGGCACTCGGGAAGCGGACTCTCCTGAGGAGTTGGAACCGGTTGGCCCGCATGGTGCGCAGCAGGTTCATGGCGTCCGGATCCGTCGAGGCCAGCCCCTGCACCAGGCCGACGGAGATCGGGAAGAAGCTGAACAGGGCAACCAGCACGACCTTGGGAAACAACCCGAAGCCCCACCAGACCAGCACGAGCGGGGCGAGTGCGATGATCGGAATCGTTTGGGAGGCCACGATGATCGGGTAGAGGCTCCCTCGGACGGGTCGGAAGGAGTCGATGGAGACCGCGACGACCACCCCGACGATGACGGCGAGCGCCATCCCGAGCACCGCTTCCTCGGTGGTGACTCCGATGGCCGGCCAGATGTTGACCCGGTCGTTCCACGTGGAGTGGACGATGAGGTTGGGCCCGGGGAGCAGTTGGGGGTCGACGTGCCGCACGGTGACGAAGAGCTGCCAGAGCGCCAAACCGGTGGCGATCACCAGCAGCGGTGGCACGACGGTCCGCATGCGCCGACGGAATCCCCTCTGCTGCCCCATGGGGGACGGTCCGGGCGTCGACCCAGGCGGGGACCCGGGCGGAGTGATGAGCACCGCTTCCGCCAGGGCGGTGTCGCCGGTTCGGGTGAGCGCGCTCATGACCCCATTATGGCCGATCAAACTTGACTAACTCGGTCGAGATTATGGTATATAGATCTTCGCGCCGGTTCCGGCGCCGTCACCAGGCACACGTACCATGAGGGGAGCGCGTGCCTCCAGTGAACCAGCGAATGAAAAGACCGATGTCCCGACACCTCCGTACCCTTGCCTCGCCCGCGCTTCTCGTTGTGCTCCTGGGTGCCATGGTCACGGCCTGCGGCTCCGGCGCCTCCTCGGATTCCTCGACCTCGCCCAGCTCCGCGCCATCGACCACCTCGACCTCGTCCGCGAGCGGGCTCCAACCCCTGCGCATCGCACTGGACTGGACCCCGAACGTGAACTTCTTGGGCATCTATGTGGCCATCAAGAACGGCTACTTCACCCAAGTGGGGATCAAGCCGGTGGTCATCCCCTACTCCGGCACCGCAGGGGAGACGCTGATCGAGTCCGAGAAGACAGATCTCGCCTTCACCTACCCCCCCAACATCCCGGCCTATCGGGCCTCGGGGCTGAAGTACCGGGCGGTCGCCGGCCTCACCCAGCAGAACACGATCGCGCTCGCCGTTCTCCAGTCGTCGCCCTACACCTCGCCCGCCCAGCTGAGCGGGAAGCTCTACGGCGGTTTCGGTGTCCCCAGCGACCCGCCGATCATCAAGTCCATCTTCCGGGCGACTGGCGTGAAGGACCCCAGCTACCGTGAGGTCGTCCTCAACGGCTCGGCCTACCAGGCGCTGGTCGCCAATCGGGTGGCCTACACCACGATGTTCGGCGGCATCGACGACGTCACCGCCGAGCTCCAGGGCGCCAAGTTGCGCCTGTTCCCGATCCGGGACTACCTCGGGGCTGCCGCCAGCTTCCCCGACGACTCGCTGGCTGCCAGCGACAAGGAGATCAGCACCGACCCGACCTTGCTCCAGCACGGCCTGGCTGCACTCTCGCAGGGGTACATCTATGCGGTGCAGCACCCGGCCGAGGCCGAGGCGGACCTGATCCAGTACAACCCGACGGCACTTGCCCACAGCCACAACGTCGTCGTCGCCACCGGCAACGCCACAGCACCCACCTTCCTCGACGCCGCCGGCCAATGGGGATCGCTGTCCGATGCCAGCTTCGCCGGGATCACCCAGATCATGGCGACGGGAGGCCTGTTCAACGGAAAGGCCCCGCCACCGGCCTCTGACGACTATACGAACGGGCTCCTGCCCCAGGGGTGACGGAGTTGTCCAGCCAGCCTTCATCGGGGCTCACCTCGGGGCCCCGCACGGTCCGCAATGAATGGGAGGCCTGCCGGTGACCCGGGTGCGAGTCGTGCTCGACTATCTGCACCCGTGGCCGAATTCGGCAGGGTTCTATGTGGCGCGTGCGCGTGGCTGGTACGAAGCGGCCGGCCTCGACGTCGAGCTGCGGACGCACGACTGCGGCTGGGGGGACACGCTCGAGTACCTCGCCCAGGGCCTGGCCGAGTTCGGGGTGTTCCCCCCGAACCGCCTCCTGGTCCGACGGGAGCGCGGCGAGCCGTTGGCCGCCATCGCCGCCGTCAACCACCGCGGCCTCGAGTCGATCCAGGTGGCACGCAGCAGCGGGATCACCCGACCCGGGGAACTCGGTGGCCGGCTGATCGGCTATTCGCCGACGCCACGGGGACGGGCCATGGTGCGGGCGGCCGTCGCTGCCGATGGAGGCGACCCGGACTCGGTGATCACGGTGGACACCGGGAGCATCGAGCTCACCCCCGAGTTCCTCCAGGCGGGAAGCGTCGATGCAACTTTCGGCGGTTACTGGGCGTGGGACGCCTTGACCCGGGCGATCGCTTCCGACGAGACCCTGGTGTGGCCGGCAGGCGATTTGGGCGTGCCCTGCTACCACAGCTACGTCCTCGGGGCACCCGAACAGCTGCTCCTCGGGTCGCCCGACACGGTACGCCGGTTCCTCGAGGCCACCAGCCGCGGCTTTCGCACAGCGGCGTCGGAACCCGAGGCGACGCGGCGCGACCTGGAGCAGGCCATTCCCTACGTGCCGTCGTGGCGCCTGGAGCGCTCGCTGGAGCTCGTGGCGCCGACCTGGACCCATGACGGCATCTGGGGCGGGCTCCGCGAGGAACTGCTCGGGCCCTATGCGGAATGGCTCGCATCGTATGGGATCCTCCGCACCCCGAGCAGGTGGTCCGACGGCTTCACCACCGAGTTCCTCCCACCGCAGGGCGCGTCGGTTCTCTGATCCACTGAGCCGGGCGGCACCTTCGGCGGTCGACCAAGCCCAGGTAGTCACCGTCCCGTCACGGGTCGCCCAAAGGCTCGAGTCGAGGCCGTCAGGTGGCGCATCGGCGCCAAATGGTACCCAGGGGACGAAAGGGTCGTTGGACCCTAGTGATCACCGATCTGCAGTCCTAGAGTTCCGTGTGGCCCGGGCCACTCGGGCCGGTTGTCGGGCGCTCGGACTCCCGGGCGCCCCGTCTTCGGCCGGGCATCCGAGCCGCGAGCTTCGAGGTTGGCATGGGAGTTCCTCCAGGATTCGACGCCGCAAGCGCTTACCGGGCGATGGTGCGGATGCGCCTCACCGAGGAGGCACTGGTGCAGGCCTGGGCGGACGGCCTCGTACCCGGCGAGTACCACTCGGGGATAGGTGAGGAAGGCATCAATGCCGGCGTTCTGGCCCACCTCGATGGCCGCGACTCGATGGCGCTCGACCATCGCAATACCTCCCCTCTGATCGGTAGAGGAACCGACCTCACGTCCCTCATGCTCGAGGTGATGGGTTCGGAAGACGGGCTCAATCGGGGCCGGGCCGGACACATGCATCTAATGGACCCGGGTATCCCGGCTACGGCCGACGGGATCGTGGGCTCGAGCGGTCCGCTGGCCGTCGGTCAGGCCATCGCCAATGGGCGGCTGCATCCCGGTCGCATAGCGGTGGCGTTCCACGGCGAGGGTGCCATGAATCAGGGGATGCTGATGGAGTCCTACAGCATGGCTGTCGCCTGGAACCTCCCTGTCCTGTTCGTCTGCAAGGACAACAAGTGGTCGATCACGACGTACTCGGCGGAGGTCACGGGAGGGGATCTGGTGGAGCGGGCCCGTTCGTTCGGGCTGGCCGTGGAGAAGGTGGGTGGCGACCGGGTCGAGGACGTCCACCGAGCTGCCGGACGGCTGATCGCCCGGGCTCGCAGGGGGCGGGGCCCTGGCTTCCTCCACGCCGGATGCCACCGACCCGGGGGCCACTTCGAGGGTGATCCCATCGTGCGTCTGCTGCGCAACCCGCGCGGACAGGCCGAGGAGTGGGGGCCGCCGCTGATCCAGAGCGCCCGGACAAAGTCCGGCGGGAACCGCAGCGACCATGTCGCAGCGGTCACGGTGCTGACCAAGCGCGGAGCCCGGGCTGCCCGCGACTACGCGGTTCGCGCCCGGATGGACCCCGTGCGGCACGGACGGCGGCTGCTGGAACCGTCGGCTGCCGAGCGCATCGAGGCGACCGAGCGCCTGGAGGTCGAACAGGCCATGACCGAGGCCAGGGCGGCGATCGGCCCACGGGCCACGTTCGGCGCGACCGGAGGAACCCGATGACGGTCATGAAGTATGGCCAGGCAATCGATGCTGCCCTCGGCGAGGCGATGGCCCGCGACGACCGTGTCGTCACCTGGGGCGAGGACGTCAGGCTCATCCACCGCGACTTGCTCGCTCGGTTCGGGCCCGACCGGGTGAGCGACACCTCGATCAGTGAATCGGCGTTCCTCTACGCCGGCGTCGGGGCTGCCATGGGCGGCCTTCGCCCGGTGGTGGAGATCATGCTCATCGACTTCCTGGCGGTGGCGTGGTCCGCCATCGCCAACGCAGCCTCCAAGTACCGGGACTTCTCCGGCGGATCGTGGGAGGTTCCCCTCGTCGTCCGCGCCGGCTGTGGCGGCTGGTACGGCGACGGTGGTCAGCACGAGCAGACGCTCTGGGGCCAGCTGTCCGCCTATCCCAACATCAACGTGGTCTGCCCGTCGACTCCCGCCGACGCTGCGGGGCTCATGCTCGCCGCGGTGGAGTCGGACGAGGTCGTGGTGTTCCTGGAGCACCAACTGCTGTCCGAGCAGTGGATGGACTACCTCGCCGGGGGAAGGCGCCCCACCGTCAGCTTCGCCCACCTGGTACCCCCGGACGGAGCCGAGGGGGACGTCCCGCTTCCGTTGGAACCCCTCCCGCTCGGACGGGCGGCGCTCCGCCGCCAGGGGTCCGACGTCGTCCTGGTCAGCCTCGGGGTCGGAGCGCACCGTTGCCTCGAGGCCGCGCAGGTGCTGGCCGAGTCGGGCATCGAGGCCTCGGTGCTGGACCTTCGCAGCGTGTACCCCCTGGACACGGACGCCCTGCTCGATCAGGCCCGCGGCACCGGCCGCCTGGTGGTGGTCGACGAGGACTATGTCCGGGGCGGGCTCAGCGGAGAGATCGCCGCCCGGTTGCTGGAGGCCGGAGTGGCACCCAAGTACGCGCGGGTCGCCGTCGAGGGGACGATCCCCTTCGCGCCGCACCTCGAGTACGCGGCACTGCCCAACGCCGAGCGCATCGTCACCGCCGTCAAGGCCCTCGAGTGATCCGCCGATCGGTGGGGTCCCGTGCCTGAGCTTCCGCTCAACCAGATCGCCATCAGCGTGGCCGACGTCCAGCGATCGCAGCGGTGGTACCGCGATATCTTCGGCTACCAGGAGTCCGGCGGGACGTACCTGTTCATCCCGCTGCTCGGGTCGGCCAAGGTGCAGGGGGTCCCGGACGCAACGAGTGTGTGCTGGTGGTTGATGGACCAGCAGGAATTCTTCCAGATCGAACTGTTCCAGTTCCGCAGGCCGGAGGCCCGTACCCTGCCCGACGACTGGCGCCCTTGCGACATCGGCTACACCACCATCGGAGTCCATGTGGTCGACTTTGACGGCACACTCGAGAGACTGGCTCGTCGCCGGACAGCGCTGTTGAGCGAGCCGATCGGTGAGCGGGGAGCGCGTCGGGTCTGTGTCCGCGACCCCGACGGGGTGCTCATCGAGGTGATGGAGGACGATCCTCGCTCCGGTGACCGGAGGCACCGCCCGTACGCGGAGGTCCCGGTGGTCACCAGGTTCGTCACCCTGTCCGTTCCCGACCTGGACCGGGCCCGCCGGACCTGGATCGAGGTGCTCGGGCTCCCCGAGGTGACCGACGTGCGGCTGCACGGGCCGCAACACGAAGCCCTCTGGGGGCTGGCGGGCGCGACCCGGGAGTCGTTCGTGGTGCGTGCCGGTGACGCGTTCATCGAGGTCGTGCAGTATGTAGATCCGGTCGGCTCGCCGTGGCCCCACGGGTACCGGATCAGCGACCACGGCCTGCTCAACATCGCCCTCGGGCTGCGAACCTACGACGAACTGGAGGATCTGGTCGCCGCCTGCGAAGCGGCAGGTATTCCACCGAACGCCCCTCCACCCACCACGTTGAAGCCCTTCTGGTCATGCTCGTACGTCAACGACCCCATGGGGTTCAGCATCGAACTGCTCTACGCCGCCAAGCCCGGGAAGAAGCGGCTGGCCAACCCCGGCAACCTGTTCGAGCTCGGCTTCCGTCCCACCAGGGCGCCGATCACGCGGGCTCGGGCGTCACAGGTGGTGGGCGCTCCGCCCGACCGCGTCTGGCAGGTGCTCGTCGACCACGAGGCCTTGCCCACGTGGTCACCGTTCGACCGCTGCGAGATCGTCTCGCGTCCGGACGATGGGGGAGAGGTGGGCACGGTGCGCAGGCTCTCCGGGGGACCGGCCCGATTGGGCCTCACCGAGACCATCGTGGTCGCCGAGGAGCCCTACCGACTCGAGTACTCCGCTGAGGGTGCGCCCGGCCAGACCTTCTACCACGGCTTCGTCACCCTGGATGCGCTGCCCGGCGGTGGGACCAGGCTCACCTGGGAGGGCCAGTTCCGCTCGCGGCTCCCCGGGGCCACCGCAGCGACCACCATGATGCTCCGCTCGCTGGTCCATGGCCTGGCCGTCCGGGCCGAGCGGCCTGTCGTCGAGGTGGTGGGAACGTGACGCACGAGTCGTTCCGGCCATCACTCCAGACGTCCAAGACGGTGTTCATCACCGGCGCCAACGGGTTCATCGGGCGGGCACTGGCCGATCGCCTGCGGGCCGTGGGCTGTCAGGTGGGCGGCGTCGACCTGCGGGCCGACCCGGATTACGGTGTCCTCGCCGGCAGTACCAGCGACCCCGTGGGATGGTCGGGCGCGCTGGCCGGAGTCGACGTCGTCATCCACACCGCTGCCATCGTGTCGAACGCCGCCCCGCTCGACCGGGCCTGGGAGGTCAACGTGCTCGGAACCCGACGCGTCCTGGACGCGGCCGTCGCCAACGGGGTCCCCAGGTTCGTCCATCTGTCGTCGGTTGCCGCATACGGGTTCGACTTCCCGGACGGGGTCGACGAGACGTACCCGGTGCGCGTCAACGGGTGCAGCTACACCGACACGAAGGTCAATTCGGAGGCGGTGGTGCTGGCTGCGCATGCGGCAGGGGAGATCGAGTGCACGATCATCCGGCCCTCCGACGTCTATGGCCCCGGCTCCAACCCCTGGGTGGTGCTGCCCCTGCAGGCGATCAAGAAGGGGCAGATGCTCCTGCCGAACGGCGGGAACGGCATCCTCAGCCCTGTCTACATCGACAACTTCGTCGACGGCACGCTCCTGGCCCTCTCGTCCGATGCCGCGGCAGGCCAGATCTTCATCCTGGGCGACGGCTACGGGGTGACTTGTGCCGACTACTTCGGACGGCTCGCGGAATTGGCGGGCGGGAAGGTCCGGACCCTGCCGACGAAGGCTGCCATCGCCCTGGCCAACGTCGTGGGCCTCGCCCAGCGGTGCCTGGGCCAGGCCAGTGAGTTCAACACCGCCACCATGCTGCTGCTGGACCGACCCGGAACGTACTCGATCGACAAGGCACGAAGGGTGCTCGGATTCGATCCTGTGGTCACGTACGACGACGGGATGGCGCGAGTGGGTGCATGGGCTCGTGCGAAGGGCCTCGTCTGATCCCGCCCAGACCACCGCGGTCTGCGCGGAACTCCCGTTGCCGTTGTCGTCCCAACAGAGGAGCCACATGATGCGCGCCGTCCTAGCCGACATGTCGACCCAGCGGTATCTGCTCACCGCCGCCGCCCAACGCCTCCCCGGAGGAGTCGGCAAGCGTGCCGGTTGGGGCCGTGGCGGCATGCTGCGACTGACCGAGGAGGCCGCCGAGCCGAAACTGCCGGACGCCCCTGGCTGGGTCCGTCTGCGCCCGGAGCTCTCGTCGATCTGCGGGTCCGATGTGGGCCTCGCCCACGCCAAACTCTCGACGGTGCTCAGTGCCTACTACACCGAGTCGCGGCAGATCCCCGGCCACGAGTTCGTGGCCGTCGTCGACCAGACCGGCCCCGGTGTCACGCGGCTGGAGGAAGGTGACCGTGTGGCGGTCGACGTGATCATCAGCTGTGCCCAGCGGGGGTTCGCCCCGGTGTGCCGGAACTGCGCGGCCGGGATGCCCCATGTCTGCGAGCGATTCGACCAGCCCGGGATCAGTGGCTGTGGGGCGCCGTCACTGGGCTTCTCGCTGGTCCCCGGAGGCGGGTGGGCCGAGATGGTCGTCGCCCACGAGTCCCAGTGCTTCCCGGTCGGGAAGATGCCCTCCGAACGGGCGGTGCTCACCGAGCCTGCCTCTGTGGCCCTGCACGCCGCTCTCCATTGGCGCGGCAACGGCGAGCGCGCAGTGGTCATCGGCCCAGGGGCGATCGGACTGCTGACGGTGGCTGCATTGCGTCGGCTCCACCCTGACCTCGACATTGCCGTCCTCAGCCCGAGCCCCTTCGGCTCGGATTGGGCGATGAAGGTGGGGGCGAGCCGGGTCCTGCCGTCGGGCCCAGCCGCCGTCGAGGCGCTGGCGGCCGATGGTGGCGGTCGGGTGCTGCGACCGAGGATGACCAAGGTCCCTATCCTCGAGCAGGGGGTTGACTTGGTGGTGGACTGCGTCGGTTCACCCGACACCATCGACCTGGGCATGCACATCGTGCGACCCAAGGGGATGCTGGTGCTCGCCGGCACCGCTGGCCGGCAGGAGGTCGACTGGTCCCTGGTGTGGAAGCGCGAGCTGACCGTCCAGGGGACGACCGATCCTGGCCCCGAGCCGAAGCTCGGTGGGAAACGCGCGTCAGAGCAGATGGTCGAGTGGTTGGGCGATCCGTCCTACCCCGCCGACGGCCTGGTCACCCACGTGTTCGACCTCGCCGAGTGGAAGACGGCGATCGAGACCGCGTCGCAGGGCCCCGGAGCTTCGGCGGTCAGGGTGGCCATGCGACCGAATCCCGACCTGCCGCTCGTCGGAGCCTGAGCCGGTCAGCGTCACTTCCGGGTCCGGGACCAGCCTTTCCGGTGACGCAGCAAGAGACGGAGGACGGAGGAGCCAGCCATGCATCCACACGAACGGTTCCAGGAGTGGCCGGTGGCCGTCCCCCCTGCGCCGGGTAGCGGCACGGTGGGCAAGGAGGGGCCGTGAGAAGTTCCCACCAGTGGGACGTGGTCGTCGTCGGATCCGGCTTCGGGGGGTCGGTCACCGCCCTGCGCCTTGCTGAGAAGGGGTATCGGGTCCTTGTCTGCGAGGCCGGCCGCCGGTTCGCCGACGAGGAGTACGCAAGGACGTCCTGGGACCTCCGCAACTACCTGTGGCAGCCGGGCCTCGGCCTCTATGGGATCCAGCGATTCACGTTCCTCAACGGCCTGGTGGCGCTGTCCGGTGCGGGTGTCGGCGGGGGGTCGCTCAACTACTCCGGCACACTCTTCCAGCCCGGAGACGCCTACTACCGGCACCCGCAGTGGGCCCACATCGCGGACTGGAGGACGGAGCTGGCACCCTTCTACGACCAGGCGCGCCGGATGCTCGGCGTCAACTCCGACCAGCCGCTCACGGAAGGCGACCAGGCGCTCAGGCGGGTGGCCGAGCGGATGGGCTCCGGTCACACCTTCACCAAGGTGCCCGTCGGCATCCTCAACACCCCGATCCCTGGCCAGCCGGTGGCCGACCCCTACTTCGGCGGCGCAGGACCCGACCGCCAGGGTTGCGTCTACTGCGGCGCCTGCATGACGGGCTGCCGCCACAACGCCAAGAACACGCTGCCGAAGAACTACCTCCACCTGGCCGAGCGCGCCGGTGCCACGATCGCACCGATGACGACCGTCAAGGCGGTGCGGCCGCGGCCCGGCGGGGGGTACGCGGTGGACACGTGGCGCTCGGGGTCGGGGCGCCGACCCCGGGACACCCTCACCGCAGGACAGGTGGTGTTCGCCGCCGGGGTGCTGGAGACCCAGCGCCTCCTTCACAGGATGAAGCTCGAAGGCCATCTCGCCGACCTGTCCGACCGGTTGGGCAAGCTCACCCGCACCAACGCCGAGTCACTGGGCGGAGCCGCGGCGACGCGCTCCAGCCACGACTTCTCCCATGGCGTCTGCCAGGGAACGTCCTTTTTTCCGGACGAGCACACGAATGTCGAGATCGTGCGCAACGGGAAGGGCTCCAACACCACGAGCCTGCTGATGACCGTGATGACCCCGGGCAACCGCGAGGGTGGGCCCCAGCGGCCCCGGTGGCGTCGCTTCCTCTCGGAGGCAGCCCGCCATCCCGGCACGCTGGGCCGGTCGTTGTGGGTGCACCACTGGTCCGAGCGGGGGCTGATCACCCTCACCATGCAGGACCGCGACTGCTCGCTCACGGTGACGGCGCACAAGAACCGGCTGGGCGGGGTCTCCCTGCGGACCCAGCCCGGACCAGAACCGGTTCCGACCTGGATCCCGGTAGCGCAGGAGGCGACCGCACTGCTGGCCGATGAGATGGGTGGCGAGCCGTTCGGCACCTACCCGGACGTGCTGGAGATCCCGACGACCTCTCATGTGCTCGGTGGGTGCGTCATCGGGGCGGACGCCGACTCCGGGGTCGTCGACGGGTACCACCGCGTCTACGGGCACCCCGGGCTGCACGTCGTGGACGGGTCCACCGTCACGGCCAATCTCGGCGTCAACCCCGCCCTCACCATCACGGCACAAGCGGAGCGGGCCATGGCGATGTGGCCCAATGCCGGCCAGCCCGACGCCCGGCCGCCACTGGGCGAGGAGTACCGCCCGGTGGCTGTGGTGGCGCCCATTCGGCCCGCCGTACCGGGAGGCGCGCCTGGAGAACTCCGTCTGCCCGTGAAATGACATGACATGAAATGACATTACAGAACCCCACGGGGCGGGCGGGGCGGGGCGTGCGGCAGCGCATCGGGCTCGACGGCTACGGCCGGCGGCGGCAGGCGAAGTATGCCTTGACGGAGCTGTCGGTCGGGGGGTCCCCGTTCTCATCGATCTCTTCCAGGATGACGAACTTCGAAGCCAGCGCGGACTCGATGCGCGACAGGCTCACGCCCAGCTCGCCGATCTGTTCCTGGTGGAGTTGGTACCGGTCCCGACCCTGGTGCTCGAAGATCCGGATGTCCCACTGAGACATGCCATTGCCCTCTTGGTCCTCGGCGAAGGAGATGTCGATGATGGCCACGCCCTCGTCGAAGTCGTGCACCCACGGTGGTTCTTCGCCCAACCGACGGAGCTCACCCAGGGTGTTGACGTCGAACATGAACAGCCCACCGTCGACCGTATGGTCGTGGACGGAGTCGAACATCGACTGCCAGGCATCGAACGTCAAGAGATGATTCACGCTGTCGAACACACTGATCACCACGTCGAATCGCTCGCCCAGCGAGAACGACGCCATATCCCCTTCGAACAGGCGGGCATCGGGGACTTTCTCCCTGGCGATGGCGAGCATGGCCGGCGAACGGTCCAGACCTGTCAATGACGGCACGGCTGTCAGTCGGGCGAGGATCGACCCGGTGCCGCAGCCGAGCTCCAGCAGCGACGCCGCACGGGGAAAGTAGCGATCGATGCATTCGACGACACGGTCCGCCCTGGGGTCCGGGTCATCCATTACGGCGTCGTAGAAGGCGGAGAAGCGGTCGTACGCTGGCATCGGTCCACCGTGCCACATCGCGCCCTGCCCGGCAGCCCGGCAGCCCGGACGGCCGGATCGCCGGCCGAGGGGATGCACGGGCCTCTTCCCGGTTGCGCTGCGCAAACGGCGGGCCGCCTTCCGGGCGAGGCACCCCGGTGGGTTCGGGCAGCAATGAGGGACTGAGCGACCTCTTGCTCCCTCCCTGACCCGGAGGTGACCCGAGCAACTACCTGTGCCCACCGTCGTCGGCTGCGGGCCGGGCCACCCGCAGTACGGACCGGGACGACTGGCCCCGACGAGGGCGCCCATCGGCGTGCCTAACATGAGGCGGGTGTCCGACCCATCCGGAGGGAGTCCGGTCCCGTCATTCCTGATCGGCGACCTCCGGGAGATCGCTCCCGGGGTATGGCTCCTGCCCGGGTTCGGCAACACCACCATCGTGGCGGGCAGTGCCGGCGTGGCCGTCGTCGATCCCGGGCTCTTCGTCAACGGCCCGCGGGTCGTCGACGCTGTTCGCCGGATCACCGCTGCCCCGGTGCGCTACATCGTCTACACCCACGGGCACTATGACCACGCCTTCGGCACCCCTGCGCTGATGGACGAGGCTCGCATCCGGGGTGACGCCGAGCCGGTGGTCGTCGGCCATGCCAACGTTGCCCGCCGGTTCGACCGGTACCAGCGGACGGCCGGGCACCTCGCCCTCACCTACGACATGCAGTTCGTCAGTTGGGGCGATGGCGGGGGAGACGTGGTCCGGAACGCCCGCTACTTCCCACCGACCCTCAGCTACGAGGACACTCTCCCACTCGACCTCGGGGACCTGACCCTCACCTGCAGGCATGGCCTGGGGGAGACCGATGACCACACGTGGGTGTGGATTCCCGAGCGACGTGTGGTCATCGGCGGTGACTTCATCGTCTCGTCCATCCCCAACGCCGGAACACCCTTCCGGGTCCAGCGCTATGTCATCGAGTGGGCCGGGGTCCTCGAGGAGATGGCGGCGCTCGAACCGGCTGCGGTCGTCAGCGGGCACGGGGGAGTGTTCACCTCCGACGCAGGCGAGATGCTGCTGACCACGGCGCGGGCGTGCCGCTGGCTCGACGAGGAGGTCGTGCGGCGCCTCAACGAAGGGCAGTGGGACGAGCAGATCCTCCATGAGGTCCGCCTCCCTCCGGACCTGGACGAGAGCCCCTACCTACGTCCGCTGTACGGCTGCACGAGCTTCGCCGTACGCGACATATTGCGGCGCTACAAGGGCTGGTATGACGGCAATCCCACGATGCTCTTCCCGTCGACGAGAGCCGAGGTCGCTTCCGAGGTCGTCGGACTCGTCGGCGGCGTCGACCCGATCCTGGCTCGCGTCGACCAGTTGGCTGCGTCCCACGAGGCGACCGCCTTGCAGCTCGCCCTGCACCTGGTGGACCTGGTCGTGTTCGACGGTGGGCCCCGAACCGAGGAGGCCCGACAGCGCAAGGCCGACCTCCTCGACATGCGGGCCGCATCCGAATCGTCCTTCGTCGCGCAGAACGTGCTGAGGTCGGCAGCCACGATCGAGCGTCGTGGCCCCGGATAGGGCGACGTCGGCCTCCGCCCTCGGTGGCCCCCCGTCACCCCGGACGCAGGGACAGCACGCCCCCGCCTGCCCTCGTGTGGCCCATGTTCGACCCCGGGCCACACGAGGGACGACGATGAAGGGTCCGGTCGAGGGCCCCTGCCCGGATCAGGCTGGGTGGATCAGGCCCCGCTCACGCGCGTGGAGCGGAAGTCGGAGAACTGCCCGCCCTCGATGGATGCGAGGATCTGGTCCCCGTGCTCCTTCACCGCCCGCAGCTCGGCATCGATCACGAGGTCGGTGATTGCCCGACCCAACGTGTCCCGCTGCGCAGTGTTGACCGCGCCGGGGAGCGCCAGGTCGACCAGACGGCCAACCTCCAGCCAGGCCGTCGGTAGTTCGTAGTCGATCGTCGTGGGATCCCATTTCGTCGGGGCCAAGAGGCATTGGTCACTTCTACGGGCGGGTGCGCCGCCCCGGGATGGTGCGACCCGGGCGATGATGGCCGGTGCGAACCGGCATCGCCTGCCGGGTCAGGAGGTGCGCCACACCCTCCGGGCCAACGGCACACTCCTGACCGGGCAGTGGTACGAGCTGCTGGCCGAGCACGGGTTCCTCGTGGGCATCAGCATCGGCGGACCTCCGGCCCTGCGCGACCGCTACCGGGTCGACAAACGCGGCAACCCCACCTTCGACAAGGTCGTTCAGGGACTCCGGCTGCTCAAGAAGCCCAACGTCGAGTTCGATATCCAGTGCACCGTCAACGCCGCCGACCCGGACCGGCCGTTGGCAGTGTACCGCTACTTCCGAGACGAGCTCGGCGCCCGCCGCCTCCGGTTCATCCCATCGTCGAGCGGGACGACGACACCGGGTTCGGAGAGGGCGACCGGGCGACCGATCGGTCGGCCGGCGCCGAGGCATGGGCCGGTCCATGATCGTAGTGCCAGAGGAATGGGTCCGCCACGACGTCGGCAGTGTGTTCGTGCCGCGCTTCGACAGAGCGCTCTCCTCGTGGCTGGGGACGCGATCGACGATGTACGTCGATGCCGAGGCGTGCGGTAACGCGGTGGCGTCGGAGCACCATGGCGATCTTTCCTCCTGCGACCACCTCGTGGAGCCGGAGTACCTCCTCGGCAACATCCGCCGGGCTCGCGTGGTCGAGTTGCTGGCCCTTCTGCAGCAACGGGCGTTCGGCGATGCCGAGCGCGACACGCGGCCGGAGTACTGCCGGAGCTGTGCGGTCCGCTTCGCCGGCAACGGCGAGTGCCCGGAGAACCGGTTCCTCCGCACGCCGACCGGGGAGATCGGGTTCAGCTGCCTGTGCGCCGGCCACGAGTTCGTCATCACTCGCATCGGCGGGCTCATGCGGATCTTGCCGACCTGCTCCGCCCGGGCCACAATGCCGACGAGGTCATGGCCGTGCTGGCCCCGGCGAGCCGTAACGATCCCTGCCCCTGTGGAAGCGGCCGCAAATCCAGGCGGTGGCATCAGCGCTGAGTCGCCGAAGGCCGGGCAAGAGCACAACAGCACTGGCACGGGAGCGTCATTCGTGCCACCGTGAGGGCCATGGCCAGTCACACGCAGTTGGTGGTTTGCGAAGGAGACGAGACCGGACAGGAGTTGCTGGAGCAGGCCCTTCGGGTCTTCGAACCAGGGGTGCTCGGCGTCGCCATCGACCTGGTCCGATTCGATCTCTCGCTGGGGAATCGACGGCGGACCGCCAACGCGGTCGTCCACGAGGCAGCCGAGGCGATGGTCGAGGTCGGGTTGGGTCTGAAGGCAGCGACCATAACGCCGCCCGGGGTCGACGACGTCGGCTCACCGAACCGCATCCTTCGTGAGGGGGTGGGTGGATCGGTCATCGTCCGGACCGGTCGGCGCATCCCCGGTGTCGTGCCCTTGGCGCCGGTGGTCCACCCGATCGTGGTCGTGCGCATGGCGGTAGGCGACGCCTACGGTGCCGAGGAGAGGCGGTCGGGGACACCCGGCGGCCCGGACGAACTGGCGTGGAGGACCGAACGGATCGAACGTGGCATCTGCCGATCGGTGGCCGAGTACTCGTTCCGGACAGCAAGTGCCATGGACGCCTGCGTCTACGGAGGTCCGAAGTGGACGGTCTCGGCGCTGTACGAGGGGATGTTGAAGGAGGAGATGGACGCCGCCGCCGCCCGCCATCACGATGTGCGGTACCGTCCCACGCTGATCGACGCCGCGTACGCCGGCCTGCTGACCGAGGGCGCCGATCAGGCCCTGGTGATCCCGGCGCTGAACCGCGACGGCGACTGCCTGTCCGATCTGGTGCTGGCGCTGTTCGGGTCCATCGCCGGTGCCGAATCGGTTCTGCTGGCCCTCGACGACGTCCTGCGCCCCACCGTCGCCATGGCCGAGGCACCCCACGGTACGGCCCCGTCACTCGCAGGCAAGGACGTTGCCAACCCGATGGCGATGCTGCTGGCCTGCGCTGCGGCGCTCGACCACGCGGCCGGGCGAGGGAATCCCGCCGTCGCCGACGCGGCCACCGCAATTCGGGACGCCACGCTGGGTGCGGCGGCCGATGGTGTCCGGACCTTCGACCTCGGCGGTGATGCGTCCACCACCGAGGTGGTCGACGAGGTGCTCCTCCGGTTGGCGGGGCCTGCGCCTTCGGGGTCCTGAGCGGACGGGCCTCACGGGGGTCCATGGTGCGCGGCGGCGCGGAACACGAGGATCATCGACGACGGCTTGGTACGCTTTCGCAACGGTTCCTTGGAGGAGTTGACGATGACATCCTTGCTGGCAACGATGATCGCCTCCACCGGCGGATCGCTCTTCCTCTGGTCCATCCTGAGCTTCGTCATCTGGGTGGTGGTGCTGGTGTGGATCTACAACATCGCCAAGCGCAAGGGGCGCCATGCCGTGGGGTGGCTGATCCTCGGGTTCTTCTTCTCGATCATCACCTTGGTCATCGTGCTGCTCCTGCCCTCGAAGCGGACCACCGAGACCTACTGATCCAGCCGGAGGCGGGGGCCTTCCGGCTACCGGATCCCCATCCGCGCCAGTAGGTCGGCGGGTGCCTCGATCTGCCTGGGCTCGGTGGCGAAGGCGTCGAGCAGCGCGCGCCGCCTAGGCCACGTCCGGGCCCCGCCGGCGAACCGACTCCACCGTCTGCATGGCGTCGCGCAGATTCCGGAGCCACTCCTCGGTATTCGTGCCCACGAGCTTCACGCACCAGGCCAGCGCGTCGGAACGACTGCGGGCGACGCCGCTATCGACCAACGTGTCGAGGACCAGGCGCTCGGGTTGCCGGAGCCGGGTCATGACCGGCACGGAGAGGCTGGTGAAGACCTGGGCGGTGTCGCCGGCCTCGGCCCCCCAGGCGACGCTCCGCTGGAAGAGGTGCTGCGCTTCGCGGGCGATGGCCATGCGCTCGTCGCGGGTCTCCTCCCGGAACCGGGTGATGCGACCGGCTTGCGCAGCGGATCTGGACGGGGCGTCGTCCCCCTCGGGAAGTGCGGGGGGCGCCACTCGCCCTACCACCAGGATCTCGTCGCGGTCGACCGTGACAGTCGGCGGCGCCTCGAACCAACCGTCGGGGAGCCGGCCGGCGAGCCAGCCCGTGAGCCCTTCGACCGAGGGCTTCTCGCCGTCGCCGGGCCCTCCGCCTCGACGCCCGGTGCGGGCCCGCCCGGCGGACAACGCGTCGTCGAGACCGGACGGCCGGGACCAGGCACTCCCTCGTGGATATCTCATGATGTCTGCCTCCTTGGTGATTACAAGATTACAATGCAATAGCGTTCAATATACACGGCGTCGGCCGGCGCCGTGCGCGTCCCAGCTCCCGGCCGTTCCGCGTCGTGGCCCAGGGGACGCGACCACTGCCCGTCGCCGGGCGTCGACAGGTCGGCTGGCTAGGGTCGTGCCGTGCCACTGCTCGTTGCCGCACCGGACAAGTTCCGTGGCACCGCCACCGCCCACGAGATCGCCGAGGCCGTCGGCCGGGCGGCGTCCCCGCTTGGCTGGACGGTGGTCGCCGTGCCGCTCTCCGATGGCGGAGAAGGACTGCTCGAGGCGTTCGACGTCCCCGGATCGCGGCTGGAGACCAACTCGGTGACCGGACCGGACGGTGCGGCGGTATCTGCCTCGTGGAGGGTCCTCGGGGACATGGCCGTCGTCGAGATGGCACTCGCCTCGGGTCTCGTCCTGGCCGGCGGGGCCGAGGGCAACGATCCGATGCGTGCCACCTCTCGGGGCACAGGCGAGCTGATGGTGGCAGCCTCGGCCGCGGTGGGGGTCGGCGGCACCGTGGTGGTGGGCCTCGGGGGGTCGGCCACCACCGATGGAGGCCTGGGCGCGCTCCGCGCCGTCGAGGAGGCCGGCGGGCTGCACGGTGTCACGCTGGTCGGCGCCTGTGACGTGCGCGTGGGGTTCGTGGAGGCGGCCACGCTGTTCGGCCGGCAGAAGGGAGCGAGCCCCGAGCAGGTCGCGGAGCTGGAGGATCGGCTCCGATCGTTGGCCGACCGCTATCGCCGGGAGTCCGGGATCGACGTAGTCGCCGTGCCCGGCGCCGGGGCCGCGGGCGGCCTGGGTGGTGCAGTCCTCGCTCTGGGCGGCACGCTGCGGTCGGGCTACGAACTGGTAGCCGAGCTCCACGGGCTCCGCCGGTCGCTGGAGCAGGCACAGCTGGTGATCACCGGTGAGGGGCTGCTCGACCGGTCCTCGTTCTCGGGCAAGGTGGTCGGTGGCGTGCTCGACGACGCTGCGTCCCTCGGAGTCGACGCCCTGGTCGTCGCCGGCCGGGTGTCCGACGACGCGGCCGTCGCTGCCCGCGAGAGGGTTCTCCGAGTTGTGTCCCTGAGCCGGCGGTTCGGGGAGCGTCGGGCGATGGAGGACACCGTCGCCTGCGTCGAGTCGGTCGTCCGGGATGCACTGGGCCCGAACGGGCTCGAGTAGGGCCGGAGCGCGGAGCCGCCTTCCGTGGAGGGCATCCCGTGGGCTTCCCGGGGCCTCGGCACTCGGGTCCACAGCCTCGGCGGAGATGTTCGGGCACGCGGCCCGCAGCACGCATGCGGAGGTCGGTGCCCTAGACTGGTGGGGTCAACTTCGGTTCGAGACGCCGCCCCGCTGCCCGGGGCATCGGCTGCTCCATCGAACGACTCGACGATCGGCCAGCATTGTGCAGCAGTGGTCGGTTCCGATCACCCCTCCCTGCTGGCACGGACCGAGAGAATTGCCATGCAGACCGAGCTCGAGGCTCCCGCCGGTGCGGCGTCCAACCGCGAGGACTTCGCCGAGCTGTCCCGGAGGGTCCGTGACGGGGGGCTGTTGGTGCGTCGCGGCACCTACTACGCGGTGAAGATCGCTGCCACCCTGGTCACCCTGGCCGCCCTGGTGGTCACGGCGGTGGTCCTGGGCAACAGTTGGTGGAACCTGGCCGTCGCCGTCGGAATGGCATTCGTCCTGGCCCAACTTGGGTTCATCGGCCATGACGCCGGACATCGCCAGGTCTGTGCCCACCGCCGGGGGAACGACGTGGTCGGCCTCGTGGCGACCAACCTGCTCACCGGGTTCAGCTTCGGCTGGTGGCTGACCAAGCACAACCGACACCATGCGCACACCAACACGGACGGCAAGGATCCGGACATCGTCCCGGGTGCGCTGGTCTACACGACGGACCAGGCCGAGCAGAGAGGACGGTTCGGCCGGTGGTTCGGTCGCACCCAGGTGGTGATGGTGTTCCCGCTCCTGTTCCTCGAGGCACTCAACCTGCACGTGGCCAGTTTGATCGCCCTCGCCCGCCGACGGGACCGGGCTGCGCTGGTCGAGGCCGTCCTGCTGGCCGTGCACGCGGGGATCTTCTTCGTCGCCCCGTTCCTGATCCTCTCGCCGGTGCGGGCGGTGTCCTGCATCGCCCTCACCCAATCCCTGTTCGGCTTCTATCTCGGGGCGAGCTTCCTCACCAACCACGTGGGTATGCCGACCCTCAGCGGGAGCGATGACCTCGGATTCCTCCGTCGCCAGGTGCTGACGTCGCGCAACCTGTCCGGGCCCTCCTTCACCGGGTTCATCTTCGGCGGGCTGGACACCCAGATCGAACACCATCTGTTCCCGACCATGCCCAGGGCCAACCTCCGCCGGGCGCGTGCACTGGTCCGCCCCTTCTGCGACGAGCGCCGGATCGCCTACGCGGAACAGAGCCCGTGGAGCGCCTACCGCGAGGTGCTCCATCACCTTCGGATGGCCGGCAGAGGCCGGTCCTTCGCCATCGTCGAGTGAGCGTCGAGTGAGCATTGTGCCGCGATCAGCGGATGCCCCCGATCCCACATCCGATCCGGGGATCGTGGTGATGGGCGGGACGAGGTCCTCAGCTGCAGGTTTGCCAGGAAGACGCCGACCCGGATCGGATCGGCCCCGTCGCCCCGTCCCCTGGTAGGATCAGCACCACAACACAGGTTCTACGACGGGGAAGCCGGTCGAATTCCGGCGCTGGTCCGCAACCGTAGGTGGTGACCGTCGAGGTCACCACGAGTCGGGATGCCGTCGTGGTGCCGGTTGAGCCCATACCCGTCGAGAACAACGGCAAGGGCTCGGTCGTCCGCCAGCCCGGTGTGGGCTTTCGGAGCTTCCGGGTCGTTGTCCCGGAAGTGAGGACCCCTCCCATGTCCACCAAACGCCTTTGGGCGTCGGCAGGGATCTGCGCCTGCCTGATGGTTGCAGTCGCTGCGGCACCGTCGACAGCAACCGCTGCTCCCCAGCCCCGGGCATCGTCGTCGCCGCCGGTGCTTCCCCAGACGGTGGCAGCGCGACAGGGAGCTTCATGGCTGGCCGGCCGGCTCACCGCCGCCGGCTACATCCCCTCGGAGACGACACCGGGCCAGGCCGACCTCGGGTCCACGGCCAACACGGTCCTCGCCCTGGCCAGTGCCGGAGTCGACCGGGCGGCGGCGGACAACGCCATGGGGTACCTCGAGGCCCACGTGGACCAGTACGTCACGGTCGACGGCACCGATGGCCCCGGCCAGCTGGCCCTGCTCATCCTCGACGCCCGTGCCCTCGGCCTCGATCCGCGCCGCGTCGGCGGCACCGACCTGGTGGCCCGACTGCTGGCCACCGAGCGCACCTCGGGACCTGACGCCGGCCTGTTCGGAGCGCAGGAACCGACGTTCGACGGCGCCATCCGCCAAGGATTCTCCTTGGCAGCGCTGGCCGACGCCGGCGTCACCGACCCGGCCCAGGTGGGCGCGGCCGAGTCCTGGCTCACCGGACAGCGGTGCCCCGACGGAGGGTGGACCAGCTACGTCACCACGGCGAATCCGTGCAACGGTGATCCGGGTAGTTACCAAGGCCCCGACACCAACTCCACGGCCCTTGCCGTCGAGGGCCTGGCCGCACAGGGCGCCCTCTCGCCGACCGCGGCAACCGACGCTGCAGGCTTCCTCGCCGGCGCACAGGACGGCGACGGTGGCTGGGGCTACTACCCCAACACTACGAGCACACCGGGTTCCACGGACCCCGACTCGACCGCCTGGGTGATCCAGGCCGTCGTCGCGCTGGGCCTGTCGCCGTCGGCGAGCCGGTTCACCCAGGGGGATGCCAATCCGGTCTCCTCGCTCCTCTCCTTCCAGATCACCTCGGGAGCGGGTCGGGGCGCGTTCTCCTTCCCGCCGAGCGCCGGCCCCGACCTGCTGGCCACCTACCAGGCGGTTCCGGCCCTAACCGGAGTGGCACTCCCGGTCAGCTCCTCCACCTGGGCACAAGGCCTCTGGCTGGCGGGGAGTGACGGCGGGGTGTTCTCCTACGGGGACGCCACCTTCGCCGGCTCCCACGGCGGCTCGCCGCTCAACGCCCCCGTCGTGGGCGTGGCCGCCACCCCCGACGGCGCCGGCTACTGGCTGGTCGCCTCCGACGGCGGGGTGTTCGCCTACGGGGACGCCACCTTCGCCGGCTCCCACGGCGGCTCGCCGCTCAACGCCCC
>DAIMIK010000005.1:0-8636 GCA_036722795.1 Acidimicrobiales bacterium | reverse complement strand
TCGCCTACGGGGACGCCACCTTCGCCGGCTCCCACGGCGGCTCGCCGCTCAACGCACCGGTGGTCGGTGTCGCCGCGCCGAACTCGTTGGCCGCATGATCGGACGGTCGCGGATGGGCCGCCCGTCCTTGCGGAGACTCGGGTCTGCCGCGCTCTTCGTAGGGGCGGCATCGGCGGCCCTCGCCCTCGCCGGCCCCGATGCACTGGTGCCGTTCAGGGAAGTGGCGGGCGCAGCTGCTGAGGTCAGTGTGGCGTTCGTAGTCGATTTCGGCGGATCCGGCGCCCCGGTCGTGGCGTGCGTGAACGTGCCGTCGAGCGACAACGGCTACCAGGCATTGGCCGCCTTCGTCCAACAGGAGAATCTGGCCGCGCCGACCTACGCGCCGAGCGGGCTGTTGTGCTCCATCAACGGCATCCCCAGCACCGGGTGTGGCCAGGTAAACCCCGACGGCACCTACGCCTACTGGTCCTACTGGCGCCTGGGTGCCGGTGGGTCGTGGTCCTACGGGACCGGGAGACCGCCCAACCCCGTCCCCCAGAGCGGCGACGTGGAAGGCTGGCGCTTCGAGGCCCACGGCAGCGCGAATCCCAACGATCCTCCGCCGGCCGCCGCTCCCGACTACGCCGCCCTCTGCCCGGACGCCCTGACGTCGACGCCGGCCACGGCAGCGCCGGCCACACCGACCACCGTGGCGGCGACCCAGCAACCGGCAGTGGCGGCGTCGCCCGGTTCCCCGGCGTCCCCGACCTCCGGGCGGCAGGCGGCAACGGCTGGAGGGTCGGCCTCCGCTCCTCCGGCGGGAGCCCACCCCTCCACGACGACAGCCGCGCCCGGGCCGACGGCCGGCACGACCGCTCCTCTGTCCGGCGGGAGCGCGGCTGCCACGACGCCCACGACGCCCACGTCGCCCACGTCGAACGGCAACACCGAATCCCTCGGCGCGGTGAACGCTGCCACCCACAATGCAGGGGGGAACAGCGCCTTCCCCCTGGTCATCGGAGGTTCCGTCATCGCAGTCCTGGTGGCCGCAGCCATGGTCCGGTGGCGTAAGCGTCCGCGGATGCCATGAGCCTCCGGCTGCCCACCGCCTCTGCCCGTCGAGGACTGCACCCGGCGGCATGGTGGCTGTGGGCCGGCTGCATGGCGGGCGCCGCCATCAGGACGACCAACCCGATCCTGCTGGCGCTCATCGCATCGGTGGCTGCCTTCGTCGTCTCCGCCAAGAGGACGTCGGCCCCCTGGTCACGGTCGCTGGTGGTCTTCTTCCGCCTGGGCATCGTGGTCATCGTCGTGCGGGTGGTGATCCAGATCATCTTCGGCAACCGGCTGCCAGGGCACGTCTTGTTCACCCTGCCCGAGATCCCGCTTCCTTCGTGGGCCCAAGGCGTGAGCATCGGCGGACCGGTCACCGTCGAGGCGGTGGTGCAGGCCGCGGTCCAAGGGCTCCGGTTGGCTGTCGTCCTGATCTGCTTCGGGGCGGCAAACTCGCTGGCCAGCCCCTACCGGCTCCTCCGCTGCCTGCCCGCTGTCCTCTACGAGGCAGGGGTGGCGGTCACCGTGTCCCTGGCCTTCGCCCCCGAGGTGGTGATGGCCATCGCCGGTGTGCGCGATGCCCGGCGGCTGCGTGGGCGGCCCATCCGCGGCCTGGCCGGCCTGCGGGGCATGGCCATCCCGGTGCTGGAGAGCGCACTCGACCGTTCTCTGCAGCTGGCATCGTCGATGGACGCCCGTGGCTACGGTCGCCGGATTGTCGTTCCGCAACGGATGCGTTGGATGGGTAGCGGCGGTACCGCGGTCGGCCTGCTCCTGGTGATCGTCGGCGTCTACGGGGTGTTGGACACCGGATCGCTGCCAGCGGGCGGGATCCCCTTTCTGGCCGTCGGTGCCGTCCTGATCGGCGCCGGCATGGCGGTGGGGGGGAGGCGGACCAACCGAACCCGCTATCGGCCCGATGTCTGGCGGATCGCCGAATGGGTGGTAGGGGCCTCGGGGGCGGCGGCCCTGTCGAGCATGATCGCTGCAGCCGTGCTCGGTGTCCCGGGGCTGCAGCTGCAGGTCTATCCGCTCGAGTTCCCGCCACTGCCCCTGCTGCCCGCTGCGGGCATCCTGATCGGACTGCTGCCGGCCTTGGTTGCCCCGACGGATCGGAGCGTGTCCGGCGCGCGGACGACGGCCCCCCCGACAATGGCAGACGAAGCACCCGCGCCGGCAGCACCCGCGTCGGCAGCACCCGCGCCGGCAGCGACGGTCCCGACAGCGGCGGTCCCTCCAGCAGCACAACGGCCGGCGCCGATCGCCCTGCGAGCGCCCCTCGAGTCGGCCGAGGGCACCGTGGCATGATCCGGTTCACCGATGTGACCTTCACCTACGCCGAGGCGGACGAGCCGACGCTGCGTGGGATCGACCTGGCCATCGAGGAAGGAGAGCTCTGCGTCGTGGTCGGGCAGACCGGCTCGGGAAAGACCACCCTCCTGCGGGCCATCAACGGCCTCGTCCCTCACTTCACCGGCGGCAGGCTCTCCGGAGACGTCCGTGTCGATGGCCGTTCCACTCGTGAGTACCCCCCGCGAGAGCTGGCAGACGTGGTCGGCGTCGTGGGCCAGAACCCCGCAGCCAGCTTCGTGACCGACGTCGTCGAGGACGAGCTCGCCTACACCATGGAGAACCTGGGGATCGCCCCCACGGTGATGAGGCGGAGGGTGGAGGACACCCTCGACCTCCTGGGGCTGCACGAACTCCGTTCCCGACCGCTGTCGACGCTGTCCGGCGGCCAGCAACAGCGGGTGGCCATCGGGGCGGTGCTGACCGCATCGCCCCGGGTGCTGGTGCTCGACGAGCCCACCTCCGCGCTCGACCCCGCCGCCGCCGAGGAGGGGCTGGCCTCGTTGACACGGCTGGTGCACGACCTGGGGATGACGGTGGTGCTGGCCGAACATCGATTGGAGCGGGTCATCCCGTTCGCCGATCGGATGGTGCTGGTCCCTGGTCGGGGGGACCCTCTGGTCGTCGGGACCACTGCCGACGTCATGGCGACGTCACCGGTGGCGCCCCCCATCGTGGAGCTCGCCCGCCTGGCCGGATGGAGTCCAGTGCCCCTGTCGGTCCGCGACGCGCGGCGGCTGGCCGATCCCTTGCGCCGCAGGCTGGCCACGGTGCCGGCGCCGGCGCCGGCACCGGTGCTCGAGCCGGTGCCGCTCCCGGTCGCCATCGCCGAACAGCTGTCGGTCTCGTTCGGGGAGGTGGTGGCGCTCGACGGCGTGGACCTCCAGGTACGCCCGGGAGAGGTGGTCGCCGTCATGGGCCGCAACGGCTCGGGCAAGTCGACCCTGCTGGCCCAGCTCGCCGGCCTGCGCAAGCCGACCAAGGGAACGGTCCATGTCCTCGGGCAAGCACCCACCGACCTGCCGCCGCGCCGGTTGATCAAACAGGTGGGGCTGGTGCCCCAGGACGCAGGGATGCTGCTCTACGGCGAGACGGTCGCAGACGAGTGCGCAACCGCGGACCACGAGACGGGTCTGGCCCCCGGCACGACGGCGGCAATGCTCGAGACCGTGCTCCCCGGCATGCCCATGGGCCACCATCCCCGCGATCTCTCGGAGGGCCAGCGCCTGGCCCTCGCGTTGGCCATCGTGTTGGCACCTGCCCCACCGCTGGTGCTCCTCGACGAGCCCACCCGTGGCCTCGACTATCCGAGCAAGTACCGACTGGTGGAGCTGCTCCGGAAGATGGCGGCCGGCGGCGACTGCATCGTGGTGGCCACCCACGACGTCGAGCTGGCGGCCCAGGTAGCCACCCGTGCGGTGGTGCTGGCCGAGGGCGAGGTCGTCTCCGACGGCGTGGCCAGGGACGTCGTCTGTCACTCGCCGGTATTCGCCCCACAGGTCGCCAAGGTCCTGGCGCCGGACCCGTGGCTGACGGTGGACGAGGTCCGTAGTGCGCTGGCCGGAGCAGCACCGTGAGCCCGCCGACCCTCGGGAGTCCGCCCACGCTCACGAGCACCGCCGCCATCCGCCTGCGTCCCCGGGCATCGGTGCTGCTGGCCGTGACGTCCCTGGTGGGCGCGGCCGGGTTCTGCTGGCCGTTGCTCATCCACGGACGGGCCACCGCCAACCTGGCCCACTCGGCTGACGCCCCCTGGCTCTTCGTGGCCGTTCTCCCGCTGTTGTTGGCGGTGGTCCTCGGCGAGCTGGCCGAAGGATCCCTCGACGCCAAGGCGATCGCCCTGCTCGGAATCCTGGCCGCCTGCGGGGCCGCCCTTCGCATTCCGAGTCCGGGCGTGGCGGGGTTCGAACCCGTCTTCTTCCTGTTGATCCCGGCGGGCCGTGTGCTGGGGCGCGGCTTCGGATTCGTGTTGGGCGCAGTGACCATCGCCGCCTCGGCCCTGATCACCGGCGGCATCGGTCCGTGGTTGCCGTTCCAGATGTTCGGTGCCGCCTGGATGGGCTTCGGGGCGGGCTGCCTGCCCCCGGCGAAAGGAAAGGCCGAGCTGGTGCTGCTCGCCGGATATGCGGCGGTCTCCGCCCTGCTCTATGGGACGCTCCTCAACCTGTGGTTCTGGCCGTTCGGTGCCGGCACCACGACGAGCTTCTCCTTCGTGCCCGGCGCCGGCCTCGTGCACAACCTCCACAGCTTCATCCTCTTCGACGTCACCACGTCCCTGGGGTTCGACATCCCCCGGGCTGTCACCAACGGTGCCCTGGTCCTTGTGCTGGGACGTCCCGTCCTGGCAGCCCTGCGCCGCGCCTCGCGGCGCGCTGCCTTCGACGTGCCGGTGGTCTACGACTGAGCACTCTGCAGCCGGGTGTGGCAGTCAGGTGCTCAGGCGAGCCGGCGGCGTAGCCGCCAGGCGGCGAGGGCGAGGAAGCTCGCAGCGAACGCGCCCAGAACGAGCAGTTGTGGGGCAATGGACGCGACGGTGCCGTGTTGGGACAGCAGGCGGGTCCATGCGTCGACTGCCCACGCCTGAGGGGTGAAGTGGCCCACCGTCCGCATGGTGGGACCGACGATGGACAGCGGCCACATGCAGCCCCCCAGCATGGCGAAGGCGATGCCCAGGGCCGGTCCGACGGCTGTGGCCTGCTCGGGCGTCGAGAACAGGGTGCCGGCGAGCATGCCCGCCCCGGCGCCGACGAGGGCCCACACGCCGACGAGCGCGGCGGCGGCCAGGGGATTGCCCCACGAGACCCCGAACACGACCGCACCGATTGCGATGATGAGGACCGCCTGGGCCAGGGCGATGGTGACGAAGCCGAGGGCCTCCCCGGCGATGACCGTTCCGCTGCGCACTGGCCCGGCCAGCATCCGATCGTACATGCCGAGTCTGCGGTTGGCGATGATCACCGCGCTTCCGGCCAGCGAATTCAAGAAGACGAACAGCACGAGCATGGTGGGAGCCGAGTAGCTGAATCCCTCGGGAAGCGAGGTCAACTGGGTGCCGGCCTGCCGCGAGACCACCGCCACCGCCGGCACGCTGGCGGACAGGTGGCCGGCCAGGGCCATGGAGGTGCCGAACTCGCCGCCGACCTGCTCGGTGGTGAACCGTGCGGCCTGCACCTGCCCGGCGTAGCGGGCCAGGACGGACTGCACGGCCGTGGCGGCAGCCTGCTGGGTCGGGTTGGCTGGTTCGGCCACCAGCCCCACGTCGATCTCGTCATGCCCCTGGACCGCCTGGTCCATGCCGGTCGGAAGCACCAGCCCGGCCTGGACGACCGACCGACGCACCGCAGCCTCGAGCGCGCCGGCCGTGGCGTACTGGCGAACCTCCATGCCCGGCGTCGATGACAGCGTCGCGGTCAACTGGCGGCCCGACGCGCCCGACCCGTCCTCGACCACGCCCACCCGAAAGGTGGAGAATCCCCTGACCGACGCCCCGATGATCAGGATCACCAGGATCGGCAGGATGACGATGAAGAACAGAGACAGCCGATCGCGCAGCACCCGACGGACCGACACCCCCATGATGGCCAGGAGACTCATGGCCGGAGAGCCCGCGGTGCGAGAGCGGTGGCCGCTGCGGCCACGGCGAGCGTGTAGACGAGGATCGCCACGATGGGCACGGCGACGATGGCAAGCCCACCGCCGGTGGTGGCCAGGTCGGTGTAGCCGCGGAGCGCCCACCCGTTGGGAGTGAGCAGGGCCAGGCGTTGCATGATCGGCGGCGTCACCGATACGAACACGAAGTTGCCCCCGAGAAGGGCAAGTCCGAAGACCACGAACGAGGAGATGCCCTCGGCCTGGCGCTGGGTGCGTGCCACCCCGATGACCAGGGCGGTCGTGGCGGTCACGGCCAGCACCATGGCCAGGGAGAGCAACCCGGCGGCCAGGGGATTCCCCCAGTCCGCACCGAAGGCGTACGTGGTGACGGCGACGATGATGCCGAGGCTCACGACGCCGAAGACGAAGGCCGAGAGCACCTTGCCGAGGAGGACGCTGAGCGGGTGCACCGGTGCGGCCAGCATCCGCTCGAGCATGCCCTGGTCGCGGTCGACGAAGAAGCTGCGCGACGTGAAGCTGATGGTGAACAACAAGAAGAAGATGGCCATCGAGGGGCCGTAGTAGCTGATGGTCTTGAGCTCTTTGGCTCCAAATGCCTGCTGAACGGCCTGGACCGGCAGCGACAGATGGGCGGTGGCCAGGGCGGCCGAGGCAGAGGCCGGCGCCTCGCCGCCGGCTACCGCGGTGGCCACGCTGAGTCGGTCGGCGTTGATCTGTGCCACGAAGGACTGGGCGATCGAGGAGGTGATCTCCGCCGCCAGTGTGTTGTTGACGTTGGTTAACGTGGTCAGCGGCAGTGGGTGTGAACCGCCGATCGATGCGCTGAAACCGGCCGGGATGACCATGGCCGCACCGGCTCGCCCGGTTTGCACCGCGTCCGACGCGGCATGTGGCGACGTCTCGGAAACCACCGTGACCAGGTCCTTGAGCCCGGGGCCGTGGAGGGCCTCCACGAGTCCGGCGGCTGCTGGGCCGTGATCCGAATCGACCACACCGAGGGTGAGGTGGATCGTCTCTGTCCCCTTGAACGCCAGACTCATTAGGGCGGCGATCACGAGGGGTGCCACGACTCCAAGGATGATGGCGGAACGGTCCCGTATCCGCTGGCGGAGGTCCTTCTGGGCGATGACCAGTGCCGGCGCCACGGCCGCTACTCGCGCAGCGCGGTGCCGGTCAGATGCAGGAACACCGCCTCGAGGTCGGGCTCGATCACATCTACACTGCTGACCTGGACCCCAGTCCGTTCTGCGGCCTCGAGTACGGCCGGCAGCAACTGGCGACCCTCGCGCACGAGCAGCTGGACGTGGTGGTCGGCCACCGCCGCCCCTTCGACGCCCTCGAGGGACCGACAGGCCTCTGCCAGGTGCTCGAGGTTGCCCGCGGCGCCGAGTTCGATGCGGTCACGTTCGCCGAGCCGATCCACCAGCTCCCGGCGAGTGCCTTCGGCGACCAGCCGACCCCGATCGACGATCCCGACCCGGTCACACACCCGCTCCGCCTCCTCCATGTAGTGGGTGGCGTAGACGACGGCCATCCCGAGTTGGCCGAATGTCTGGACCCGTTCCAAGATGGCGTGACGGCTCTGGGGGTCCACTCCCACGGTCGGCTCGTCCAGGACCAGGAGCACCGGGTGGTTGAGGAGGCCGGCAGCGATGTTGAGGCGCCGCTGCATGCCCCCTGAATAGGTACTCAATCGGTCGTTGGCCCGATCGCCGAGGTCGGTGAGCTCGAGGGCCTCGTCGACGCGTTCGCCGAGCAGGTCGCCGCCCAGCCCGAACAGCCGTCCCAGGAAGCGGAGGTTCTCCCTTCCGGTGAGATCGGGGTAGAGGGCGATGTCCTGTGGGACGTAACCCACCAGCGCCTTGGCGGACAGGCTCCCGGCAGGGTGCCCGGCGACGCGCACCGTCCCGCTGTCTGGGTGCAGCAGCCCACAGACCATCTTCATCGTGGTCGTCTTTCCAGCCCCGTTGGGTCCGAGTAGGCCGTAGATCTGCCCCGGAGGGATCGAGAAGGAGATGTCGTCCACAGCGACGCGGTCGCTGAACTGCCGGGTGACGCCCGCGACCTCGAGGATCGGCTCGACGGCCGCGTTGCTCTCGGCGTGGGCCATACCACGAGCGTGCACGGCCGACCCTGTGCGATCCAGGGTCGAAGGACCTTTTTGCCCGAGGCTGATGCCGAATCCCGCCGTCGCCACCACCGGTCGGCGTCACGCCTCCGGATCAGCCGGACACCGGGCCGGAACTGCGGCGGGGGACTGCGACCCGCATCAGGTCCTCGGCCGCGACCACCTCGGGGAAGATGGCAGACGCTTCGTCGAGCAGGACCCGGACGTCCGGGTACCGCTGGGAGAAGTGGGTGATGACCAGCCGGCGTGCGCCTGCGTCCCGGGCGACACGCGCCGCGTCCCCTGCTGTGAGGTGGCGGTACCGCCGTGCCAGATCCTGGTCGGCCGAGGCAAAGGTGGCCTCGCACACGAGGAGGTCGGCCTCCGACGCCAACTCCACTGCCGCATCGCACAACCCGGTGTCCATGACGAAGGCCATCCGCTGCCCGGGACGCTCCACGCTCATCTCGTCGAGCTCCACCCGGCGGCCGTCCGTCGCGACCGACCCCGACCGCAGCAGGTCCCCGACGGCGGG
>DAIMIK010000004.1:0-49370 GCA_036722795.1 Acidimicrobiales bacterium | reverse complement strand
ACCCGAAGCAGCTCGGCGGCACCATCCAGAACGACATCTTGAAGGAGTACGTCGCCCGCGGCACCTACATCTACCCCCCGCGCCCGTCGATGCGGCTTGTCACCGACACGTTCTCCTACTGTGCCGAGCACCTCCCGGCCTGGAACACCATCTCCATCTCCGGCTACCACATCCGCGAGGCCGGGTCGACGGCCGTGCAGGAGATCGCCTTCACGATCGCCAACGGGATCGCCTATGTGGAGGCGGCACTGGCCGCCGGCCTCGACGTCGACGCCTTCGCCCCCCGCCTCAGCTTCTTCTGGAACGCCCACAACAACCTGTTCGAGGAGGTGGCGAAGTACCGCGCCGCCCGGCGGATGTGGGCGAAGATCATGACCGAGCGGTTTCAGGCCAAGGACGAGAAGTCCACACTGCTCCGGTTCCACACCCAGACCGGTGGCTCGACCCTGACCGCGCAGCAGCCCGAGAACAACATCGTGCGGGTGACCATCCAGGCCATGGCCGCGGCCCTGGGGGGCACCCAGAGCCTCCACACCAACGGCTTCGACGAGGCCCTCGGCCTCCCCACCCAACGGGCCGCCAAGATCGCCCTGCGTACCCAGCAGGTCGTCGGCTACGAGTCCGGCATCGCCGACACGGTCGACCCGCTGGCAGGGTCCTGGTTCGTCGAGTCGCTCACCGACGAGGTCGAGGAGGGGGCCTGGGAGTACCTCGAACGGATCGACGCCATGGGCGGGGCCGTGGACGCAATCGAGGCTCAGTACATGCAACAGGAGATCGAGCAGGCTGCGTACGCCTACGCCAAGGCCATCGACGCCGGGGAGAAGGTCGTCGTCGGGGTCAACAAGTTCGTGGACGACAGGCCGGATGCGACCGAGGTGTTCCCCATCGACGCCGAACTGCAGCGATCGCAGGTGGCCCGGGTGGGACGGGTGAAGGCCGAACGCGACCAGGCAGCGGTCGATGCGGCCCTGGGCGACGTCGAGGCCGCTGCTCGCGGGACGCAGAACCTCCTGGTCCCGATGAAGGTCGCCCTGTCCCGAATGGCGACCCTGGGTGAGGTCTCCGACGTGCTGCGACGGGTGTTCGGGGAATTCCACCCGAACGGGTAGCCGGCCCGTCCTGTCAGCGCGGCAGGGTGGCCACGCCTGTCACCGGGCCAGTAGCCGCTCGCGCAGTGGGCCCGGTTGGGCCGCATCGATGGCCGTCCACGCCATGGCCAGGGCCCCGTCCCTGACGGCTTCGTCCGCCGACGGGGTGATGCAGGCGGCTGCAAACTCCGGTTGGTGGTTCACCGAGCCGCCGGCATCGATTCCGAGCAGCGGGTGGATGGTGGGGACCGCCAGCGACACGTTGGCCATGTCCGTGGACAGCGTGGGGCGGGGCGCGTCCCCGTCGTCGAGGGCGAAGCTGCGGCCCAACTGCTCGGCATTGGACCGGTAGAGGACCAGCAGGCCGGCATCGCTCTCCATGTGGGAGTACGCCGGGGCGAGGGTCTCGTAGCCGACCGACGACCCGGTGGCCAGGGCACCGGCTTCGAAGCACTCCCTGACCCGGGGCTCGAGCAGTTCCAACCCGGCCAGGGTCGCAGAGCGGCACATGAACCGGCCGGTGGCGGTGTCGGGGATGATGTTGGCGGCATGGCCTCCCTCGAGGACGATCCCGTGGACCTGGTCGCCGGGACGGAGCTGCTGGCGCAGCAGGCCGATGGCCACCTGCGAGACGACCATGGCGTCGCCGGCGTTGATCCCCTCCCACGGTGCTGCCGAGGCGTGGGCGCTCTTCCCGCTGAACGAGACGTCGAAGTGGGAGACGGCCAGGCAGGTCGCCTCGAGCCGATCGTCCGGCCAGGGATGGATCATCATGGCCGCGTCGACATCCCCGAAGACCCCGTGCTCCAGCATGGTCACCTTGCCGCCGCCGCCTTCCTCGGCGGGAGTCCCCAGCACCCGGACGGTCACACCCAAGTCGTCGGCCAGTCCGGCCAGACCCAATCCGGCACCGACGGCGGCGGCGGCGATGATGTTGTGCCCGCAGGCGTGCCCGACCCCGGGGAGAGCGTCGTACTCGGCACAGACGGCAATCACCAGCGGCCCCGAGCCGATCTCCGCGCTGAACGCGGTGGGCATCCCCGCCACCCCGTCGGTGACGGCGAAGCCGCCTGCGGCCAGGGCCCCGGCGGTCCAGGCGCAGGCCTGCTCCTCTTCGAAGGCGGTCTCCGGCTGCCCGTGGATGGCGTGACTCAGCCCGATCAGGCCGGGGAGACCGGCATCGATCACCCGACGGGCGGCGTCCTTCAGGGCGGCTGGGTCCGGCATGGGGCTGGTGGGCCTCTCCTCAGTCGATCACGGCGATGACATCGCCGGGGCCGACCGAATCCCCGGCGGAAACCTTGACCTCCTTCACCGTCCCCACCTTCTCGGCGTTGACGTTGTTCTCCATCTTCATCGCCTCGAGCACGCACACGGTCTGGCCCACCTCCACGGCGTCGCCGACGGCAATCAGCACCTTGACGATGGTCCCCTGCATCGGCACGGCCACGGTGCCCGACCCGACCCCCGACGCCGCGGCCCTGGGCCTCTTCGGGCCGGCACCCCGGGCGGGGCCGGCATGTCCGCCGGGGGCCGCGACGACTTCACCGAGGTCGGGAACCCAGAGCTTCACCTGGTAGCGCCTCCCGTCCACCTCGGCGGTGACGTCACGGAGGACCTTCGGCACGTGATGGTCCCCGTCGGCGGCGGGTGCCGGGGGGACGCCGGCCGTGGTCGAGGTGACCCCGCTCAGGTCGAGGGTCTGCTCGACCCAGTTGGTCGAGTGCCGGGCGGAGATGAAGTCCGGGTTGGTCAGGATGGCGATGTCGGCCGGCAGGGTGGTCGCCACTCCTTCGATCACGGTCTCGTCGATGGCCCGAAGCATCCGGTGGCGGGCAGCCTCACGGTCATGGCCCCACACGAGGAGCTTGGCCACCAGATTGTCGTAGAACTGGCTGACCGTGTCGCCCGATTCGTATCCGGTATCCAACCGGACCCCCGGACCCCCGGGGGCGACGAAACGGGAGATGGTGCCCGGCGAGGGCGAGAATGCCCCGCCCGCCGGGTTCTCCGCGTTGATCCGGATCTCGATGGCGTGCCCGTCCCGGCGGACGTCGTCCTGGCCGAATCCGAGCGGCTCGCCCGAGGCCACCCGCAGCTGCCATTCGACCAGGTCGAGACCGGTCACCAACTCGGTCACCGGATGCTCGACCTGCAGGCGGGTGTTCATCTCGAGGAAGAAGAACTCGCCGTCCTGGTAGAGGAACTCCACGGTCCCCGCGTTGACATAGCCACAGGCCTCGGCCACCTTCACCGCTGCTTCTCCCATAGCGCGCCGGATCTCGTCGGGGAAGTCCGGTGCCGGGCTCTCCTCGACCAGCTTCTGGTGGCGGCGCTGTGCCGAGCAGTCGCGCTCGCCGAGCCAGAGCGTGGTGCCTTGGGTGTCGGCGATGATCTGCATCTCGACGTGCCTCGGCCATGCCAGGTACCGCTCGACATAGCACTCGTCCCGTCCGAAGTAGGCCGCCGACTCCCGCATGGCCGACTCGAGGGCCTCGGTTGCCCCGTCCGGCCCGGTGACCACCTTCATGCCCCGGCCGCCGCCGCCGAAGGCGGCCTTGATGGCCACCGGCCAGCCGAACTCGTTGCCGAATGCGGCAACCTCGTCGCCCGTCCGGAGGACGTCGGTGCGGCCCGGCACTCCTGCGACTCCCACCCGTTCGGCCGCGTGGCGGGCGCTGATCTTGTCACCCATGATGTCGATTGCCTCGGGCGGAGGCCCGATGAAGGTCACCCCGCGCTCGCTGATGGCGCGGGCGAAGTCCGTGTTCTCCGAGAAGAAGCCGTACCCGGGGTGGACGGCGTCGGCCCCGCTCCGCTCAATGACGTCGAGGATGGCCCCGGTGTTCAGGTAGCTCTCGGCGGCTGTCTGTCCACCGAGGGCGTACGCCTCGTCGGCCAGTCGGACGTGGAGTGCGTCCCGGTCGAGCTCGGAGTACAGGGCCACGGTGGCCACGCCGAGCTCTCGGCAGGTCCTGATGACCCGGACCGCGATCTCCCCCCGGTTGGCGATGAGAACTTTCTTCAGCACGCTGTGCCTTTCGAATCGGAGTGACATGGAGCGGTGATCGGACCGCTGCGAGGCGCTACAACACTGTCACGGCCCGTAGGGTGTGTGCCATGCCGGGCACCAGGTTCACCGACGTTCGGCGGTTCGACTCGATCGACTCCACCAATCGGTACCTGCTCGAGGAAGCCCGGGCCGGCGCGCCGGAGGGCGTCGTGGCCGTCGCCGACCACCAGACGGCCGGACGGGGCCGGCTCGGACGGAGTTGGGAGGCGCCCCCCGGGTCCAACCTCCTGGTGTCGGTGCTGCTCCGCCCCGACCTGCCCGGCGACCAGCGGCACCTGGCCAGCGCCGCCGTCGCTCTGGCGGCGCTCGATGCGGTCGACGCCGTGGCCGGGGTGAGGCTGGAGGTCAAGTGGCCGAACGACCTGCTCGGCTCCAACGGCCGGAAGGTCGCCGGGGTCCTGGCCGAGACCGATCTCGCCGCCCCTGCGACAAGGACCGGTGCCGGGGGGCCCCCGATCGTCGTGGGTATCGGGATCAACGTGAACTGGCCTGCCGCCGGCGCCGACCTGCCCGAGGAGCTGATCGGTCTGGCCACTTCGCTCCGGGAGCTGTCCGGGCGGCCTATCGACCGCTCGGAGGTTCTCGACGCCTTGTTGGAGGCGCTGGAGCCCCGGGTGCGCGCCCTGGGCACCGCCTCGGGACGGAAGCGCCAGGCCAGGGACTTGGCGAAGGCGTGCACCACCATCGGCACCCGGGTCCGGGTGGATCTGGCCGATGAGTGGTTCGAGGGTACGGCCACCGACCTGACCCCGGAAGGTCACCTGGTCGTCGACGTCGCCGGCACCCGTCGCACGGTGGTCGCCGGGGACGTCGTCCATGTGCGCCCCGGAGCCTGAGCCGGTCGGCCGTGACCCCGGGGCCGTGACCGGATGGCCTGACCGGATGGCCTGACCGGTGGTCACCGGACCACGGCTAGCCTTGCACGATCATGCGACTACTCGTCAGCGGCGGCGCCGGCTTCATCGGCTCGAACTTCGTGCGCTTCTGGGTCAACCGGCACCCGGAGGACCAGCTCGTCGTCTTCGACGTGCTCACCTATGCCGGAAACCGGCCCAATCTGGCAGACGTCGAGGACCGGATCGGGTTCGTCCAGGGGGACATCGGCGATCTGGAGGTGGTGTCCAAGACATTGGCCGAGCACCAGATCGATGTCATCGTCAACTTCGCTGCCGAGTCCCACAACAGCCTGGCCATCCTGGATCCGACCCGCTTCTTCCGGACCAATGTCCTCGGCACCCAGACCCTGGCGGAGGCCGCCCGCCAGCACGGTGTCTCCAGGTTCCACCACATCTCCACCTGTGAGGTCTACGGGGACCTGCCCCTCGATTCGGACGAGGCGTTCACCGAGGAGACTCCGTACCGCCCCCGCACCCCCTACAACGCCTCGAAGGCCGGTGCCGACCATGCCGTGAGGGCCTACGTGGAGACGTTCGGGCTGCCGGCCACCATCACCAACTGCTGCAACAACTACGGGCCCTACCAATTCCCCGAAAAGGTGATCCCCCTGTTCACCGCCCGGGCCCTCGACGACCGACCACTTCCCCTCTATGCCTCCACGCAGAACAGGCGCGAGTGGCTCCATGTCGACGACCACTGCCGTGCCATCGAGTTGGTCCTGCAACACGGGGTCGTGGGGGAGACCTACAACGTGGGCAGTGGCGTCGAGGCCAGCATCGAGGAGATCGCCGACGCCGTCCTCGAGGCCACCGGAAAGCCGCAGACGTTGAAGGAGATCGTCCCGGACCGCCCAGGCCACGACCGGCGGTACCTGCTCGACTCGTCGAAGATCCGCTCGGCCCTGGGGTGGGAGCCGACCGTGCCGTTCGCCCAGGGCCTCGCCGACACCGTGGCCTGGTACGCGGCCAACCGGAGTTGGTGGGAACCACTGCGCGATCGGGCGCCGGTGGTCGAAGGGGCCTGGTCGCCGACGGAAGGCACGCCCGGCTCTGCCCCCCGGCCGTGAACCGACCGCTGCGCGTACTGGTCACCGGCGGCAACGGCCAACTGGGCCGCGACCTCCGGGTCGTGCTGGCCGGCGCCGTCCCTGCCGGCGGTGAGCACCGGAGCCCGCACGTCGGCCACGGGGTGCTGCCCTCCGTCGCCGAAGGGACGTTCGAGGTCCTGTCCACCGACATCGACACTCTCGACGTGGTCGATCGGACCGCGGTCAGAGAGGCGGTCGACACGTTTCGCCCGGACATCGTGCTCCATGGGGGGGCCTACACCGCGGTCGATGCCTGCGAGTCCGACCCCGACACGGCGTTCGCGGTCAACGCCCTCGGCACCAGGCATCTGGCAGAGGCAGCGGTCGATGTCGGCGCCCATCTCGTCTACGTCTCGACCGACTACGTCTTCGACGGGACCCTCGAGCGGCCCTACGTCGAGTGGGACCGGCCCAACCCGCGCTCTGTGTACGGACGCAGCAAACTCGGGGGCGAGATGGAGGTCCACGTCATTGCCGGTGCGTCCGCCACCGTCGTACGGACCGCGTGGGTGAGCGGTGCCCACGGTTCCAACATGGTCAAGACGGTGCTGCGGCTGGCCGCCGCCGCTCCCGAGGGCCCGCTCCGGTTCGTCGACGACCAGCACGGCTGCCCCACGTTCACCGCCGACCTGGCACGGGCGGTCGTCCGGTTGGCGCTCGATCGCCGGCCGGGGACGTTCCACGTGACCAACCAGGGCGAGACCACCTGGTGCGGGTTCGCCAAGGCGACCCTGGCCGCGGCCGGCCTCGACCCGCGCCTGGTGGTGCCGATCGCCACCTCCGAGCTCGACCCACCGCGTCCGGCGCCCCGCCCGGCGAACTCGAGGCTCGACAATGCCGTCCTGCGCCTCTCGGGGCTCCCGACGCTTCCGCCGTGGACCGAATCGTTGGGGCGGCTAGTCACCGCCCTGTCGGAAGCAACCTGACACGGTGCCACCTGCCGGTGTGACACCATACGGAGCCGTGTGCGGCGGTTCCGGGACCTCGGGTGGACCTCGACCGGCCTCGGCAGGCAGGTGGGGGCGGAACGTGTGGCCGGGCCGAGCGGCCATGCGAGCAGTTGCGCTGCAGTACCGACCCGGGACGGGCCGACAAGATGGAGTCCCAGGAAACCGAGAATGAGCTACCACAGATGACGACAGGGAACGACGAATGACCATAGGGAACGTAAGTCCGTCCGGAGGGATCGGTAGCGGTGCCGGGAGGGTGCCCGACCGGAGCCCGGCCCGGCCCGCTGCCTCCTTCGGCCACGGCGGCGCGGCGGTGCGGGTGCTGCCCCATGGCAGGGGGCACACCGTGGCGGTCGTCGGCGTTGGGTACGTGGGCCTGCCCACCGCGGCCACCCTGGCCCATCTCGGACACCGCGTGACCTGCGGCGACGCCGATCCGGTCAAGGTCGCCATGCTCGACCAGGGCAACGTTCCCATCGTGGAGGACCAACTCGAGGCCCTGGTGCGCGAGGGCCAGGCAGCGGGACGTCTCCGGTTCGTGGTCGGCGCCACGGCGGCCGTGCAGGGAGCCGAGTTCGTGTTCCTGTGCGTACCCACGCCCCAGGGCGACGACGGCTCGGCCGATCTCTCCTTCGTCGAGGCCGTCACCGAGGAGATCGGCCCCCATCTCTCGCCGGGCTCGGTCATTGTGAACAAGTCGACGGTCCCCGTGGGGTCGACCCTGGTGGTCGAGCGGGTGCTCGGCCGGCCCGATGTCACGGTCGTCTCCAACCCGGAGTTCCTGCGAGAGGGGACCGCGGTGGCGGACAGCCTCCATCCCGAGCGCATCGTGGTCGGGGCCGACGACCAGGCTGCCGCGGCCAGGGTGGGAGACCTGTTTGCCGGCACCCATGCCCCGTTGCTGATCACCGATGCCGCCACAGCCGAGACGATCAAGTACGCCTCCAACGCATTCCTGGCCACCAAGCTGAGCTTCGTCAACGCCATTGCCGGGCTGTGCGAGGCGGTCGGCGCGGACGTGAGGGACGTGATCCTGGGACTCGGCTACGACAAGCGGATCGGGTTCGAGTACCTGCGCCCCGGCCCGGGGTGGGGCGGCAGCTGCCTGCCCAAGGACACCAGGGCGCTGGTGCACATCGCCGAGCAGGCCGGGTATGACTTCTCGTTCCTGAGGGGGGCCATCGCCACCAATGACGAGCAGTTCGTGCGCGTGGTGAACAAGGTCAAAGCGGCCGTGGCGCCGGCGATCGGTGGGAGCCCGGTGGGCCAGGCCCCCGTCAAGAGGTCCACCGGAGAGGCGGACCGGTCGTCATCGAGCGACGAGTTCGGCGGAGCGGTCATCGCCGTGTGGGGCCTGACCTTCAAGGCCGGTACTGACGATCTGCGGAACTCGCCGGCCATCGAGGTCGCGGAGCGCCTGGTGCAGGGCGGCGCCACTGTGCAGGCGTTCGACCCCACGGTGTCGGTGCCCGCCGGTCAGGTGTCGGCGCCGGTCCCCGGACTGTCCGGGCTCACCCATGACGGGTACTCGCCGGCCTCCGGCGGATCGCTGCGCGCTTTTCCCGACGCCTATGCGGCCTGCCAGGGTGCGCTGGCTGTGGTGGTGCTCACCGAGTGGGACGAGTTCCGGTGGCTGGACTTCGACCGGGTCCACACCAGGATGGCCACGCCCGTGGTGGTCGACGCCCGTAACCTGTTGGACCCGGCCCAGCTTCGAAGGCTCGGGTTCGAGTACACCGGAATCGGCCGGCGATGAGCGGCCGGCAGGTCGTGCTCGGCGGCGGTGGCTTCCTCGGGTCGCACCTGTGTGACCAACTGCTGGATCGCGGCGACCAGGTGGTGTGCGTCGACGACTTCTCGACCGGCCGCCGATCCAACGTGACCCACCTGCACGGGCACCCGGGCTTCACGCTGGTCGAGGCCGACGTCTCTACGGGCTTGCCGGTGGAGGGCCCGGTCACCGGGGTGTTCCACCTGGCCAGCCCGGCCTCCCCCCCCGCCTTTCTCGCCCGTCCCCTGGAGACGTTGGCCGTGGGGAGCGAGGGTACTCGACACGGCCTCGAACTGGCCCGCCGTCATGGCGCACGGTTCCTCCTCGCCTCGACCAGTGAGGTGTACGGCGAGCCCGCTGTCCATCCGCAGTCCGAGTCGTACTGGGGAAACGTGAACCCGGTGGGACCGCGCAGCGTCTATGACGAGGCCAAGCGGTTCGCCGAGGCCTTGACCATGGCCCATCATCGGGCCCTCGGCACCGATGTCGCCATCGCCAGGATCTTCAACACCTACGGTCCGCGCCTCCGGCCAGATGACGGAAGGGTCGTCTCCAACTTCCTCCTCCAGGCACTCCGGGGAGAGCCGCTCACCGTGTACGGGGACGGTAGCCAGACCCGGAGCCTCTGTTACGTCGGGGACGAGGTGCGGGGATTGATCGCGCTGTTCGACTCCGATCTGACCGGCCCGGTGAACATCGGCAATCCCGACGAGTACACGGTCATCCAGCTTGCCCGGGCAGTGGTGGAACTGCTGGGATCCTCGTCGACCATCATCCACCTGGCGCTCCCTGTCGACGACCCGACCCGCCGCCGGCCGGACATCACCCTCGCCCGAGACGCGCTCGGCTGGGAGCCGACGACAGGCCTCGAGGACGGTCTAGCCCGTACGGCGTCCGCTCTCGCCGACGAGGTCGGCATGGCTGGCCCGGCCTCGGCTCAAGGAACAGAGGCGACAACAGTGCAAGAGAGTGAGCCCGACCCGATGGCCTGGACAACGCAAGGAGTGCAATCCGATGGCTGACGCCGGACCAGTGGACGTCCCGGGTGAACCGTTCGTCGAACCTGACCATTTCACCCTCCTGTCGGTGATCGTCCCGGTCTTCAACGAGCGGACCACGGTGGCCGAGGTGCTCAGGCGCATCAGGGTGGCGACTGTCCCGGTGGCCGTCGAGGTCATCGTGGTCGACGACGGCTCGTCCGATGGGACCGACAAGGTACTGAGCGCCCTGGGCGACTCGACGGTGCGGGTGCTCACGCATCCGGGGAACAAGGGAAAGGGTGCGGCCATCCGTACCGGCATGGAGGCCGTACGCGGCGATCTGGTGCTGATCCAGGATGCCGACCTCGAGTACGACCCCCAGGACTGGAGCAAGCTGCTCGATCCCATCCTGCGGGGCAAAGCGCAGGTCGTCTACGGGAGCCGCTTCACCGGCGAGCGGAAGAACATGCTCCCGCTCCACTGGATCGGCAACCGGTTCCTCTCGTTGGTCACCAACATCCTGTACTCGTCGACGCTCTCCGACATGGAGACCTGCTACAAGTTGTTCGACCGTCGGGTGCTCGAGGGGATCACCATCCGGTCCGACAAGTTCGACTTCGAGCCCGAGATCACCGCCAAGGTCCTCCGCCGCGGCTTTCGGATCTACGAGGTTCCGATCTCCTATGCCGGGCGGGAGGTCACCGAGGGGAAGAAGATCACCTGGCGAGATGGGTTCGGCGCGTTGAAGGCCCTGATCAAGTTCCGATTCACCCCGCTCGACACGTGAGTCGGCTCGCCGGCGACACGGGCCCGTCTGCTGGCGCTCCACCCTCGATCCCGGTGGGCCACGCCGGGGACGGCGTCCGCCACCAGGTGGCGGTCGTCATCGTCAATTACGAGTCCGGCGAGGCGCTCGCCCGCTGTGTGGAGGGGCTGCGAGCCGAGGGCGTTTCCGAGCTGGTTGTCGTCGACAACGGGTCGACCGACGGCTCGCTGGCCGAGCTCCGGCGACGACTCCCCGACGTGCAGGTGCTGGTCACCGGTCGCAACCTCGGGTACGGGGCGGCCGCCAACCGGGGCGTGGCGGCCACCTCGGCGCCCTTGGTCCTGGTCTGCAACCCCGACCTGGAGGTGCGCCCCGGCGCACTGGGCGTGCTGGCCGAGGTGGTCGAGGGCGACCCCGGGCGCGCGCTGGCGGGCCCCCTTGTCCGGACCCCCGCCGGAGCCCGCTACCCGTCGGCCCGCCAATTCCCCTCGATGGTCGACGCCGCCGGGCATGCCCTGCTCGGCATCTTCGCCCCGGACAACCGGTTCACTCGCGCCTACCACCAGGAGGAGCTCGCGGGCGTCGATGCAGGGCCCCGGGTGGTCGACTGGGTGTCGGGAGCGTGCTTCCTGGTGAGGCGGTCCGCATTCGAACAGGTGGGCGGCTTCGACGAGGCCTACTTCATGTACGCCGAGGACGTGGATCTCTGTTGGCGTCTCGGGCGGGCCGGTTGGAAGGTGGCCTACGCTCCCGCCGCTGAGGTCACCCACCTCCAGGGCGTCTCCACCGACCGGCATCCCTACCGGATGATCTACGAGCACCACCGCTCCCTCCTGCGGTTTGCCGTGCGATCTTCGGAAGGGTGGCGCCGGGCACTGCTCCCCCTGGTGGCACTCGGGATCGGGGCCCGGGCCGGCCTGGCCTGCCTGGCCCGGTTCACCCGTTCCTGACCGGGCGCGACCGGGGCACCTGGCGACAGGCTGTAGGGTGTCGACCGATCATGGCGAGCAACTCGACGGGCAAGTGGGTGGAGCGCGCTGCGACCACCGGTGGCGGCCGGACCTATCGCGGCCAGATGCCGGTGAACTGGTATGCCAGCCTGGTGGTGATCTGCGTCGTGGGCCTCTCGCTGGTCGGGTTCAGCCGCTACCAGCGGACCCACCAGACAGCGTCGTCCTCGGGTCCACCGACCACGCAGCAGACCTGGTTCGCGGCGTTGGGCATCGACATCTGCGGGACGATCAAGCCCAACCTCCCGGCAAGCACCAACGGCGCCACCGCCGGATTCACGGCCAACGGCAACGGGGTCCTGACCGTTCAGCCGAAGAACAGTTCCCAGTCCGGCGGGAACGCCACACTGGGCAAGTTCGTGAGTGGGTACAAGGGTCTCCAGCTGACGTCCTCCACGCTCCAGTACCCGGGTACGGCGGCCCTCAACAACGGCGACGTGTGCCCCAAGGGATCCCCCGACGCCGGCAAGCCCGGTGTGGTGATCGTCAACAGCTGGCCTAACTTCGAGTCCAAGGGCAAGGGAACCCAGCCGAGCGGCCAACCACAGGATCTCAAGTTCTCCAACGGACAGCTCATCACCATGGCCTTCGTCCCTGCCACTGGGACGATCCCGAAGCCGCCCGCCGAGGTGATCACCAGCCTGATCAACGCAGTGCAGCAGGGGACATCCGCCACCACCTCGACCACGGCGCCGGTGCTGTCCACCACCTCGACGACGGCCCGCTCCACGACCTCGACCACCAAGTGAGAGCGGTCGTTCTGGTGGGCGGCGAGGGCACGCGCCTGCGGCCGCTGACCCTCACCATGCCCAAGCAGATGCTCCCCATCGTGGAGCAGCCGATGATCGAGCGGGTGCTCGGCCATCTGGCCCACCACGGGATCGAGGACGCCGTGCTCTCGCTCGGCTATCGCCCCGACGCCTTTGTCGACGCCTATCCCGATGGCACCATCGCCGGCGTGCGTTCGCACTACGCGGTGGAGGCGAGCCCCCTGGACACCGCCGGGGCGATCCGGTTCGCTGCGGAGTACGGGGGCATCGACGAAACCTTCGTCGTGGTCAACGGTGACGTGCTCACCGATGCCGACATCTCCGCCCTGGTCGCCTTCCATCTCCTCCGCGGAGCGGAGGCGACCATCGGGCTCACCCCGGTCGACGATCCCAGCGCATTCGGTGTCGTGCCCACCGACGACCAGGGAAAGGTGGAGGCCTTCATCGAGAAGCCACCACGCCATGAGGCCCCGACCAACCTGATCAACGCCGGCCTCTACGTGCTGGAGCCATCGGTGCTCCAGCGCATCCGAAAGAACGCCCGCGTCTCGATCGAACGCGAAACATTCCCCTCCCTGGTGGAGGACGGAACGCTCTTCGCCCTGCCCTCCGACGCCTACTGGCTGGACACGGGCACTCCGGATGCCTATCTCCGGGCCCATCGGGACCTCCTGCTCGGACGCCGGGCCGGTCCGCCCGCACCCGAGGCCGAGACGGACCCTTCGATCGGCCCGGGCGTGTGGCGCATCGGGGACGTCGACGTGCGGAGCGCGTCCGTGGCCCGGTCGCTGTTCGGACGTGGGGCATCGGTGGCACCCAACGCCGTCGTCGAGGAGTCGGTGGTGGGTGCCGGAGCGGTCGTCGAAGACGGAGCGTCGGTCGTCGCCTCGGTGCTCCTGCCCGGTGCGCGTGTCGCGTCCAGGGCCACCGTCGAAGGGTCGATCGTCGGCCTGGGAGCAATCGTCGGCCAACGGTGCACCGTCCATGCGATCTCCGTGATCGGGGCCGGCGCGGTGACGGCTTCGGGGACGGTCATCGACGGCGAACGCGTGACTGCGGGGAGCTGACCGTGCGGATGCTGGTGACCGGAGGGGCGGGGTTCATCGGCTCGACCCTGGTGGACCGCCTGCTCGCCGAGGGCCATGCCGTGGATGTGATCGACGACCTGTCCACGGGGTCTCTGGCCAACCTGGCCGAGGCCCGGGCCTCGGCCGGCCACCAACTGACCGTCCACCACGTCGACGTCCGCTCTGCCGAGGTCGTGGACCTGATGTCCAGGCGGCGCCCCGAGGTGGTGTTCCATCTCGCTGCGCAGGCCGACGTCCGGGTGTCGGTGGCCGATCCGGTCTTCGACGCCGACGTCAACGTGCTGGGGACTCTCCGGGTCCTCGAGGGTGCTCGGCTCTGCAAGGCCTCGCGGGTGGTCTTCGCCGCCAGCGGGGGGACCCTGTACGGCGAGACGGACCCATCGGAGCTTCCGCTGAAGGAGTCGCTGCCCCAGCGGCCGCTGTCGCCCTACGGGGTGTCGAAGAAGGCGGCGACCGACTACCTGGTGGCCTACCGCTCACTGCACGCCCTGGAGTTCTCCGCCCTGGCCCTGGCCAATGTGTACGGGCCCCGCCAGGATCCTCACGGCGAGGCGGGGGTGGTGGCGATCTTCGCCGAGAAGCTGCTTCGGGGCCAGCCGGTGACCATCTTCGGCGACGGGGAGCAGACCCGCGACTTCGTCTATGTCGACGACGTGGTGGACGCCTTCGTTCGAGGTGCGTCCAAGGGCGGCGGCCTGGTCTGCAACATCGGCAGCGGCAAGGAGACCTCGGTCAACCGTCTCTTCCGGGAGATGGCCGCCCAGGCCGGCGTGGATCCCCGGGCCGACTTCCGGCCCTTGCGGGCCGGAGAGCTGCTGCGGAGCTGCCTCGACCCGACCCGGGCCGGCATCCAACTGGGATGGAGCTCGTGGACGAATCTGGGCACGGGCACTGCCGCCGTCCTGGAGTTCGTGCGCCGGCGCCTCGACGCCGGCGAGGGTGGCTGAGGGGTCGAGCGACCCGCAGGGGAGCCGCGACCGGCGTGGAACTGGCCCGGTGGGCCACACTCGCCCGAGGCCCTCACGTGATCAGCGCAGGTCCCGCGCCGGAACCGTGCGCCGGAGGCACTAACCTGAGGAGGTCCTGGTGCGCTTGCTCGGCGGCAGGCCATCTCCCGAGGCACCTACCCGTGCCTACCCCTGTCGCACGAAAGCGCCTCCATGCCCCCCTCGCAATCCTCATTCGCTGACCTCGGCGTGCCCTCCGACATCGTCGCCGCGCTCAACCGCACGTCGATCACCGAGCCGTTCCCCATCCAGTGCATGACCATCCCCGACGCCCTGGCTGGACGGGACGTGTGCGGCAAGGCGCCCACCGGCTCGGGCAAGACGCTGGCCTTCGGGATCGGGGCCGTGGCCCGCCTGGCCGGCAAGGCCTCCCGACCCAAACACCCCCGGGTGCTGGTGCTCACCCCCACCCGGGAGCTGGCCGCCCAGGTGGCCTCCGAGCTCCAGGTGCTGGCCACCCCGCGCAATCTGCGGGTGGACTCGTTCTACGGCGGCGTGGGCTACGGCCCGCAGCTGAAGGCGCTGTCCCGCGGCGTCGACGTGGCAGTGGCGTGCCCCGGACGGCTGGGTGACCTCATCGAGCGGGGGAGCATCCGCCTCGACGCCATCGAGATCGTCATTATCGACGAGGCCGATCGGATGGCCGACATGGGGTTCCTCCCCGACGTGCGGCGCATCCTCGACCTGACGCCTGCCAACCGCCAGACGCTCCTCTTCTCGGCGACGCTCGACGGCGACGTCGACGTGCTGGTCCGCCGTTACCAGCACGATCCGGCCCGCCACGAGCTCGAAGTGGACGAGGACGATGCCAGTGCAGCCGTGCACCTGTTCTGGAGGGTCTCCTCGGGTGACCGGATCGAGACGACTGCGGACATCGCTGCCGCATCGGGCCCGACCATCGTCTTCTGCCGCACCAAGCACAGCACGGATCGGATCGCCCGCCAGTTGGAGCAGCGGGGCGTCCGCGCCGCCGCCATCCACGGCGACCGGAGCCAGAAGCAACGAGAGAAGGCGCTCGAGTCGTTCATCCGTGGCTCGGTCGATGCGCTGGTGGCCACCGACGTGGCCGCTCGGGGGATCCACGTCGACGGGGTGAACGCCGTGGTCCACCTCGATCCGCCGGCGGACTCCAAGGACTACGTGCACCGTTCGGGTCGGACCGCGCGGGCCGGGGCCACCGGCGTGGTGGTGAGTCTGGTGACCCCGGACAAGACGGGTGCAGTCAAGAAGCTCCAACGAGACCTCGGGGTCCCCATCGGCACGACGGCGCCCGACCCCTCGGCCATCAAGGCGGTCATCGGCGATCCTCCGAAGCGCCGACCGGGCACCGAGCGGGGTACATCCCACCACGTGGCCGGCGGAAGTGATGGTGCCGGGCCACGCCCGGAGCGCCACGAGCGGCACAACAAGCCGTGGAAGGCACGTCGACCGGCGGCCCACAACAACGGCTCGGCGGCCGCCGGATCGACCACCGGCAAGTGGTCCAACGACCAGAAGCCCTCGGGCAACGGCACGTCCTCGGATCACGCAGGCGGGCAGAAGAAGAGGCGCGCCGGATCGGACACCTGGGGCAGGTCCGGAAAGCCCGGTGGCTCCGGCAAGCCAGGCAAGCGGGGACGGCCGGCAACCTCGGGCAGGCCGGCCACGGGATCGTCGTCAGGGCGCGACGGGCATTCGCCCGGCGCCCCGGGCGGCAGCAGCTCGAACGGACAGCGCCGGGGTGGACCGGTGGCGGCCAAGTCGAACACCGGTGGATCCGGCCGCGGCGGCCGGGGCCGCTGACCCGCACGGCGCAACGGGCCACCAACAGCGGGCGCCCCCGAGGGATCACGACCATCTACAGTCGTGGGCATGTCACAGCACACCAAACCGACCGTGACCATCCCCGATGGTCCTCCCCCCGCCGACCTCCAGATCGAGGACCTCGAGATCGGGGAGGGCACCGAAGCGGTGGCCGGCCTACCGGTTGCCGTCCACTACGTGGGCGTGTCGTGGTCGACCGGCAAAGAGTTCGACTCCTCCTGGAGCCGTAACGGGCTCTTCTCCTTCACCCTCGGCACAGGCCATGTGATCTCCGGGTGGGACCGGGGAGTCGCCGGCATGAAGGTGGGGGGGCGCCGCCGCCTGACCGTTCCACCTGACCTGGGGTACGGCGAGCGGGGGGCGGGAGGGGCCATCGGCCCGAACGAGACGCTGGTGTTCGTCGTCGACCTGTTCGGAGTGGGCTGAGCAGGACGGGCGATCGGAGTCGCCTCCGTAGCGCGGCGTGCGCGGGACGGGCCCAACTTCCCAGCGACGGAAGATGGCGCGCACCGAAGCCTGGTTCGTGCGGACGTTTTGGAGCGCTGCGGCTCGTCACTCCGGAGTGATGGCAACGATCACGGTCGCACCCCGCTTCCTTCCGAGGTGAAGCTTCGCCTGCGCCCACCGGATCGGCTTCATTCCCAACATGTCGATTCGGTACTTGTGGGCGAGGAGCTGCTCCACCCGGGCGACGTCGGCGACGGGCAGCACCTCTGCGCGTGCGGGGAACGACTCACCATTGAGCCTTCCGCGAACAGTGCACGAAGCAACAGTCACCGAAGGGTTCGCTCGGATCCGCTTGACCTTGTACGAGTCACCGTCCGTCTCGATCAGCAGGCGACCGCCCTCTGACACGAACCACACCGGAGTGGACACACCGGCGCCGTCACGCCGGAGGCTCGTTACGCTCAGGTACTTGCCCGAGAAGGCCGCAGTCCCTGGTTGGCCCATCCCACCCACCTCCGACCTCGGCAGATCCCAAACCAATGGTCGCATCGGCCGGCGTGCGGCGCCAGGGTCGAAAGTCCCCGCAGGCTCGACGACGGACCGAACACGGCCCATCTCGGCAGGTGCCGCTCGACCCCTCTCGCCGGTGCGTCACGCTCCCGGCGCCCGCGGGCGCCGGGAGCGGTGCGACGACGCCACCCGACGCAGGGGAGGAGCCCAGGCGTTCGAGTCGACCCTCCCGGAACCGCTCCGTGCCGGTACAATGGACCGACCGGTCGATGACCGGCATCATCTGATCCGCCCACGGGGCAGGCGGTCCTTGAACAGGGGAACGTCAATGGAGCGATTCGAGGGTCGCATTGCCGTTGTGACCGGCGGAGGCACGGGCATGGGGCGGGAGCTGGTTCGCCAGCTCGCCGCCGAACGGTGCGACGTCGCCACGTGCGACGTGTCCGCGGACACGATGGACGAGACACGGGAGCTCGCCCTGGGCGGGGCGCCGTCGGGCACCCGGGTGACGACATTCGTGGCCGACGTCTCGGACGAGTCCCAGGTCATCGCCTTCCGTGACGCGGTCTCTACCGAGCTGACGACCAACCACATCAACCTGCTGTTCAACAACGCCGGTATCGGCGGGGGCGGCAGCATCGTCGTCGACGATCGCGCCGAGTGGGAGCGGACCTTCGGAGTGGACTGGGGCGGCGTCTACCTCGGCACGCGCACGTTCCTGCCCATGCTGATGGCCGCCGACGAGGGGCACGTCGTGAACACGAGCAGCATCAACGGGCTGTGGGCGTCGATCGGCCCGGCAACCCCGCACAGCGCCTACTCTGCGGCGAAGTTCGCGGTGCGGGGTTTCACCGAGGCGCTCATCACCGACTTCCGGGTGAACGCGCCGCACCTGCGGGCGTCGGTGGTCATGCCGGGCCACATCGGCACGTCGATCGTCATCAACTCGGGCCGAGCACACTTCCGTGATCCGGAGACCATGGGCAGCGACCACCTCGACAAGCTGCGCCTCCAGCTTGCTGCGATCGGGGTCCCGGTCGAGGGGATGTCCGACGAGGACTTCCGCAAGGGCGTGAAGATGGTGGGCGAGGCCTTCCGTGACGCCGCTCCGACCACCGCGGTCGAGGCGGCGACGATCATCCTCGACGGTGTCCGCCATGATCGGTGGCGAATCCTCGTCGGCGAGGACGCCGAGGTGCTGGACGCCGAGGTGCGGGCTGATCCCGAGCACGCCTACGACCCTGAGTTCTGGGCCGCTCTGCGCGCCAAGGGTCATTTCGGCGTTTTCGGGTAGCGGCGCCGACCGAGGGGTTGGGATCCTGTGCCCCCAACCGGTGCGTCATGGGTCGGTCGGGTCGCCGGCCTTCAAAGGAGGCTCTCCGGCACGAAGAGTCAGGACCACCAACAGTCGATTTCGTCGTACACCTCGGGCCTGTGTGCCAGTGCCATGTGAGTCACCTTCGGAAAGAGGCGCACGGTCGAACCAGGGAAGAGCGCCTCGCCCGTCGTCTCGCTGAGGATGCCCGACGCGCTCGATGCGGTTACGAGCGCATCGCCGAACACCCTTGCCAACGGATGAGCGGGGTCGGCGGTGACGGCGCCGGCAATGGTCAGGTATGAGGCTCGCCTCAGCACGGCCAAACGATGCGCCACATGTCGCTCACCGGCGTCGAGGTTCGGTTCAAGCCAGTCCTCATCGGTGATCGCACCGAATCTGAGATCCTTGATCCCCGCACTGCGCGCGTCGAGACCCAGCCCGACCAGGTGCGTGGCAGGGATCGGCAGCGACCACAGCGCGGCGCTGGCCATGCTCACGAGCACTTCAAGTGGCGCGCCCGTGTTCGGGACGCCGATGAGCACCACCCGCCGGGTCTTCGAGGTCCACGATCGCCGAAAGCGGACGTAGTCGCGCCACGGTCGCGTGGCGGATGTGTAGTGGCACGCTGACCTGATCACGAGGCCACCCATACTGTGACCGATCAGTGTGATGTCGCGGACGGGCACGGGCCACGCCGCAACGAGCTGGTGGAGCAACCGAGCGAACTCCCGCCCATTGGTCGAGATGTGTCTGCCGGTGTTGTAGCGCAACGAGACGGGTGTGACCCCGTGATCGCGGGCGAGCAGGCTGCCGTAGGTCGTGGCGGGATCGCCGGGGAAACCCCACACCGAATCCGTCGACATCAACCCGTGGACGAGTAGGGCGATTCGGCCGGTCGCCCGGGGGAACGTGTGGGCAAGGCTGTGGCGATCGATCGAGAGGGCCTCGGTTCCCGAGTGCATGGTCATCGGGATGGCCAACGTCGATCCCAGATCGGCGAGCCTGTCACCGAAGAACCCGTTGACCACTGCGAGCGCCTCGTCACGCCGACCGGGCACCGCGGTGAGGAGACGCAGAAGCCGTTCGGCGCTGGCCAAGGTCAAACTGCGTTCGCCCTCGGCCGTCCCCCGCTCCCCGAACCGATCGTCGACCACGGGCCGAGCCTACGGCCCGCCGACAGCCCACAACGCTCGACACGGTCGCGACCCGACGCATCTCCGAAGTGGCATGCGGCCTAATGTCGATTCTTCACGCACCCGATAGGGGACACCTTCTCGGGACTTTCTCCCCTACAGCGAACGTTGGGCACGATCCAGACTCCTTGTGGGGCTTCTGTTGGTCGAGGGCACCCCCAAGCCCCATCGGGACTGGCGAGAACGGAGGCATGACCGTGACCGACTACCTGCAATGCTGGAAAGACGGAGCCCCCAAGGCGGCCATTCTGGACTTTGTCAGAGCGTCGACGACGAAGGGGTCGGGCTTCGTCGAGTTGGTCGACCGGATCGCCACCTTCGACAACGACGGCACCCTGTGGGTGGAGAAGCCGGCGCCGCCGCAGGCCGACTTCGTTATCCGGGCGTGGGAGAAGGCGTTGACGGCCGACCCGTCCCTCTGCGGCCGGGAGCCGTGGAAAGCACTCGCCGAGCACGACGAGGCGTTCTTCAACGGCCTGGCCACCCAGGACCCCGCTGTCGTGGCTTCCCTCGAAGAGGCCATCGGCCGAACATGGGCCGGCACCACGCCAGAGATGTTCGACGCCGAAGTGCGAGACTGGCTCAACACGGTCACACAGCCCAAGTTCAAGGTTGCCTACACCAAGCTCGTCTTCAAGCCGATGCTCGAATTGTTCGACCTGTTGAAGGCCAACGACTTCCGCATCCTGGTCTGCTCGGGTGGGGGGCGGGACTTCATGCGGGTCTTCGCCGAGGAGACCTGGGGCATCTACAAAGAAGACGTGATCGGCACTGCCGCCACCTACCGGGCCTCCCCGACAAGGAGGAGCGCGAAGCCGCCGAAGGTGGGGCGCTCCCCCTCGAGCGGTAGGGAGTGAGCCCGCTTCAGGGGAGCTCCAGGGCCTGCTGTCAGGGCACCTGGGATCAGGCCATCAACGGCCATTGGGTCTCCCGGTCGTGCCGCTCGGGACCACCCGGAAGAGAGCCTGGTCAGCAGCTTTCCGACGACCCGTGAGCACCCGGCGGGCCCGCAACCACAGGATCCCGTCAGCGGAACAGGTCCTCACCCGGCGGCCGGATGATCTCCGCCGCCACCGAGGCTGCCCGTAGCCAACGGGGATCGACCCCACGCACCACCGCGGCGGGGATGCCCCGGTCCTTCCCCATCACCAGGTCGGCGGCGCCGGCCAGCTCGTCGGCGACGCACACCTCGGTGGCCTCCAGCACCCGGCCGGTGGCGTCGGCCGTGCCGCGCAGGTCGACGATGCCGGCGATGCCGGCGATGCCGATGGCCACATCGGTGACGCCCTGTCGCCAGGTCCGGCCGAACGTGTCCGAGATGACAACCCCGACCGACACCCGGTGCCGGTGCTCGAGCGCCTCACGGATGCGGCGCGCCGATCGGTCCGGGTCGAGGGGCAGGAGGGCCGCCGTCCCGGCCTCGACGTTGGACAGGTCCACCCCGGCGTTGGCGCAGACGAACCCGTGCCTGGTCTCGGTGATCAGCAGGTCGCCGCGCCGACGGATGATCCGGACCGACTCGCTCTCGACCAGGGCCCGCTTGGCGCCCGCGTCGTCCGGGTCGATGGCGACCAGCCGGCCCTCGGCCTTCGACACCACCTTCTGGGTCACGACCAGGACGTCGCCGTCGACGATGCCGCCGGGGACCGGCGACTCCTCGTTGCTGGGGTCGCACAAGAGGTCGGCCACCAGGGCGGCGAGGTCGTCCCCCTGACGGATCTCCCCCAGGCCGACCACCGGGAAGACGGTGAGAGCTCCCGATCGGCCCGCGGCCGATGGCGCCCCGCGGTCCGCCTGGTGCTCCGGGTCAGCTGACGGCATCGAGGACCGTCCGGCACAGGGCCGCCGACCGTTCCACAGAGGACATGACGGTCGGGGCCACCACGCAGCGAACCCCCTCGGCCTCGACGTCGGCAGCCCACGCGGCGTCGGACCGGTCGATGACCAGCGTCCCCATCCAGGAGGCGTACCACCTCGCCACTCCCACCACCGACGACTCGAAGCCCATCTCCCGCATCAGGCGATCGGCCGGCCCCTTGAGGGCGGCCCCGGCGATGATGGGGGAGACCCCGACGATCCGCTCCCTCCGGCTCCGCAACTGCTCGAGGACGCCGGGCACGGCCAACAGGGGGCCGATGGACACGACCGGATTGGATGGGCAGACCACGATGGTCTCCGCCCGGGAGATGGCCTCCAGCACCCCGGGGCCGGGCCGGGCGTGCTCTGCCCCTTCGAAACGCACCCCGGACACGGCGACGTCGTGCCGCATCTTCACGAAGTACTCCTGGAAGCCGACCTCCGGCCCGTCGACCAGCTGCATCCGGGTGCGGAGCGGGTCGTCGGTGACCGGCACGACGTCCACCTCCACGCCCCATGACCGGGCCAGCTCCCCGGTGACCGTCCCAAGGGTGGCGCCTTCGTGGAGGCGCTGGGTCCGGTAGCAGTGGGTGGCGAGGTCCTGGTCGCCGAGGTTGAACCAGGTGACCCCGCCCAGGCGCCCGAGCGATGTCATGACCCGCCAGGTCTCGCCGGCCAGGCCCCACCCGGTCTCGGGGTTGATGGCATCGGCGAGCGTGTAGATCACCGTGTCCAGGTCGGGCGAGATGTGCAGACCGTGGAGCTCGGTGTCGTCGCCGGTGTTGACGATGGCGGTGATGTCGGCGGGAGGGGCCACTTCAATCATCCCCCGCAGCATGCGGGCGGCTCCGACGCCTCCGGCCAGGGCCGTGATCACGGGCACCGGGTGGCGTCGGGCGCATCCGCACCGGTTCCCACCGGGGACCGGGCCGACGCCGGCCCCGAGGGCACGGCGCCGCTCGCGGAGCAGAGAGGGGTGGCCATCGGGGCAGGCTACCCGTCCCGTCACCGTGGTACCGGTTCGGTCCGACGAATGTGCAAGGCTCGCTGCGTGCCGCCGGAGCGACCCGCTACCTCCGACCCGGACCGGCTGTCCGTCGGATTCGACGCCACTCCGTTGCTCGGTCGGCCGACCGGCGTCGGCGCGTTCTGCGCCGGCGCCCTCGCCGGCCTGTCCACCCGGCCGGACGTGGAGGTTTCGGCGTTCGCCGTAAGTTGGCGGCGACGCAAGGGGATCGACGGCCTGGTGCCCCCCGGGGTCCGGACCGGGCAGCGCCCCATGCCGGCGCGTCCCCTCCACTGGGCCTGGGGGCGCGGGCCCCGACCGCCGGTCGAGTGGTTCATCGGCCGCCACGACGTCGTCCATGGGTCCAACTTCGTGGTCCCTCCGGCCGCACACGCCGCCCGGGTGGTGACGGTGCACGACCTGACCGTCGTGCTGTACCCCGACCTGTGCGATCCACCGACCCTGGCATACCCGGCCCTCGTCCGGCGCGCGGTCTCCGAGGGGGCGTGGGTGCACACCCCCTCGCAGTTCGTGGCGGACGAGGTGGTCGCCGAGTGGAAGGTCGATCCTGAGCGGGTCCGGGCGGTGCACCACGGTGTCCCGCTCCTCCCCGTCGACGCAGCCGCCGACCCGACCACCGGCCCGCCGTTTGCGATGCCGCACGGATGCTCCCGCTACGTGCTGGCCGTCGGCACGATCGAGCCCCGCAAGGACTACCCGCTGTTGGTGTCGGCGTTCACATCGCTCGCCGCCACCCATCCCGAGGTGGCGCTGGTCGTGGTGGGCAGCGACGGGTGGGGCGCGGACGCGTTCCGCACCGCGGTCGCGGCATCGCCCGCCCGATCCCGGATCGTCCGGCCCGGCTACCTCGACGGCCCGGCCCTCGCCGCCGCCCTTCGCAGCGCCGCCGTCCTCGCCTACCCGTCGATCTACGAGGGGTTCGGGTTCCCGCCGCTCCAGGCCATGGCCGCCGGGGTCCCTGTCGTGGCCACGGCGGCAGGCGCCGTGCCCGAGGTGGTCGGGGACGGCGCCGTGCTGGTCGATCCCGGTGACGGTGACGGGTTGGCCGGCGCCCTCAGCCAGGTGCTGCTGGGCGGGCCCGGCATCGACGACCTGACGGCACGCGGTGAGCTGCGAAGCCGCCGGTTCAGCTGGGAGGCATGCGCCGACGGGTTGGCGGCGCTCTACCGGGACGCCCGTGCGGCCGGCCCGCGGGGAACACCATGACGGATCGCCTGGCGCTGCTGATGATGGTCGAGCAACTGAGGCGGGCGGCATCGGGCGGCATCGGCACCTATGTGCACGGACTGCTGCAGGGCCTTGGTTCGCTCGGGCCCGACGAGCGACCGGACCTCGAGCTGCTGGCCAGTCGACCGAACAGGGGCCGCCACCAGCCCGACCCGCTGGCCGGGTTGGGCTATCCGCTCCACAGCTCCCGGCTCCCCGGCCCACTCCTGACCCGTGGCTGGGATCACGGGATCCTCCGGGCGCCGCACGGCTTCGACGTGGTCCATGCCGTCTCCCTGGCCACACTCGAGCCGGGCCGGGCCGCTCTGGTGGTCACCGTGCACGACCTGCTGTGGCGGCGGGTGCCCTCCGCCTACCCGACCCGTGGGCGCCTCTGGCACGAGGCGGCACTGCGCCGCGCCCTGGCGCGTGCGCACGGCTTCATCGTGCCGGCCGACGTGGTCGCCGAAGACCTGTGCCACGCCGGGGCGCGGAGGGACGCCATCACCGTGATCCCCATGGGGTCGGACCACCTGCCTCCCCCCGACCGGGCCGCCGCCGCTGCGTTGCTCGCACGGCTGGGCATCGACGGCCCCTTCCTGCTCAGCGTGGGGACCCTGGAGCCGCGGAAGAACCTGGAGCGGCTGGCCGAGGCCTACGGGCAGATCCGGGCGTCGCTCCCCGAGCCGTGGCCCCTGGTGCTGGTCGGTCCGTCCGGTTGGGGGGAGCAGGTCCGACCCCAGCCGGGTGTGGTCCTGGCCGGTCTCGTCACCCATCCGGAGCTCTCCGCGCTCTATGCGATGGCCCGCCTGCTCGCCTACGTCCCCCTCATCGAGGGGTTCGGGCTCCCACCGGTCGAGGCCATGGCGTCCGGCACCCCGGTGGTGGCCAGCCCGCTGCCCAGCACGGCCGGCGCCGCCCTCGAGGTCGACCCCCTCGACACCGGGTCGATCGCGGAGGGCCTGCTCCGCGTGGCCACCGACGAAGCCCTGCGCACCGAACTCACCGGGCGGGGGGCGGAGCGCTCCGCCGAGTTGCGCTGGTCCTCGATCGCCCGTCGGCACGTTGCCGTCTGGGAAGGGGCGCGGGACTCCTCCTCCGGGGCCCGCCGTGGTTGACCAGCGCCTGCGCCTCTCCCTCGACGTGACCGCGGTGCCCGCCCAGCCGGTGGGGGCCGGTCAGTACACTCTGCAGCTGGCCGGGGCCCTGGCTGCCCGGTCCGACGTGGATCTGGTGCTGTTCAGCCGGCGGGCCGATCAGGCCCGCTGGCGCTCTGTGGCCCCGTCGGCCCGGTTGCTCGCCACCGCACCCGACGCGAGGCCCCTCCGCCTGGCCTGGGAGCAGCTGCGCCTGGCCGCGTTGCTCGACCGGCAGTCGGTCGACGTCCACCACGGCCCGCACTACACCATGCCCGAGCGGTCGCGGGTGCCGGCGGTGGTCACCGTGCACGACATGAGCTTCTTCGAGGCGCCCCAGTGGCACGAGCGGTCCAAGGTGCTGCTGTTCAAGCGGGCGATCACGGTGGCGGCCCGCCGTGCTGCAGCGGTGGTCTGCCCCAGCCGGGTCACTGCCGAGGAGCTCGCCCGATGGTGCCGCGTGGACGCAGAGGTCTTCGTGGCCCCCCACGGCGTCGACACCGCGCGGTTCCGGCCGGACGAGCCTGCCCACGGGGCCGACGCCGAAGCCTTGTCGCGGCTCGATCCACGGCTGGGGCAGGGCCATCCGTTCCTGCTGTTCGTGGGGACGCTCGAGCCGCGCAAGGACGTCCCCGCCCTGGTCGGTGCGTTCGCCCGTGTCGCCGGCCGCCATCCCGACGCACTGTTGGTGGTGGCCGGTGGCAGGGGATGGGGCGCCGACGAGGTCGACCGGGCGGTCGACTCCTCGGGCCTGGGTCCCCGTATCGTGCGGACCGGGTATGTCGCCGACGAGGTGGTGCCCGCCCTGTTCCGATCGGCCACCGCGGCGGTCTACCCGGCGCTTTACGAAGGGTTCGGCCTTCCCGCACTGGAGGCACTGGCCTGTGGGGTGCCGTTGGTGACCACCTCGGGTACGGCGATGGAGGAGGTGGCCGGCCCCGCCGCCGTGCTCGTCGCGCCCGGTGACCGTGCCGGCCTGGCCGACGCTCTCGATTCGATGCTCGACGGCGGGGGGAGCGAAGGCGGAGCGTCCCGGGTGGGCCCTCCGCCCGGGACGGATCGGCGTCGACGTGGATTCGACATCGTCGCGGGTCACACCTGGGAGGCGAGCGCCCGGCGGCACATGGCGGCCTACCGGTTCGCGTCGGGCGGCCAGGCGCGAACCCGGGGTGTTGACCCCGGCGCGTAGCCAGTAGGGTGATCCGTCGTGCGCTCCCTGATCACCGGCGGTCGCGGCTTCGTCGGCCAGTGGCTGGCCAGCCACCTCCGCGAGATGGGCGACGACGTGGTCTCCATCGACCGGGAAGTCGAGATCACCGACGCGGTCGCCCTGCTGGCCGCCCTGACCGATGCGGCCCCTGACGCCGTCTACCACCTGGCCGCACTGACCCACGTCGGACAGTCGTGGGACGAGCCCCTCCGGGTGCTCGAGGTCAACGTCATCGGAACCGCGGCCCTGCTGGCGGCAGCACGCGAATGCAGGGCCGACCCGCGGGTCCTGGTGATCAGCTCGGCCGAGGTCTACGGAGCCGTCACCGACCCCGACCGGCTACCCCTGCGCGAGGACTCGCCGACCGCCCCGCTGACCCCGTACGCGGCCAGCAAGCTGGCCGCCGAGGCAGTGGTCACCCAGGCCCACCTCGGCCACGGGCAGCACGTGATCACCGTGCGCCCGTTCAACCACATCGGACCGGGGCAGACCCCGAACTTCGCCGTGCCGGCACTGGCCAGGCGGATCGTGGCGGCCGAGCGGAGCGGCGCAGGCACCATCCCGGTGGGGAACCTCTCGGCCCGCCGCGACTTCACCGACGTGCGTGACGTGGTGAGGGCCTATCGGTTGTTGATCGAGTCGGGCCGCCCCGGGGGCGTCTACAACGTCTGTTCGGGTCGTGACGTCTCGATCAGGGAGATCGCCGACGGCCTGCTCGGGCTGGCCGGCACCTCGCTGGAGTTCGAGACCGACCCGTCCCTGGTGCGGCCCGTCGAGGTGCCGGTGCTCCGGGGGGATCCCGGGCGATTGGCGGATGCCACCGGATGGGAGCCGGAGGTCCCGCTGGAGCAGACCCTGGCCGACGTGCTGGCCTACTGGCGCACACGCGAAGACTGAGGCCTCCCCGGGCGCGAAGAACGGCCCGCTGGGAGCGGGCCGTTCTTCATCGGGCCGGCAGACGGCCCTGCGAGGCGGCGGCGCCCCGGAGAACGCCGGCTGTGCCGTCGGCGCACGGGGGGTCGAACGCCGACGGGATCCTGAAGGTCAGACCGCGACCGAGGGCATCATGGTCCGGATCTGGCTCCGGGCCTCTCTGGCCTGGACATGGGCCTGCTTGGCCAGGTCACGGGCCTGGGGGGGAAGACGGTCCTCGAAGGGGGCGAAGACGGCCTCGACCCGCTCGATGATCTCCTCGACCCGCTCCATCAGCTCGTCGACCTTGGTGTCCACGTTGTTGATGGCCCCGCTCAGGTCGGAGCGCATGGCGGTGACCCGGTCCTCGATGCCCGACTTGGGATCGGACAGTCGCTTGAGCAGTTCCTGACGCTGGACCTGGACCTGCTGGTAGCCCAGCACCCCGGCGCCGATCACGACGTAGGTGGCGTCCTTGGCAACGGCGGCGATGTCCTTGGCGGCCTTGGTGAAGTCGGTGTTGATCTCTGGCATGGTGTTCTCCTCTTGATGAGTCGGTGCAATTCCTACGAACCACAACGGTGCTTCCTCATTCGCGTATGAATACAAGTGTATACACGGTGATAAACATTTGCAAGCACCTCGACGGTTCGTCTGCGGAGTTCCTTCTCGGCGCCGCTCCCGAACGTCGTGACCTGGAGAATCACCCTGGGCCTCATCCCGGCCCGATAGCCTCTGGCCTCTGATGGAAACACTGGCCCCGTCGGTCGTCGCCGTCGTCGTCGCCCACGATCCTGGTCCGTGGTTTGAAGAGACGCTGGCCTCACTCGCCTCCCAGGACTATGCGGAGCTGTCGGTGCTGGTCCTCGACGATGCCGGCACCGAGGACGTGACGGCGCGGGTGGCGGCGGTGCTGCCCACCGCGTACGTACGTCGCCTCGAGGAGAACCGGGGCTTCGGAGCCACCGTCAACGAGGTGCGGGCGATGGTCGACGGCGCCTCCTACTTCCTGTTGTGCCATGACGACGTGGCCCTCTTTCCGGACACGACCCATCTCCTGGTGGAAGAGGCGTTTCGCTCCAACGCAGGGATCATCTCCCCCAAGGTGGTCAGCTGGAGCGATCCCGAGCGCCTGATCCACGTGGGGATGACGGTGGACAAGGGTGGCTCGGTGGCGGAGCGGGTGCTGCCCAACGAGATCGACCACGGGCAGCATGACGCCGTCCGGGACGTCTTCGTGGCCCCCGGGGGCTGCACCTTGGTCCGGGCCGACCTGTTCGAGGAGCTCGAGGGGTTCGACCCCGCCATCGTCGCCATGGGCGAGGACCTCGACCTGTGCTGGAGGGCCCAGGTGGTGGGTGCCCGCATCATCGTCGCCCCTGATGCCAGGGTCCGCCATCTCGAGGAGCTGGCCAGCGGCTCGTGCTCCCTCGAGGAGTCGTTGCTGGCGTCCGGCTCCGGGACGGCCCCCGGCTCGCCGGTCCCGGGAAGGCACCCGGTCACGCTCCAGGAGCTCCAGCGCCGCCATGAGCTCCTGGCGGTCTTCAAGTGCTACGGCCGGTTCCATCTGGTCCGCGTGGTTCCCCAGGTGCTGATCCTGGCCATCGGGGAGGTGATCGTGGCCGGGTTGGGCGGAAACCGGCTCCGGGCCCGGGCCGTGGTCCGGGCCTGGCGTTGGAACCTGGGCCGGCTGCCCACCGTGGGCCGGCAGCGGGCCCGGCTCCGGGCTCATCGCCGGTTGGGTGACAAGGAGATCCGGCTGCTCCAGGTGGGGGGCAGCGCACGACTGTCGGCCTATGCGCGCCGTTTCTTCCAACAGGGCTTCCACGGCGCCCATGCCGATGAGCTGGCCGCTCCTGGGGAGGACGCGGACGCTGTCCTCGGCGTGCCGGTCGCCGCCGCGGTCGAACGAGGCCGGTCGAGCGGTCAGGCCCGCCTGGTCACGTGGCTGGTGGCGACCCTGGTGGTGGTCGTCGGGTCCAGGGGGGTGCTGGGCGGTCGGCTCCCCGCCCTCGGGCAGTTCACGCCTTTCCCCGGTTGGTCCTCGACGATCGCGCAGTTCTTCACCGGCTGGCACCCCTCGGGGGTGGGGACGACCGCCCCGGCTACACCCGCACTGGCTCTGGCCGGCCTGGTCGGCACCGTCCTCCTGGGGGCGATGGGACTTGCCCAGAAGGTGCTGGTCTTCGCCTGCGTGCCGTTGGGGGTCTGGGGTGTGGTGCGCCTGCTCCGCCCCTTCGGATCGCAGCGGGCCTCGTTGGTGGCCGGCCTGGCATACCTGGCCATGGCCCTCCCGTACGACGCGCTGGCACTGGGGCGGTGGGGCGCCCTGGTCACCTACGCGGGAGCGCCCTGGATACTGGCCCTCCTGTTCCGGGCCACCGACTCGGCGCCCTTCGGCGCACCGGGCGGAGCGGCGTTGGCGCCCCCGGCCGACAGCGGGGGCCCGGAGGGCGACCCCCAGCGGGCCCCGTCGGTGGCAGGGCGGTGGGCCGCCTTCAACGGCCGCCACGGGAGGCTCGGGAGTATGCTGGCGCTCGGCCTGGTGGAGGCGGTCCTGGTCTCCTTCGTGCCGGCCGCGGCCGTGGTGGTGGTCCTTGCCGCAGTCGCCCTCGTGGTCTTCTCGATCTTCGACCGCGACTGGCGCTCCGGCCGGCGGGCCCTCGAGCTGGCGCTCGGTGCCACGGTGGTTGCCGGGGTGATCTGCCTGCCCTGGCTGATCGGCGTGTTGTCGGCCGGACGGGGGGCGGTGGCCGTGTTCGGTGTGCCGACACCGACGTCGGATGCGGCGTCGTGGGGCTCGTTGTTGCGGTTCGCGGTCGGTCCTATCGGGGCGTCGCCCCTGGCGTGGGGATTCGCGGTGGCGGCCCTGGTACCGCTGGTCCTGGCCCGCGGGGCACGGTTCCGATGGGCCGCACGGTTCTGGACCATCGCCCTGGTCTTCTGGGTCGTGGCCTGGGCCATCGGACGGGGGTGGACCGGCAGCCTGGCCATCGACCCCCTGGTCCTGCTGGGACCGGCCGCGGTGGCCATTGCCGCGGCGATCGGCCTGGGGATCGCCGCCTTCGAGGTGGACCTGCGACGGGCCGAGTTCGGGTGGAGGCAGTTGGTGACGGTGGTGGCGATCGGGGCGGTGGTGCTCGGATCCGTCCCGACGCTGGTCTCCGCCCTGCCGGGGCGATGGGATCTGCCGATCAACGACTTCAGCCAGTCGATGGCCTGGATGCAGGCCAAGGCCGCCGACGGCTCCTTCCGGGTGCTCTGGCTGGGCGACCCGCGGTCCCTCAACCAGGGTTCGTGGAGCGCGGGTGGCGGACTGGCCTACGCCACCTCGGAGGACGGCAGTCCCGATGCGCGGTGGCTGTGGAACGCGGCCGGCCCGGGTCCGGCATCGGACCTGGCGTCCGCGGTGGACCTGGCCCGTTCCGACCGGACCGACCAGTTGGGCAGCATGCTGGCCCCTGCGGGAGTCCGCTACGTGGTGCTCCTGACCTCGGTCGCTCCCGAGATCAGCGGCGAGCAGAGTCCCCAGCAGTACCCCGTCCCCTCCGGCGTGGCCCCCGCCCTGGCCCGCCAGCTCGACCTGACCCCGGTCATCTCGGGGACCGGGCTCACCGTCTACGACAACGCCGCCTGGATACCTGAGCGGGCAGAGGTGGCCGGAGGCGTGGCCCCCGTCGCGACGACGAGCCCCGGCGTGCTCGCCGCTGCCCCCGGCTCGAAGATCGTCCCCCGTGCGCAACCGGTGTTGCCCGGTCCTGTGGCGTCCCGCGTCTACCGGGGCCCGGTGTCGAAGGGGACCGTGCTGACCGCCCTGGCTCCGGCAGGCAGCTGGAGCCTGATCACGTCGTCCGGTGTGCCGGCGCCGCGCGCAGCGTCGTTCGGATGGGCCGGGAGCTACCGGGTGGACGCGGCCGGTGCGGGCACCCTCCGCTTCGACGGGGGCCTGCTGGTTCCGCTCTCCGCTCTCCTGTCGATCGTCGGGTGGCTGATCGCGGTGGCCGCCCTCGTCGGCCGTCGGCGCCATCGCCTGAGCTGGAGGCCGCCGGGGGGCGGCCGGCGTCGGAGGGATGCCGATGACCCGTCGGCATCCGACGCCGCCCGGGGGGAGGGCGGGACGCCCGTCGCCGAGGTGGTGTCGTGACCGATCCCCTCGAGGGAGCGGCTGACGCCGCCGCGGTCCCGCCGGACGCCGCCGAGCGGCCGCCGGCCGCCGGCTGGGTCGCTCGGCGCCACTCCCCCCGACCGATGCAGGGTCGGTGGGTCGCGGTGGCGGCGGTGTCGGCCACCGTGGCGGTGGTGGCGGTGGTGGCGGCCATCGTGCCGCCGCCCACGGCAGCGCCGGCGCCGGGCTCGGGAGACGGGGTCGGCGTGGCGCCGGCCGGTGCCCACTCGTCGTCGGCCTTCTGCTCGGCGGGAACGGGGACGGCGGTGGCCAGCACCGTCTACCTGACCAACACGACCGTCCGGACGGTCGACGGGGTGATGACCACCATCGGCACCCCAGGTGGGAACGGGGCCGTCCCGACGGTGCGCCGGACGGTCGCCGTCCCTCCACTAGGCAGCGAGGCAGTCAATCCTTCCGGCGGGATGCCCGCCGGCGACGTCGCCTCGTCGTTCGTGTTCGCCGGCGGGGGAGTGGCCGCCAACCAGGTCGTGGGCGGTCCCAACGGATGGAGCACGGCACCCTGTGCATCACAGGTGTCCGCCCTCTGGTCGTTCGCCGGGGGCTCGACGTCGCCGGGAAACACCCTGACGCTCTCGCTCTTCAACCCGACCGCGTCCCAGGCCGTTGTGAACGTCTCGTTCCTGACGGGCGCAGGCGTGATCGCCCCGCAGGACTACCAGGGCCTCGTGGTCCCTGCGGGCCAGCTGGTCGTCGAGAACGTGGGCGACTTCGTGCAGAACGAGCCGAGCATCGGCACCATGGTGACGGCCGAGTCGGGGGCCGTCGTCGGCAACGAGCTCCAGCAGTGGTCATCGGGCGCCACCGGCGGGGTGTCCCTCCGCCTCGGCTCGCCGGAGCCGTCGACGACGTGGCGGTTCGCACAGACGACGGCACTGCCGGGGACGACGGTGAACTTCTCGTTGGCCAACTGGGGCTCTGTGCCGGTGACGGCCAAGTTCTCACTGGGCCTGCCTTCCGCCACGGTCGTTCCCCGATCGCTGGTGGTCCCCGCGCTCTCGATGGCCGTCTTCAACGCCACGGCCATCGCAGGATGGCCTCAGGGCATCCCCTATGCAGTGACCGTCGAAGCCTCGGGCCCCATCGTCGTGGGCAGATCGGTCCAGGCGGCCTCGGGTGGCCCGACCCCGGTGTGGGGCTCCTCCTCCGGGACGGTCACCGTGGCCACCCACTGGCTCGTTCCCGGGCCGGGAGTTGCCAACGCCCCCGGTGCGGCCAACGCCACCGTCAAGAGCCTGGCGGTGGCCAACCCGGGGTCCACTCCGGCGCAGGTCGTGGTCACCGCGTTGGGAGCGCGGACGCCGGTGGCCATGTTCACCGTTGCCCCCCATGAGTTGACCGTGCTCGGAGCGCATCAGGTCGGGGGACTCTCCCCGTTCACCGTGTCCTCCTCGCAGCCGGTCAACGTCGAAGAAGACGACGACCCCACCGGCGCACCCGGGGTGGTCTCGTCGAGCGGGTTCGCCTTGGGCGGCTAGTGCCGCCGCCCAGGGCCGGCGCTAGCCGTCAGCGCGAGGCCGGGGGTGGCGGAGGCGGTGGCCAGGGCGCCTGCTTGGGCCAGTGCCCCGGAGCCTGTTGGGTCGGTGGGGGCGGCCACGGAGATGGGGCCTGGGGCCACTGCCCTGCCGGAGGGGGAGGGAGCGGTGACGACCCAGTCCCGGGGGCACCGGCGGGTGGGGCCGAATCGGCCTGGGGGACCGTGCCGGGTTGGTCGGCGGCGGCGTTGGAGACCCCGCTGTCGGCCGGGACGCCCGACTCGGGCCCGTTGGCCGGCGCCTCTGCGGCTCCGACCGGAGGTACGTGGGCCCCCGTGGCACCGTCGGCGGCACCGGCGGTCGCAGCCTCGGGTGGTCCGTCGACGTCGTCCGAGCCGGAGGGGCCGTGCTGGGAGGCGACGAAGATCGGTGGCACGGTCTTGGTCCCCTCGGCGTGCACCGGGCGACCGTAGGCGGTGTCCACCAGTCGCCCGACCGTCTCGCCGTCGATGGTCTCCTCGTCCAGGAGGGCACGGGCCAAGGCGTCGAGGCCGCCCCGGTGGCGGGCCAGTACCTCGAGGGCACGCTGCTCCTGGGCCCGGAGGATGGTCTCCACCTCGTCATCGATGATCTGGCTGGTGTGCTCGGAGTAGTCGCGAGTGTGCATCAGGTCCTCGCCCAGGAAGACCTGGCCCTGCGACCCCCAGGCCATGGGGCCGATCCGGTCGCTCATGCCCCATTCGCGGACCATCTTCCTGGCGAGCTCGGTGTTGCCGACCAGGTCGTTGCTGGCCCCCGTCGAGAGGTCACCGTAGACGAGCAGCTCGGCGGCCCTCCCGCCCATGCGGACGGCCAGGGAGTCCTCGATGTGCTGTCGCGGATGGATGTGGCGCTCCTCCATCGGGAGCTGCATGGTCACCCCGAGGGCCATGCCGGTGGGCAGGATGGTCACCTTGTGCACCGGGTCGGCATCGGGCAGGACGTAGGCGAGTACGGCATGCCCACCTTCGTGGAAGGCCACCCGCTCCTTCTCCTCGCCGGAGAGGACTAGGCTCTCGCGGCGCTGGCCCATGAGCACGCGGTCCCGGGAGGCTTCGAAGTCGACGTTCTGGATCTCGGTGGAGCCTCGCCGGACGGCGTGGAGGGCGGCTTCGTTGACCAGGTTGGCCAGATCGGCGCCGCTCATCCCGGGGGTGCCGCGGGCGACCTTGCCCAGGTCGACGGTGGGGTCGACCCGCTTGTCCTTGCAGTGCACCTGGAGGATCGGCAGGCGCTCGTCGAGGTCCGGAAGCGGCACCACGATCTGGCGGTCGAAGCGGCCCGGCCGAAGGATGGCGGCGTCGAGGATGTCGGGGCGGTTGGTTGCGGCCATGACCACGATGCCCTCGGTGGGATCGAACCCGTCCATCTCCGACAGCAGTTGGTTCAGGGTCTGCTCACGCTCGTCATGCCCGCCACCGAGGCCCGCGCCCCGCTTGCGGCCGATGGAGTCGATCTCGTCGATGAACACGATGGCCGGTGACTGCTTGCGGGCGGTGGCGAACAGATCGCGCACGCGGCTGGCGCCCACCCCGACGAACATCTCCATGAAGTCGGAGCCGCTCACCGACATGAAGGGGACGCCGGCCTCCCCGGCCACTGCCCGGGCCAGGAGCGTCTTGCCCGTCCCGGGCGGGCCGACCAGCAGGATGCCCTTGGGAATGCGGGCACCGATCTCCTTGAACCGCGCCGGAGTCTTCAGGAAGTCCACCACTTCGCTGATCTCGAGCTTGACCCCGTCGTAGCCGGCGACGTCGCCGAAGGTGGTCGACGGGCGCTCGGTCGAGTAGAGCTTGGCCTTGGAGCGCCCGATGGACATGATGCTCCCCATCTGACCCTGGGCCCGTCGGCTGATGAAGAAGAAGACGCCGACGATGAGGGCGAGCGGGAGGATCCAGGTCAGGAGCGAGATCAAGGGGTTGGGGGTCGGGGTGACCAGCTTGTAGTCGGACCCGAGCGGCTTGAGGGCGGTGAGCTCGGAGTCCGTGACCGGGTTGGGCCCGTTGGACGTGTAGCTGGAGCCATCGGTCAGGGTCCCGGTGATCACGCCGGTGCTCTGGTCGACGGTCGCCGCCTTTACCTGCTTGTTCTGGATGTCGTTCAGGAAGGTGTTGTAGGTGAGGGTGTTGGTGCTCGCCTTGTGCAGCAGGCTGGGGATGATGAAGACCGAGAGGACGGCCACCATGATGACCGCGTAGATGATCAGGCGGTTCTTGTTCTGCCCAGGAGCGTCCTGCCCGGATCCAGGGGGGGCCTGCGGGCCGCTGGGCGTGTTCGGGCTGGGCGGAGTCACCCCTTCATGCTACGCGCACCGGGCGCCTTTTGACGCATCACCCGGGGTCGTCTGCGGGGCCGCCGTCTGCGCCCCGGGTTCGATCGGTATCGTGGAAGGGTGATCGAGCGGTCCGAACAGGGAGCGGATCCCGCCGCGGCCGCCGACGCCACCCCCATCGGGGCGACTGCCGCCCCCCACCGAGGCGCCCCGGCGGAACCGCCGCCTCCCCCCTGGCCCCCGCCGCCTCCCGGTTGGGCACCGCCGCCTCCCGGTTGGGCGCCGTCGCCGGGGTTTCAGGGCGGTCCGGGACCGCTTCCTCCACCGCCCGCCGTGGATCCATCCGCCGCCGTGGATCCATCCGCCGCCACGGAGGTCGCCACCGGACCTGCCACCCATGGGCCGGATGTGCCGCTCAACCGCCAGCTGGCGGCCGGAGGGGCCCCCTCGACCCGCGGGTCGGCGTGGGTGTGGCTGCTCTTCGCCGCCCTCGGCTTCCTGGGTGGGCAGGTCCTCGCTGCCCTGTTTGTCACGGCCACCGCCGCTCTCAACGGCCACCTGGGCTCGCTCACCGCCCTCACCCACCTCAGCGAGCCCCCGACCTGGTACATCGTTTCCACCCTGCTGGGGCTGTGGGCCGGCTTCTTCGGTGGGGCGTGGTTGGCCATCGCCGTGCGGGGAACCAAGAGCTTCGTCAGGGACCTGGGCCTGCGGTTCCGGTGGATCGACCTGATCGGCATCCCGATCGGCATCGGCGGCCAGTTCCTGGTGGGGTTGATGTACCTGCCGATCGCCCAGCACGTCCACAACTTCAATCAGCGGTTCAACGCCCCGAGCCACCGCCTGACGGGGGGGTCCCACGGCGTGGGCTACGTCGTGATCGGCGTCTGCACCGTGGTGGGGGCCCCGTTCTTCGAGGAGCTGTTCTTCCGCGGCCTGATCCTGCGCTCGCTCGCCAGATTGTTCGGGAATCTCGGCCGGTGGGTCGGCCCGGCGTTGGCCATCATCGTGTCCGGCACGCTGTTCGGGCTGGCCCACGCAGAGTCGCTCCAGCTCCTGGGCCTGGCCACCTTCGGGATCATCCTGTCGTTTATCTCCTACCGCACCGGGCGTCTCGGCATGGACATGGTCGCCCACGCCACCTTCAACCTGGTGGCCCTGGCCGCCGTCGTGGCCCCCCTCGCCGTCGGCTCCCGGGTCCCGTTCTGAGGTGAGCGTTCCCGTCGCCGTCGCCCCACCTGCCCCGGTACCAGTGGGGGCGCACCTGGCCCCGTCGCGGCAGGGCTCCCCGCTGGTCCGGCGGTTCACGCGCCGCTCGGCCTGGCCGGGGTGGGCCAACTTCGTGGTCGTGGTCGGCGTCACCCTGATCGCCCTCAGCCAGCTCCATCCGTCGCTGCTGGTGGCCAACACCACCACGGCGGGGGGGGACACCGGGGCCCATGTGATCCTGCCGGCGTACCTGAAGTCCCACCTACTCACCCACGGGCAGCTGGCGGGATGGGATCCCGGCTGGTACGACGGGTTCCCCCTGTACACCTTCTACTTCCCGCTTCCGGGGCTGATCACCGTCCTCTTCAACGTGCTGTTCAGCTACGACGTCGCCTTCAAGCTGGTCACGGTGCTCGGGACCCTCCTCCTCCCGGTGTCGGCGTGGGCATTCGGCCGGAAGGCCGGGCTGCGTGATCCGGGGCCGGCGTGCCTGGCCGCGGCCACGCTGCCCTTCCTGTTCGAACCGAGCTTCTCCATCTACGGCGGGAACCTGCTCTCCACGCTGGCCGGTGAGTACTCATTCTCCCTCAGCCTGTCGTTGGCCCTCCTCTTCCTGGGCGTGGTGGCCTCCGGGTTGCGGACAGGTCGGCACCGGGCCCTGGCAGCCGCGCTCTTCGCCGTCACCCTGCTGTGCCACCTGCTGCCTGCGCTCTTCGCAGCGGCGGGAGCGGTTGTGTGGCTGCTGCTCGACGCCGACCTGGTTCGGCAGTTCCACCGGGGGAGGAGTGCCCGCGCCGCCGGCCGCCGTTGGTCCCGTCGTGTCCTCTGGTCGGTGGTGGCCGGCGCGGTCGGCATCGGCCTGACCGCGTGGTGGCTCCTCCCCTTCGCCGTCGAGCAGTCGTTCACGACCGACATGGGGTACACCAAGGTCCTGGGCTTTCCGCACCTGCTCTTCCCGGGGTCGGCCGGTTGGGTGCTGGCGGCCGATGTGGTGGGCCTGGCGGCCATGGTCGTGCGTCGGAACCGGGTGGCCCTGTTCATCGCCGTGATGGGGGCACTGTCCGCGGCCATGGTCTGCCTCGACCCGGCGGGCAAGTTGTACAACGTACGGTTCCTGCCGTTCTGGTTCCTCTGCATGTACTTGATGGCGGGCATCGCCCTGGCCGAGACGATCGGCGCCGTGGCCCGGTTCCATCGTCGTCGGCGCCTCGGCCAGTGGGTCCTCGTGGTCCGCGCACGGCTGGGCGCCGTGCAGGGGATGCCGTGGCAGCCGGGCATGCGGATCAGCCGGTTCCGGCGGCCGGTCCCCGGCGGCAACGCGCCGGGCGCCGTGGTGGGCCCGCTGGTGGCGCTGGCGGCGGCCTGCCTGGTGGTCGTCCCGCCACTCGTGTTGCCCGCATCCGCGTTGAGCAGGGTCGACGTGACGGTTGGCGCCGACCAGCCGAGTGCCTGGGCCGCCTGGAACTACTCGGGGTACGAGCGGAAGCCCGACTACCCCGAGTACAAGGCCGTGATCCAGATGATGAAGAGCGTCGGGGCGAGCCAGGGGTGTGGCCGGACCATGTGGGAGTACGACCCGTCCCTCAACCGCTTCGGCACCACGATGTCGCTGATGCTGCTGCCCTACTGGACCAACGGGTGCATCGACTCGATGGAGGGCCTGCTCTTCGAGTCGGCCTCGACCACCCCGTTCCACTTCATCAACCAGAACGAGCTCTCGGTCACCCCGTCGGACGCCATCACCAGTCCGGCCATCCGGTACGGGGGGCTCGACGTCCCGCTCGGAATCGAGCACCTCCAGCAACTTGGCGTCCGCTACCTTCTGGCCTCTTCGACCACCGTGCAGCAGGCCGCCGCGGCCGACCCCGATGCCACCGAGGTGGCCTCCAGCGGCCCCTGGAGCACCAGTTACAACGGTGAGGCGCTGGACGTGACGTGGAAGGTCTACCGGATCAGCAACTCGTCTCTGGTGCAGCCGTTGGCCAACCAGCCGGTGGTCTGGACCGGGGTGACCTCCGGCCAGTCCAGCTGGCTGGGTCCCGCGGTCCTCTGGTACGACCAGCCCGGTCGATGGAGCGTTGTCCCCGCCGCCGCCGGTCCCTCGGCCTGGGAGCGCATCCCGACGGGGGTCACCCGGCCGGCAGTGGTGCCGGAGCCGGCGACCGTGGTGTCCGGGGTCACCCAGACCGACAACTCCATCTCCTTCCATGTCGATCGGGTCGGCACCCCGGTCGAGGTCAAGGTGTCGTACTTCCCGAACTGGCAGGCGACGGGGGCGGACGGTCCCTGGCGGGTGGCGCCGAACCTGATGGTGGTGGTCCCGACGAGCCACGACGTGACGCTGCACTACGGGAAGTCCCCGGCGGACACGGCCGGCGAGCTCATCTCCCTCGTGGCGCTGGTGGCGGCGGTGATCCTGGCCGTCACCGGGCGGCGTACCCGGCGCGCCCGCAGGACCGTGCCAATCGGCGGGGTGTCGTGAGCGGGCGCCGCACATGACGATGCCCCTGGGGATGTTCCCGTTGTCGACGGTGCTGTTCCCCCGGGCCGGCCTCCCGCTGCACGTGTTCGAGGACCGGTACCGGGAGCTGATGGCCCACTGCATGAACGGCGACGGTGAGTTCGGCGTCGTCCTGATCGCCCGCGGCTCGGAGGTGGGAGGGGGCGATCAGCGAGTCGGTGTGGGCACCGTTGCCCGGATCGCCAACGTCGCCGAACTGGGGGACGGCCGCCTGCTGGTCGTGGCCACCGGCGTGCGGAGGGTGCGGGTCGACCGGTGGCTCCCCGACGACCCCTATCCGGTGGCCCTGGTGGCGGACCTGCCTGACGACCCGTCCGCCGACGACGGGACCACGCTGGCCGGAACCGAGTTCGCCGTGCGCCGACTGCGGTCGCTCCTCTCCGAGATGGGCGACGTCCCCGCACTCCCGCACAACCTCCGGATCACCGGTGACGAGGAGGACGTCGGCTGGCAGCTCTGCGACATGGCGCCCCTGAACCCACTGGACCTCCAGCGGCTCCTCGCCACCGGGGGGCGGATGGCCCGGATGCAGCTCTTGACCGAGCTGTGCAACGCCATGGCCGAGGACGTCACCACGATGTTGGCCGACGGGTTGAGCGAGTAGGCCGGCTGCCGGCCGGTCAGGGGATCTGCCCGGCTTCGAGGAACGCGGTGATGCCGTCGGCGAGGCCCTGGGCCGCCTGCTGGCGCCACTGGGGTGCCCCGACCAAGGCGGCATCGGCCGGGTTCTGCATGTTGGCGCACTCGATCAACACCTTGGGGACCGTCGACAGATTGAGCCCTCCGAGGTTGTTCCTGACATCGATGCCGCCGTTGCCCGAGTAGTCAGATGGGGCCTCCCCGGTGTCGGCGGCGAACGCGCCGCGCACGTCGGTGGCCAGTTGTGCCGACGCCGGCACGATGGCCGTGTTGTCGCTGATGGGGCTAGCCACGGGGGCCGGTGCGATCACGTCGAAGCCCCTGCCGGTCACCGGACCGCCGTCGGCATGGATGGAGATGGCTGCGTCGGCGTGGGCGGTGTTGCCGATTGCCGCCCGGGTGTTCACGCACGGGCCCACACCGTTGTCGGTGGCCCGCGTCATGACCACGGTTGCCCCCTCGGAGGCGAGGAGGGCCTCGAGGCGGTTTGCCACGTCGAAGTTGAAGGCATGCTCGGGGTAGCCCCCCGCGGTCTGCGTTCCGGCGGTGTCGCACGGCTCGACGAAGCCGCCCCCGTCGATCGGTTGGTTGATGAAGCCGGGGTCGCCGCCGTTGCCGCCGTCGTGGCCCGGGTCGATGGCCACGACCTCGCCGACCATCGGCGGCACGGTGACCGCTCCTCGGAACGACGCCCCGCCGTAGACGAACACCCCCCCGTCGGCGGAGACGATCCGATAGCCGGGCCCCCCGCCGGCGTTCAGGCCGACCGCCGCCCGTTTCAGGGCTCCGACGGCCGAACCCTCGAAGGGCGCCCCGAAGGCGAACACCCCGCCGTCGCCGGCCACCAGCCAGTAGCCGACACCGGCCGGGTCGGCCTGCATGCCGACCACCGGCGAGCGGAGGACGATTCCCCCGGTCGAGCCGAAGAAGGGCGCGTCGCCGAAGGCGAACACGCCGCCGTCGGCCGCGGTGAACCAGTAGCCGCCGCCGTCGGGCGTGGCGGCCATGCCGACGATTCCGCGATTGAGGGGCCGACCGCCCATGGAGCCGAAGAAGGGCGCGTCGCCGAAGGCGAACACGCCGCCGTCGGCGGCGGTGAACCAGTAGCCGCCGCCGTCGGGCGTGGCGGCCATGCCGACGATTCCGCGATTGAGGGGCCGACCGCCCATGGAGCCGAAGAAGGGCGCGTCGCCGAAGGCGAACACGCCGCCGTCGGCGGCGACCAACCAGTAGCCGCCGCCGTCGGGCGTGGCGGCCATGCCCACGATCGGCGCCACCAGGGGGACAGCGCCGGCAGAGCCGAAGAAGGGCGCACCGAAGGCGAAGACCCCTCCGTCCGACGCCACCAGCCAGTAGCCCCCGGTCGCTCTGTCGACCATCGAACCGACGATGAGGTGGAGGCTGGTCGGCCCCCCGGGCGCGGCATCGGTCCTCGGGAGGGCCGTCGTCCCGGCCGATACGGCTACCCCGTTCGCCGCCAGGGCCAGCAGGGCGACCGCTCCCACGGTCAGCAGCGCGGCCAGCCTCCTGGCCCACCGGCCGAGGGTCGATCCCGTCACAGTGCGATCCTGCCACACGCGTGCCCGGCCCGGCCGCCGTCGGTCCGGGATGCCCATCGACGCGTTGCCCTCCGGCTCACCGATGGGAGGAGGAGGGCTGACATAGGATGGCCCGGCCATGACCAGCCTCTCGAACGTCTTCAAGGCCTACGACATCCGCGGCGTCGTCCCCGACGACATCAATGCGCTCCAGTTTCGCGCCATCGGTGTGGCGGTGGCGCGATTCACCGGCGCCCCCACCGTGCTGGTGGCACGGGACATGCGGGAGTCGGGGGCCGAACTCGCGGGAGCGTTCGCCGACGGGGTCCGGTCCGAGGGAGCCGGCGTGATCGACCTCGGTCTCGCCTCGACCGACCTCCTCTACTTCGCCGCCGGCAGCCTCGATGCGCCCGGCGCGATGTTCACCGCATCCCACAATCCGGCCCGGTACAACGGGCTCAAGCTCTGCCAGGCCGGAGCCCGCCCGATCGGACGGGACACCGGGCTGGCCGAGATCCAGGCGACGGCCGAGTCGCTGCTGGACGAGTGGTCGGTGAACGGCCCACCGGTGCTCGACCCCGGGCGCATGGCCCCGATCGAAGAGCGGTCCGTCCTCGACGCCTACGCCGATCACGTCCGATCCTTCGTGGATGTCGACGCCCTGCGCCCGCTGCGGGTGGTGGCGGACACCGCCAACGGAATGGGGGGGTTGGTCGCCCCCAAGGTCTTCGAGGGACTGCCCTTCGAGGTGGAGATGCTCTTCCCCGAGCTGGACGGGAACTTCCCCAACCACCCCGCCGACCCGATCCAGCCCGAGAACCTGGTGGATCTGCAGCGGGTCGTCCTCGACACCGGCGCCGACATCGGCCTGGCTTTCGACGGGGACGCCGACCGGGTCTTCCTGGTGGACGAGCATGCCGAGCCGGTGTCGGGCTCGCTGACCACCGCCCTCGTGGCCTCTTCGCTGCTCGACAAGCACCCGGGGTCGACTGTGCTCTACAACTGCATCTGCTCGCGGGTGGTGCCCGAGGTCATTGCCGAGAAGGGTGGCGTGGGGATCCGTACCCAGGTGGGGCACAGCTACATCAAGCAGGTGATGGCCGAGACGGGCGCGGTCTTCGGCGGCGAGCACTCGGGCCACTACTACTTCCGCGAGAACTACCGGGCCGACTCCGGGATCATCGCCGCCATGCTGGTCCTCGAGCTCCTGAGCGTGACCGGAAAGCCGCTCTCCGAACTGCTGGCGCCCTTCAAGCGCTATGCCGCTTCGGGGGAGATCAACACGGTGGTGGCCGACCCGGCCGGCGCCGTCGAGCTGATGGCGGCCGAGGTCGAGGCGGCTGGGGGCACGCTCGGAACGGCCGACCGGCTGGACGGCCTCACCGTCGACCGGGGGGACTGGTGGTACAACCTGCGCCCGTCGAACACCGAGCCTCTCCTCCGCCTGAACGTCGAGGCACCGGACGAGGAGTCCTGCGCCCGGCATGTGGCCGAGGTCGAAGGCGCCATGGCCAGGCTGCTCAACACCTGACCGCCGGGCATCCGGTCCACCGTGAGCGACCCCGACTCCCGTCACGCATCGATGGGCCATCATGGAGCAACGAGAGAGGAAGGCAACATGACGCTCGACCCCATGCTGATCGATGTGCTGGCGTGCCCGGAGGACAAGGGACCGCTGCTGTACTTCGCCGACGAGGACCGGCTCTACAACCCGCGCCTCCATCGAAGCTATGACGTGCGGGACGGCATCCCGGTGATGTTGATCGACGAGGCCACCGCGGTCGACGACACCGAGCACGCCCGTCTGATGGCCAAGGCCGATGCCGGGGGGGCCCGGTCAACCGGCGGGACAGCGGGGGCGTGACCGGCCCCGAGGGGGGTGGAGGCGGGCCTTCCACCCCATCGGCTCCGTTGCCGGTCGACTCATTGGACATGTGGGGCGCCACGGCCGGGCTTCCCGAGCAGGTGGCGGCGGCGGTGGCCGCGTCGCAGGACATCGGCGACCTCCCCAACCACGAGCAGGTGGAGAACGTCGTGGTGCTGGGCATGGGGGGCAGCGGCATCGCCGGCGACGTCCTGATCGCGGTGGCGGCGCCGTTCATGCCGGTCCCGGTGACCGTGGTGAAGGGGTATGAGCCACCCGACTACGTGGGAACCGGCTCCCTGGTCTTCGCCCTGTCGTTCTCGGGCAACACCGAAGAGACGCTGGAGGCTGCTGCTGCCGCCTACGAGGCGGGCGCTTCGTTGGTCGTGGTGGCCGGAGGCGGCGAGCTGGTGCGGCTGGCCGGCGAGTGGGCGGTCCCCGTGGTGCCCGTGCCGGGTACCATCCCCCAGCCCCGTGCTGCGCTGGGCGCGATGGCCATCCCGCCGTTGGTGCTGTTGGAGCAGATCGGGCTCTTCCCCGGCGCACTCCAGTGGGTGGACCAGGCCGTCGACCAGCTGCGGATCCGTCGGGACGAGCTGGTCCGGCCGGGCAACCGGGCCGAGGCGCTGGCCCGGCAGATCGGCCGGACCATTCCGCTGGTCCACAGCTCCCAGGACCTGGGAGCTGCCGCCGCTCTGCGCTGGAAGGCGCAGATCAACGAGAATGCCAAGTGCCCGGCCTTCTTCAACGTCTACCCGGAGCTCTGCCACAACGAAGTCGCCGGCTGGGGCCAGCACGGTGATGCGACCAGGCAGCTGATCACCCTGGTCAACCTCCGGCACGACGCCGAGCACCCCCAGGTGAGCCGGCGATTCGACCTGGTGGTCGACGTCCTCCGTGAAGTGGTCGCCGATGTCATCGAGGTGTGGGCGGCAGGCGAGGGGGACCTGGCCCAGCTATTCGACCTGGCCCTGGTGGGCGACTTCGTCTCCCTCCACCTGGCCGGCAACGAAGGCATCGATCCGGGACCGATTCCCGTGCTCGACGAGATCAAACGGAACCTGGCCGAGGGCGGGGCCTGAGCCCTCCGCGCGACCGGGCGCGGCGGGCGTCCCCGGGGCGGATTCGGGGGCGCAGCACCCTGTTGACCTGGTGATTCGCCAGGCCGAGGGCGGTGATCCGCCTCCGTGCCCGGGCCGGGTGCCGGGTGACAGCAGTGTTGCCGTTGGGTGACGGCCCCGTGGCAACCTCGTGAACTCGGGCCCCCGGACCCTGGATTTCGGGCGTCGCCGGCGTACACTTCACCCCGTGAGCTGCGTGCGGGTCTGTGGTTGCAAGTCGAAGCCAGTCGCAGGCGAAACGACCCACGTAAGGCAACTCGTGGTTGCTGAGCATGGTGCGGCTTAGGAGTAAGTCCTGCCCGCGTTGCCTCCGGCTGTCGGGGGCGGGCGGAGATGAGGTGACGCGTGCCATCAGTGGCTCCGAAGGGTCTTCCGCCGGTGACGGTCGGTGCCGCCGGAGTCCGGCCGCAACTCTCACCGCAGGCGAGTGTGGGGTCAAAGACCAGGTCAGCCGCCCGCAGCTCACAGCAACAGCCCAACAATGGACGATCGGACAATGGACAGGGAGGAACGGGGACAAGTCCCAGCAGTGCCCGAGCAGCACAACCAAGGAGGCGAACAGGTGGACGTCGTAATCGCGCATGGCAGGAAGATCGTGTCCGACGAGATCAGGGCCCTGACCGAGGAGAAGGTGGGCCGGCTCGGCTGTCGGTGCCCCGGCCTCGACCGGGCCGAGGTTCACTTCTCCGAGGAGCGCAACCCGAGGATCTCCGACCGCGAGTGCTGTGAGGTCATCATGAGCGGACACGGTCTCACCATTCGGGCGCACGCTGCCGCCCGCCTGCCCCTGGTCGCGGTCGATCTCGTGGTCGAGAAGCTGGAGCACCAGCTCGAGAAGACCAAGGGTCGAGTGGTCGGGCGCTCGCAGCCACGCCACCGTCCGGCCAACTCCGAGGCGATGCTCTACCAGCGGGTGCGCACCGCCTGACCGCCCGTCGAACGGCCGTCAGCCGAGCACAACCGCAGCCGCCCCTGATGACGGTCACCCCGACGGCGCGCGACCCGAGGACGCCGCGTCGGGCCGCGGTGCTCGTCGCCGCGCCGGCGGCGCGGTGCTCGTCGCCGCGCCGGCGATGGGGCGGGCAGGAACACGTCGGACGGTAGAGTGATGGGTCCATGAGCGTGCTCTCCAAAGTCCTCCGCGCCGGCGAAGGCAAGAAGGTCCGTCGCCTGGCCGAGCTGGTGCCGCTGGTCAACGCGCTCGAACCGGAGATGGAAGCCCGCTCCGACGAGGAGCTTCGGGCCTGCACCGCGGCATTCCGCGAACGCATCGACCAGGGGGAGAGCCTAGAGGACCTGCTGGTCGAATCGTTCGCCCTGGTTCGGGAAGCCGCATGGCGGGTGCTCGGCCAGCGCCACTTCGACGCCCAGCTGATGGGGGGGATGGCGCTCCACTTCGGTTGGATCGCCGAGATGAAGACCGGTGAGGGCAAGACCCTGGTGTCGACGCTCCCGGTGTACCTCAATGCGCTCCAGGGCAACGGCGTCCACGTGGTCACCGTCAACGACTACCTGGCAACTCGCGACTCCGAATGGATGGGGCGCCTCCATCGTTTCCTCGGACTGACCGTGGGCCGGGTCGGTCCCGACATCGAGGATGCCGTAGCCAAGAGCGAGGCCTACTCCGCCGATGTCACCTACGGCACCAACACGGAGTTCGGCTTCGACTATCTGCGCGACAACATGGCGCGTTCCAAGGACGCCATGGTCCAGCGCGGGCACCGCTTCGCCATCGTCGACGAAGTGGACTCGATCCTGATCGACGAGGCCCGGACACCGCTGATCATCTCCGGTCCCGCCGCCGAGTCGGCCCAGCTCTACTACCAGTTCGCCGGGATCGTGCGGACGCTGCGCGCCGAGGACGACTACGAGGTCGATGAGGAGAAGCGGATCGTCGTCCCCACCGAAGCCGGCATCGAGAAGGTCGAGCGCCAGCTCAGCGTGGGCAACCTCTACGACGCGGTGGCAGTGAACTACGTCCACCACCTCACCCAGGCGCTCTACGCCAAGGAGCTGTACCGCCGGGACAAGGACTACCTGGTCGCCCAGGGAGAGGTGAAGATCGTCGACGAGTTCACCGGGCGCACGCTCGACGGGCGACGCTGGTCCGACGGTCTCCATCAGGCGGTCGAGGCCAAGGAGCGGGTCCGCATCAAAGAGGAGAACCATACCTGGGCGACGGTGACCCTCCAGAACTACTTCCGGCTCTACACGAAGCTCTCGGGGATGACCGGGACGGCGGAGACCGAGGCGTCGGAGTTCGCCAACACCTACGAGCTCCCGGTGGTCCCGATCCCTCCCAACATGCCGCTCATCCGGGTCGACCAGCCGGACCTCATCTACAAGACGGAGGATGCCAAGTTCGGCGCCGCGGTCGACGACATCGCCGAGCGCCATGCCACGGGCCAACCGGTCCTGGTGGGAACGGCATCGGTGTCCAAGTCGGAGCATCTGTCGCGCCTGCTCGAGAAGCGCGGCATTCCCCACGAGGTGCTCAATGCCAAGCAGCACTTCCGTGAGGCGGAGATCGTGGCCCAGGCCGGCCGGGTCGGGGGCGTGACCGTCGCCACCAACATGGCCGGTCGCGGGGTGGACATCATCCTCGGCGGCAATCCGGAGGGACTGGCCAAACGCGAGGCCACTGCCCAGGGGGTCGACCTCTCCACCGAAGAGGGGGCCGCCGAGCTGCAGCGCCTCCAGAAGGAGTTCGATACCATCTGCGAGCAGGAGGGCGAGGAGGTCCGCGCCATCGGCGGACTCTACGTCCTGGGCAGTGAGCGCCACGAGAGCCGCCGGATCGACAACCAGCTGCGAGGCCGTTCGGGCCGGCAGGGCGACCCGGGTGAGAGCCGGTTCTTCCTGTCACTCGAAGACGACCTGATGCGCTTGTTCGCCACCGGGGCGATGAACTGGGTGATGGGCCGCGCCCTGCCCGACGACGTGCCGATCGAGGCGAAGATGGTCACCAAGGCCATCGAGCGGGCGCAGAACACCGTCGAGGGCCGTAACGCCGAGTCGCGCAAGGACGTTCTCAAGTACGACGACGTGATGAACGAGCAGCGCAAGGTGATCTACGGGCGCCGCTATCAGATCATCGAAGGCGAGGACCTGCACGACGACACCGTCGAGATGCTCGAGTCCACCGTCACCGCGCTGGTCGCCTCGTCGCTCCCCTCGGACTACCCCGAGGAGTGGGACCTCCCCCGGTTGGTCACCGAGATCACCCAGTACTACCCGACCAAGTTCGTGGCGGACGACTTCGCCGAGGCCTCCACGGTGGGCCAGGTCACCGAGAGCATCCTCACCGAGGCCCTCGAGCTCTATGCCGAGCGCGACGAGACCATCCCCGGTGGCGCCGAGACGGCGCGGCAGCTCGAACGAGACATCATGCTGCAGATCATCGACCAGCGGTGGCAGGACCACCTCGCCGAGATGGACTACCTGCGCGAGGGGATCAACCTGCGGGCCATGGGCAACCAGGACCCGCTGGTGGCCTGGCAACGCGAGGGGTTCGCCATGTTCGGAAAGCTCATGGACGCCATCAACGACGACTACCTGCGGTACGTGTTCCACGTCCAGGTGCTCACCGAGCAGGCGGCCGAGCCCGACCTCGCCCAGGCCAGCTATGTCGCCGCCGACGACCCGGTGCAGGGAGACAGCGCCATCTCCGCCGCGTTCGCCGCCGCCACTCCCGAGGAGATCGAGCAGGCGGCAGCCGTCGCCGGCATGCCGGGGGGAAACGGTGCCACTGGTGCCCCGGTCGGCCTGACCAACCGCATGACCGAAGACGGCGAGACCCAGGCGCCGGTGGTGAAGTCCGAGCGGGAGAAGCTCGGGCGCAACGACCCCTGCTGGTGCGGGAGCGGCAAGAAGTTCAAGTTCTGCCACGGCGCCAACTGAGATGGCGTCGTCCGATGGTCCCCGGCGCGGGGACGGCGAGTCCGAGCGCGTCGGTATTCACGCTGCCCTGGCGTCGTTGACCGAGCGCGTGGCGGAGGCCGGGCACTTCTTGGCCATCGACCGCCTCACCGAGCGCCGCATCCAACTCGAGCAGGTGGCCTCCGAGCCCGGCCTCTGGGACGATGCCGACCATGCGCGGGAGGTCACCACCGAACTCGGCCGGGTTGTCGAGGACATCGACCTGGTGGCCGGCCTCACCGAGCGGCTGTCCGACGCCGAGACGCTGAACGAATTGATCGAGGAGGAGGGAGACGACTCCCTGCGCCCCGAGGTCGAAGAAGTGCTGGCCGACCTCGACCGTCGCCTCGGGGTCCTGGAGTTGCGGGCTCTGTTCGCGGGCGACTACGACGATGGCGACGCGGTTGCCGAGATCCATGCCGGTGCGGGGGGCACGGACGCGCAGGACTGGGCGGAGATGATGCTGCGCATGTACACCCGTTGGGCGGAGCGGCGTGGCTTCGACATCGAGGTCGAGGAGGCGACGCCGGGGCAGGAGGCCGGACTGTTGTCCGCCACCTTCATCGTGAAGGGCCGGTATGCGTTCGGACTGCTGGCGGCCGAGCGGGGCGTGCACCGCCTGGTGCGCATCTCACCGTTCGATGCGCAGCACCGGCGGCAGACCAGCTTTGCCTCCCTCGACGTGGTGCCGTTCCTCGAGGACGTGTCCGGCGAGGTGGAGATCGACGAGAAGGATCTCCGCATCGACACGTACCGTTCATCGGGCGCCGGTGGGCAACACGTCAACAAGACGGACTCGGCGGTCCGCCTCACCCACCTCCCCACCGGCATCGTGGTGTCCTGTCAGAACCAGCGCAGCCAGCACCAGAACAAGGCCAAGGCGATGCAGGTGCTCGGGGCCAAGCTCGCCGAGCGGCAGCGGGCCGAGCACCAGGCGACCCTCGACCAGTTGTCGGGTGATCGCACCGACAATGCATGGGGCAACCAGATCCGTTCCTACGTGATGGCTCCGTATCAATTGGTGAAGGACCTGCGGAACAACGCCGAGACCGGCAACGTGGAAGCGGTGCTCGACGGAGATCTCGACATGTTCATCGAAGCCGAGCTGCGGCGTCGCGCAGAACAGCGCCGCGGCGACCACTGACCGGCCCGTCGTGGCCGACCACCGTGGGAGCGGAGGTCAGAGGGGTTGAACCAACTTTCGCCCGCCGGGGAGTAACATATGAAGGAGTGGATCCTCCGTTCCGTCCACTCCTTCTCCGACTGTGACTCTGCACCGATGATCAAATTCCAGAACGTCACCAAGACGTACAAGGGCTCGGTCGTTGCCCTCAACAACTGCACCATCGAGATCGACAAGGGGGAGTTCGTCTTCCTGGTCGGACCCTCCGGATCGGGCAAGACCACATTCATCCGACTGTTGCTGCGCGAGGAGATGCCCGACTCGGGGCGGATCTGGGAGGCCGGCAAGGAGATCGG
>DAIMIK010000003.1:0-52181 GCA_036722795.1 Acidimicrobiales bacterium | reverse complement strand
CGTCGAGCTGTACACCATGACCAAGTCCTTCTCGATGGCCGGGTGGCGGGTGGGCTTCCTGCTGGGCAATGCCTCCATCGTGCAGGCCCTCACCAAGCTGAAGAGCTACCTCGACTACGGGACGTTCCAGCCCATCCAGATCGCGGCCATCGTGGCGATGAACGAGGCACCCGGCTACCCCAAGCTCATCAACGAGACGTACCAGGCCCGCCGGGATGCCCTGTGCGACGGACTGAACCGCATCGGCTGGGAGATCACCCCGCCCCGGGGGACCATGTTCGCCTGGGCCCCCATTCCCGAGCCCTACAAGGACATGGGGTCGCTCGAGTTCGCCAAGTTCCTGGTGAGGGAGGCCGATGTGGCTACCTCCCCTGGGGTGGGCTTCGGCCCGGGCGGTGACGGGCATGTGCGCTTCGCCCTCATCGAGAACGAACAGCGCATCGCCCAGGGCGTCCGCAGCCTGCGCAGGGCGTTGACCCGCCTCCGGTAGGGGCGGTCACCCGCGCCGGGCAGGGGGCCTGCCACCGTGGGCACTCATCGAGGTGGAGCCCTTCGATGAGTGCCAGGGCCTCCTTCGTCATCGTGTCGGTCACGCGATCCTCCTGGTCAGCGACGAGGCACCGGTGGCCACGTATCCCTGGCGGCAAAAGGCGATGGCGGCCTCGGCCACCCGGTCGGCGTCCTCGCCATGCTCGAGCACCAACACCCGTGCCAGGTGGGAGGTGACCCCGAGGATCGCCATGGTCAGCACCACGGGATCCTCACCCCGGAGCAGCCCGGCGGTGATCCCTGCGCTGACGTGGGGCAGTGCGTCGGCCACCGTCTGGTCCTCGCTTTGGCGCATGATCGGGGCGAAGCGCTCCTCCGTCCGGGCGAACTCCATCAGCACGAACAGGTGCCGGTTGTCGCTCAGCCAACGCAGCGAGGCCCTGATGCCCTGCTCGATGCGGCGGCCGGGGTCGTGCTCTCCGGCGATGGCCTCCCGCTGCGCCTGGCGCATGGAGCGGAGCCCGTCGACGAGGATCTCGGCCAGCAGCCCGTCCTTGGAATCGAAGTACCAGTAGAAGACCCCTTTGCCCACGCCGAGGCCGTCCACGATGCTGGTCACCGAAGTGGAGTGGTAGCCCTCGGCGGCAAACGTCCGGGCGGCCAGGTCCATCAGAGCGCTCCGGCGCTGGGCACCCTTGGGCGTGAGGCGACGATCCATGGTCCTCCAGACGCTACGGGTGGGGCCGGGCGTGGTCAACAATCGGCACGTCGGCGGCCGACCCGAAGCGGTGCGCCCACCCTCAGGGGAAGGGCGGCTCGACCACCTCGGCTGCGTCGAACGACGCCCGCATCCGGGCCGAGGACGAGAACAGGGCCCGCTTGGGCAGTCCGAGCGATCGCAGTTCGTCGGCCACCGGGTGGTCGCCGAGGACCAGGGTGGCTCCTCCGAACCGCCCGGTGGCTCCTTCGGACGACGTCGTCCACGTGGTGCGCCGGAGGATCCCGTCGCCGAAGGAGTAGCTCGGGGGCGCCTGGGCGGGCAGGGCCAGCCGGCCGCCCTCGGCGATGGTCAGCGACAGGACGTGGACCCCGGCGTCGACCAGGCGGACCGTGGTGCCGGTGCCGGGCCGGTTGTCGCCGGGCGTGGCCTCGTCGATGTCGATCTCCGTCACCCACTTGGGGAAGCCCCAGATGTCCCGCCCCGCCATGCAGGTGAACTCCTGGTCCACCGGGAGCCGGTGGATGTAGGCGCCGATGGCGCCGCTGGCGAACTCCTTGGCGCGCCGGCCTGCGCTGGGCCGGGGAGGAGCGTCATGGAGGCGGACCACGAAGCTGACCGCCACCTCGTGGTACGGGCCGAGGTCGGTGTCGTCGTACCGGCAGACGGCCAGTGCCACCAGCGCCCTGCCCGGGATGGGCCCGGTCACCTCGAGGCCGGTGGGAGAGACGAGGCGCTGGGCTGTGGCTGCCGGCACCAGGTACTGCACGCCCCACTGGCGGGCCTTGCGCACCTCGACGGGCAGGCCCACCGTGCGCCCGAGCACGGTCCACGTCCGGGGGTCCGGGGCGTCGCCCGCGGCCCGGGGCCGGGAGGACCGATCGGTGGCCGCGAGGACTCTGGGGGACATGGGGTGCAGTACAGCACAGGCGGGGATACCGTTGCCCCGTGGCCTACTGGATCATGAAGGCGATCATCAGCCCGTTCCTCTACCTGCTCTGGCCGGTGAAGGTGGAGGGCCGGGAGAACGTCCCCGCCCACGGGCCCGCGGTGCTGGCCGCGAACCACCAGTCGTTCTGCGACTCGTTCTTCCTTCCCCTGGTCGTGCACAGACGGGTCACCTATGTGGCCAAGGCCGAGTACTTCGACAGCTGGAAGACGGCATGGTTCTTCCGGGCCGCCGGGCAGATCCCCATGAACCGGTCGGGGGGCGACGCCTCCCAGCGTGCGTTGGACACGGCCAAGGAGGTGCTCGACTCCGGGCAGCTGCTGGCCATCTACCCCGAGGGGACCCGGGCCCCCGACGAGCGCCTACACAAAGGGAAGACCGGCGTGGCCCGCCTGGCCCTCGGCTGCGACGTCCCGGTCATCCCGGTCGGCATCACGGGCACCCGGGCCGTGCAGCCCCCGGGGAGCATGGTGATGCGGCCGTTCCGCACGGTCACCATTCGATTCGGTCCCCCGTTGGCCTACAGCCACGACGGGACGGAGGTCACCACCGGCCGGTGCGGCGACCCCGCGTCGGGTGTCGACGGCCGCGGGCGACCCGACGCCGAACAGGTCGAACTGCGGGCCTTGACCGACACCTTGATGGCGGTGATCGCCCGCCTGTCCGGTCAGCGGTACGTCGACCACTACGCTAAGCGGACCCGCACCCCGGCCCCAGAGGGCCCTGCCGGCGGTGCTCCCGCTCCCCAGGGCAGCGCCTGACCCGGTCGGCACCGCCCGCCTGGCGCGGAGGTGTAACCAGCCGGAAACATCCCGTACACAGTGCAGACCTAGCCTGGTGGCGTGCTCAACCTCCTGATCCGGGTGCAGCTCCCCGATCGGCCGGGCGCCCTGGGGGCGGTGGCCAGCCGCATCGGGTCCGTGGGCGCCGATGTGGTCTCGATCGACATCCTGCAGCGGTCCGGCGGCATCGTGGTGGACGAGCTGGGCGTCGTCCTGGCCGGTGACCACCTGGTCAAGCTCCTCCGGGACGAGATCCTGGAGGTCGACGGCGTGACCGTCGAGTCGATGCGGCCCGTCGATGGCCCCCTGCCCGATCGCTACGCCGAGCTCCTCGACGTGGCCACCGAGCTGTTCAAGCAGACGTCCTCGGACGGGCTCCTCGACCACCTGGTGGTACGGGTGCACCGGAGCCTGGCCGCCACCTACGTCGCGGTGCTGCACGCCGACGGAGCCACCGTTGTCGCCTCCGAGGGCGCACCACCCGACGGAGGGGAGCTGGCGGCCCTGGCCTCCCGGGCGGTGGCGCCGGAGTCGGCCCCGGCGGGATCCGACCACGTGGCGGGTCGGCCGGACGCGAATCCGGCCCCTGTGCACGCCCCGGTGGCGGCGGCCGTGTCCATGGTCCGGGCCGGCCTGGTGCTGACCGTGGGGCGGAGCGTTCCGGTGTTGCGGGCACGCGAGCTGCAGTGGGTCTCGATCATGGCCGAGTTGGCCGACCACGGCTGGCTGGGGCTGGCCTAGCGCGGACCGGTCCAGTGCCGCGATCGGTCGACGGCGCGCAACCACGCCTCGTGGACGGCAGCGGCCTCCGGCGCGAGGGCCACCGGACCGAAGGACGCGTCCTCGCTCCACAGCGAGGCCAGGTCGTCCAACGAACCCCAGACGCCTTCGGCCAGGCCGGCCAAGGTGGCCGCTCCGATGGCGGTCGTCTCCACCGACCGTGGTCGGACCACGCGGAGGCGGGACTCATCGGCCAGGAACTGCAGCAGGAGGTCCATGACCGAGGCCCCGCCGTCCACGCGGACCACCGACGGTGCCGTCGCAGTGCCGGCCATCGCGCCCAGCACGTCGCTGACCTGGAAACCCATGGCCTCGACCATGGCCCGGGCCAGATGCGCCCTGCCGACGCCGCGGGTGAGCCCGGTGATCGTGCCCCGTGCACCCGGGTCCCAGTAGGGGCTCCCGAGGCCGGTGAAGGCCGGCACCACCACCACGCCGTCGCTGGACTCCACCGAACGGGCCAGGGGTTCCATGTCCGCGGCGTTGTCGATCACGCCGAGGCCGTCGCGCAACCACTGCACGCCGGCCCCGGAGGCGAACACCGACCCTTCGAGGGCGTAGGCCACCGGGTGCCGGCCGGCGGAGGGACCGGCATCGGCGGTGATGGCGACGTCGCCGTCGGCCCCGAGGTCCCAGGCAAGTGTGGTGATCAACCCGTCGACCGGTTCGGGGCAGGTCGTCCCCGCGTTCATGAGGACGAAGCTGCCGGTGCCGATGGTGACCTTCGTCATCCCCGGGTCGAAGCAGGCCTGGCCGAACAGGGCGGCGTGCTGGTCCCCGGCGATCCCGCTGATCGGCACACCGGACAGCGGCGAGTCCGCACCCACGACGGCGTCCGACACCCGCCCGAATCGGCCGCACGACGGGCGCGCCTCGGGGAGGGCGGCCGGGGGGACGCCGAAGAGGTCGCAGAGCTCGGGTGACCATCGCCGCGCCACGATGTCGAACACCATGGTGCGCGAGGCGTTGGTCACGTCGGTGGCGAAGACGCCGCCATCGGCGCCGCCGGTGAGATTCCAGAGCACCCACGAGTCCACGGTGGCCAGCGCCAGGTCGGGGGTGTCCGGAACCTCGCCCTCGTGGAGCAGCCAACGCATCTTGGTGGCGGAGAAGTAGGGGTCGAGGACCAGGCCGGTCCGCTTCCTGACCAGGGGGAGGTGACCGGCGTCCTCCAGTGCCTGGCATGCAGGGGCGGTGCGCCGGTCCTGCCAGACGATGGCGCCATGCAGGGGGGTCCCGGTGCGCCGGTCCCAGGCCACCACCGTCTCCCGCTGGTTGGTGATGCCGATGGCCTGGGGCGCCCGCTGGTGGTCGCCGAGGTGGTCGGCCACCACGGCCAGGACGGACCGCACCGTGTCCCAGATCTCGGTGGCGTCGTGCTCGACCCAGCCGGGCCGGGGGTAGTGCTGGGTGAGCTCGCGGTAGGCGACGTCGACCACCTGGGCCCGCTCGTCGACGACCAGGGCCCGCACGCCGGTCGTCCCGGCGTCGATGGCGATCGTGACTGGGGAGAGGGAGGCCACAGGGGGACTGTAGCGACGCTCGAGGGTCGGGGGCAGGTTGCGGCCCCCCACCGGTATCGGGGCCCCGGGACCGGGGCGAGGCGACCGAAAAGCGCGGTCGCGCGCAGCAATCATTTGCAATTCTTCGCGAACGCCCTCCGAACAGGGGTTTCGGCATCGGTCGCCTGCCCGATTCCTCGAGCAATTCGTTGACAAGGATGTAACTACGCTGCTGTAATAGACCCACTATCTCGTACCTCGGGGGAGGGTTGACCACAACATATTGTGTTTGTCTCGTATCCCCGTCGTTTTCCGGTGCTAGATTCAAGGGCCGAACACCGGAGCCGGCATCGGACGGTCATCTCGGGCCGCCCGGGTCGCGAGGAATGGCCCACCGAGCAAGAATCGGCTCATGGCGCACCGGAGAGCACGGCGGAGATCCACGGCAGACGACAGGCACGACGACAGACACTGACCACGGACGGACCGAGGACAGGTGGTGACCGACCCCTGGCCATCACCAAGACCCCTGTCCATCACCAAACAGATCCCCATCCGCACCATCGACAAGACAGCAGACAGAAAGAGGTCCACCACATGGCCATCGCTCCGCAGCGCGTCGGCATCGGCATTCGCCGCCACTTCACCAGCGCAGACGTCCACCCCTACGACCAGGTCGCGTGGGAGCGACGTGACGCCCGGATCACCAACTACCGGGACGGGTCCGTGGCCTTCGAACAGCTCGACGTGGAGGTGCCCGAGGGATGGAGCCTCAACGCCACCAACATCCTGGCCCAGAAGTACTTCCGGGGAACCCCGAACTCCGATGAGCGCGAGTGGTCGCTGCGCCAGGTGGCCGACCGGGTGGTCGACACCATCACCACCTGGGGACTGAAGGACGGCTACTTCGTGGACGACGAGGAAGCCGAGGTGTTCCGGGCGGAGCTGAAGTACCTCATCATCCACCAGATGGCCGCCTTCAACTCACCAGTGTGGTTCAACATCGGCGTGGCGGGCGTGCCCCAGCAGGGCTCGGCGTGCTTCATCCTCTCCGTCGACGACACGATGGACTCCATCCTGAACTGGTACACGGAGGAAGGCGTCATCTTCAAGGGAGGGTCGGGTGCCGGCGTCAACCTGTCGCGCATCCGCTCCTCCCACGAGCGCCTGAAGGGCGGCGGGACGGCATCCGGGCCGGTCAGCTTCATGCGGGGAGCGGACTCCTCGGCCGGGACGATCAAGTCCGGGGGCAAGACCCGGCGAGCGGCCAAGATGGTCATCCTCGACTCCGACCACCCGGACATCGAGGACTTCATCTGGTGCAAGGCCATCGAGGAGCGCAAGGCCCGCGTCCTGCGGGATGCCGGTTTCGACATGGACCTCGACGGCAAGGACTCCATCAGCCTGCAGTATCAGAACGCCAACAACTCGGTCCGGGTCACCGACGAGTTCATGGAGGCAGTGGTCGACGGCCGTGACTGGGGCCTGACCGCCCGGGGGTCCGACGAGGTCATCCGGTCGGTGCCGGCACGGGACCTGTTCCGCCAGATCGCCCATGCCGCATGGGAGTGCGCCGACCCGGGCATGCAGTTCGACACCACGATCAACCGGTGGCACACCGCCTCGAACACCGGGCGCATCAACGGGTCCAACCCGTGCTCGGAGTACATGCACCTCGACAACTCGGCGTGCAACCTGGCCAGCCTCAACCTGATGAAGTTCCTCCATGAGGACTCCTCGTTCGACATCACCGGCTTCCGCTCGTCCGTCGAGGTGATCTTCACCGCGCAGGAGATCATCGTGGGAAATGCGGACTATCCGACCGAGAAGATCACCGAGAACTCGCGGCGCTTCCGTGAGCTGGGCATCGGGTACGCCAACCTTGGCGCACTGCTGATGGCTCAGGGACTGCCGTACGACTCCGACCAGGGGCGGGCATGGGCCGGGGCCATCACCGCCCTGATGACCGGTCACGCCTACGCCACCTCCGCGCGCACCGCGGCGCGGATGGGGCCGTTCGCCGGCTTCCACGAGAACGTCGAGCCGATGCTCGACGTCCTGCGCATGCACCGCGACGCAGTGGCCGGCATCGACGAGGAGCAGGTGCCGACCGACCTTCTGTCGGCGGCACAGGAGGCATGGGACCTAGCCGTGGAGCTGGGGGAGCAGTACGGCGTGCGCAACTCGCAGGCCAGCGTGCTGGCACCCACCGGAACCATTGGCCTGTTGATGGACTGCGACACTACCGGTGTCGAGCCCGACCTCGGACTGGTCAAGACCAAGAAGCTGGTCGGTGGGGGCACCATGTCGATCGTCAACCAGACGGTCCCGCGTGCGCTGACCCGGCTGGGGTACTCCCACGATCAGGTCGGCGAGATCATCGCCTACATCGACGTGCACAAGACCATTGTGGGAGCGCCCTACCTCTCCGCCGAGCACCTGGCGGTGTTCGCCTGCTCGATGGGGGACAACACGATCCACTACCTCGGGCACGTCCGCATGATGGGTGCAGTCCAACCGTTCATCTCGGGTGCCATCTCCAAGACGGTCAACCTGCCCGAGGACGTGACCGTGGAGGACGTCGAGCAGTTGCACATCGACGCATGGAAGATGGGCATCAAGGCCGTCGCCGTCTACCGGGACAACTGCAAGGTGGCCCAGCCCCTCTCCACCACCAAGAAGCAGGGTGCGGCGCCCGACCCCAGCGGGGACGCGGCTCCGGCCGGCTCCGAGGCCGAGGTCCACGCCCGCGAGCTGGCGGAGAAGATCGCCCGCCTCGAGGCGGCCTTGGCCCACGAGCAGGCCCGCACGGCGGAGACGGTGGTGGTCGGTGCGGTGCGCGAGCGCCTGCCCCGTCGACGTAAGTCGTCGACCTTCGCCTTCCGGGTGGCGGACTGCGAGGGGTACGTGACGGTGGGGGAGTACGAGGACGGTCGTCCCGGCGAGGTGTTCATGAAGGTCTCCAAGCAGGGCTCGACCCTCGCGGGCATCATGGACGCGTTCTCCATCTCGGTGAGCCTGGGGCTGCAGCACGGCGTGCCCCTCGCCACCTACGTCCGCAAGTACACCAACATGCGCTTCGAGCCGGCCGGCATCACCGACGACGCCGACCTGCGCATCGCCACCAGCCTGGTCGACTACATCTTCCGGCGGCTGGCGGTCGACTACCTCCCGAGGGAGGAGCGTGCCGAGCTCGGCGTGCTCTCCACCTCGGAGCGCATGCAGCCGACCCTGCCGGGGGTGGAGGAGACGGCGACCGCATCCAGCGGCGTGGTAGAGGTGGGGTCTGTCGATCCGGTGATCGCGACCGTGGTCGACGGCAGCGCGCCGGCCCGGACCGAGCGGCTCGCCTCGGCCGCACGCGCCGATGCCGCCATTCGGGCGGACCAGCTGTTGGCCCGGGCCGAGCCACGGGATGCCCCCTACTGCTACCAGTGCGGCAATGCCATGCAGCGGGCCGGCTCCTGCTACGTGTGCGCCAGCTGCGGCACGACCAGCGGCTGCTCTTAGTATTCACGATCTCCGCCGCCCGGGTCCCGAGGACGATCGGGCGGTGGCGGTCACTCGTAGACGAGGCAGCCGTCGTCGAGGTCGGCGGCCGGAAGCAGGTCCTTCTCGGCCCAGTAGTCCTGGCTGTGCTGCCATTCCGGCTTGTTGCCGCGCTGGGGCAGCAGGTCCACGGAGCGCATGAGGTAGCCGGGGTTGAAGTTCTCCGGGTCGATCCACGACAGGATCGGCATGTCGGCGTCCTCAGGACGCAGCGCGGGGGTGACCCTGGTGGCGCCCAGCTCCTCGATGTGGTCCAACAGCCGACACACGAGGTCGCAGACCAGGTCGGAGCGCAGAGTCCAGCTGGCCCGGAAGTAGCCGAAGACCCACGCCATGTTCGGCACCCCGGTGAACATCATCCCCCGGTAGGTGACCGTGTCGGAGAACACGAGCGGCCGGCTGTCGATGGTGAAGGCGATGTCGCCGAGCACGCTGAGGTTGAAGCCGGTGGCCGTGATGATGATGTCGGCCGTCAACTCGTTGCCCGACGTGAGCAAAATGCCGTCCTCGGTGAACGATTCGATCTCGTCGGTGACCATGGAAACCTTCCCCGAGGTGATCCCCGCGAACAGGTCGCCGTCGGGGACATAGGCGAGCCGCTGGCGCCATGGCCGGTAGCGAGGGGTGAAGTGGGTCTCTACGTCGTAGTCGGCGGGTAGATGGGCGCGCACTCCCTTGATCAGCTCGTCCTTGAGGAACTCCGGCTCCTCGAGCGACAGCCGGGTAACGATCTCCTGGTCGCGGAGGTTCTTGCGCCGCACGATCTCGTGGATCCACTCCTCCGGGATCTCGAGCTCGCGCAACATGTCGGCCACTTCGTTGGCGTTGGGACCCGTCCAGAAATACGTCGGTGACCGCTGCAGGACCGTAACGTGCGCGCACTCGCCGGCGATGGCCGGCACCAGTGTGGCCGCCGTTGCCCCCGAGCCGATGACGATGACGTTCTTTCCGGCGTAGTCGAGGTCGTCCGGCCACGTCTGGGGGTGCACGATGCGCCCGGTGAAGCAGTCCAACCCTGGCCACTCCGGGGTGTACCCCTCCGCGTGGCGGTAGTAGCCCTGGCACATCCAAAGGAAGCCGGTGGTGAAGCGCAGCTCCTCGCCGGTGTCGGTGCAGGTGGCCTCGAGGGTCCACGTGTCGTCGTCGCTCGACCACGAGGCCGAGGTGATGTGGTGGTCGTAGCGGATGTGGCCGCCGAGGTCGTTCTCGTCGATCACCTCGCCCAAATACCGGAGGATCTCAACCGCACTGGCGATAGGCGCCCCCGTCCACGGCTTGAACCCATACCCGAAGGTGTACAGGTCGCTGTCGGAGCGGATGCCCGGGTACCGGTGCAAGAGCCAGGTGCCACCGAAGCTCTCGAGACCCTCGAGCACCACGAAGGTCCGTTCGGGACACTGGCGTCGGAGGTGGTATGCCGCGTCGACCCCGGAGATGCCGGCGCCCACGACGACCACGTCGAAATGCTCCGTCTGTGTCGGTGCGGATGCACCGAGGGCCTCAGTCCGGCTCATGTGCCGATCTCCTTCGGCACGTCAACCTGAGTGACGCTCGTTGGGTCCACGTCGGCAGAGTAGTGGGCACCCAGGGCCGTGGACGACGATGTCAACTCGAGGCTGCCCGTTCCCGGATTGCCTCAGGTCAAGCGGCAGTGGGTGCTCTGCAACTCGTCCGGGGTCACCACGGAATGGTGGTCCTTCGTGCCGACCACCACTGGCGTGCCGATGACCCGGCTCCGGAAGCGCCAACCCTCGGGGAGTGCCAGGCGCCGGCCGAGGCCGCCATGTGCCCGGGCGGGGTTCCCTGCAGGTAGATCTCGTCAGCCACACCGGTATCGGCCAGGATCCCCATCGTCCGCTGATCCAGGACATGGGCCTTCGCCAGGATCGACGTGGTGGGAAGGGCGCTGACCAGCAGCGACTCGACTCCCCGTTTCGACGGCAGCATCGACGCCGTCAGTCCCGCTCCTGTTCCGCCCACGACCAGGAAGGGTGTTCCGACACCGGCCATCGGGCTCCGGCGTACGGTGGGCACGAGAGTATCCATTGCAATAACAGTTGTTGCAACATATGGGACACAGAGCCGCTCGATGCTGTCCACCGGGAAGCCGCGAGCCTCGTCGGGAGGAGTCAGATGAAGTTGGCGAACCTGAATGGCCGGGCGACGCTGGTGACCGACACGGGCGGGGTGGACCTGGCGGCGGCGTCCGACGGGCGCTTCGGGCCCGATGTCCAGCCCCTCTACGACGACTGGGAGGCGGTCCGCGCCTTCGCCGCCGGGTTGGACGGTGCGACGGCCACGCCGTTCGACGAGGCGCAGCTGGCCTCGCCGACACCGTCCCCGCGGCAGGTCTTCGCCATCGGCCTCAACTACCTGTCCCACGCCCGGGAGTCCGGCATGGAGGCCCCCTCGGTGCCGGCAGCCTTCACCAAGTTTCCGGCCAGCCTGGCCGGCCCCTTCGATCCGGTCGAGCTCTCGGGCGCCACGGTGGACTGGGAGGTCGAACTCGTTGCCGTCATCGGAACCAGGGCCGATCGGGTGGCCGAGGCCGATGCCTGGGCCCATGTGGCAGGACTGACCGTCGGCCAGGACATCTCTGATCGCACCGTGCAGTTCGCGGCGGCGGGCCAGTTCTCGCTCGGCAAGTCGTACCGCGGCTACGGACCGATGGGGCCCTGGCTGGTGACCCCCGACGGGTTCGCCGACCCTGACGACCTCGGACTCGGCTGCTCGATCAACGGCGACGTGGTACAGGACGGCCGCACGAGCGACCTCATCTTCTCGGTTCCGCGGCTGATCGCCGAGCTCTCCGCGGTGCTGCCGCTCCTCCCCGGGGACGTCATCTTCACCGGGACACCGGCCGGGGTCGGCATCACCCGGCAACCGTCACGGTTCCTCACCGCCGGCGACCTCCTCGAGAGCTGGATCGAGGGGATCGGGACCATCCGGAACCGCATGGTCGCCCGAGACGGCCGACCGAGCTCGGGACAGTGAGGGGGGGCATCGTGGACCACGAGATCGAGTTCGGCCACATCGGCGTCGAGGTCGAGGTCGGCCACGGTTCCCGCAAGGTGCCCACGCCATGGGCGGACAACCGCCGCCACGACCGGATCAACAGGTGGGGCCACCGGCCGCTTGCCCGGCCGTGAGCATCACGGGGGTGCAGGGATCATCCGTCCGATGGATCAGGTCGTCGACGTGGTGATGGTCGACGTCGGCACGACCGTGGTGTTGATGGCGAACTCTCCCGGCTTCAGCCCGCTCCCCGTGGACGAGGTCGTGCTTCCGGACTCGACCTGGATCGTCCAGCGCGGGCTCGTGGCGCTGAACACCGACCCGGCCACCGCCACGGTGGTCGTGGTGGAGCCGGAACCGGCACCCCCGGCGATCGGCGACGAGCCCTGTTCGACGTCGGCGACGGTGTACCCCATCGACCGGAACTTGTCCTCGTAGGAGGTGGTTCCCGACGCCAACGACCCGGTCACCGCGAACGCCGCATCCCACCGGTTGTCGGCGCCGCCACCGGCGAGCACCCGGGAATTGTCGGGTACGGGCACCTCACTCGGGAAACCCGCCGGCAACGCACCGGCGGCCCCGGAGAAACTGTGGCCCATGATGTTGCCGCTGACCCCGTTCTTCGAGACGTGCAGGCCGCAACCGGAGAGGAAGAGGCCGACCGAGGCCAGAGCCAGGATCCGGCGCCTCGCCCGGGGTGAAGGCTTCGTCTCGACCGCCGGACCGCAGTCCGGCGACCCCACATACCCTCCTATGCCGCTCCCGCTCGTCCGCCGCATCCGGTTGCCTCCTCGCGACCGTCCGGTCATCGGTCCGGCTACGCCCATCAACACTACGGCACCGGTCACGAGCGCCTGCATTCAGAAAGTTTCGCCAGGTCGGATCGCCGACTTGAGCGGCCGACGACCGGCGAGCCGGTGCGCCTGAAGGGGATGGCGTGGGGCGGAAGGGCGCACCCCGCTCCGTCCGAATGTGCGTTGGCCATCCGCGCGACGCTGCGCGCCCTCGACATCGACGTGCGCGCCTGGATCCACACGGGGGAGATCGAAGTCCGGGGTGATGACGTCGCCGGCATCGCCGTCCACATCGGCGCTCGGGTGGCGGCCATCGCCGCCTCAGGCCAGGTGTTGGTCTCGTCGACCGTCAACGACCTCGTTGCCGGATCCAGCATTGGGTTCACCGCGCGGGGAGGGCATGAGCTCAAAGGTGTTCCGGGGTCATGGCAGCTGTTTGCCGCTGACCGATGACGGCCCATGCCGTTGGTGCCCCCTCCGCACGGCACCGGCTGTCTCCGGCCGGGTGGCAGCTCCCCTGCACTCGGTCCGGCGCCGGCGCCGGTCGATCGGGAAACGCCCGCTGCGATCCCCGTCTGGGCTGCTCCTAGAGGCCGGCGATCCCCTTGCCGATCAGGACGACGCCGAAGATGAGGAACAGCACGGCCAGTACGACCCCGTTGTTCCGGCCGAGCCAGGATCTCCACCCGTCGAGGACCTCTTGGGCCTTTTCGCGCAGGGCGAGCGTCACCACCAGCGGGGCGGCCACCCCGAGGATGGCCACGAAGGCGTACACGCCGACGGCACTGATCTGCTGCCCCGTGGAGAGACCGGCCGAGGCGATCGAGAGAGCCGCCGCCAGGCCCACGACCACGTTCTTCGGGTTCAGTGCGCCGATGGCCACTCCGACGGCGAAGGACTTCCCCGGGGCAAAGGCGGCGATGCCTTCCATCCACCTGGGCATCGGCGCGTCGTCGCCGGGCTTCGGCCGATCACGGAACCGACGCGTCGCAGCCATCAGCAGGAACGCGCCCAGGACCAGCCTGAGGATCGAGGCCCCCCTCGACGGTCCGGAACCAGCCGACAGGTTTACCGTTCCTGCAATGGCGACCAGGAGTCCCAACAGGCCGGCGACCCCTACCGTGAACCCGACGAGGTAGCTCGCCGCGTTGGCCACCGGCTTCTTGGTGAACAGCAGCAGGATCTCGGCGATGATCGGGACCGGCGAGATCGTGACGGCAATGGCGAGGGGAAGCAGTTCCCCGATGACAGCCTTCAACGACTTCTCCCTTCGATCATGTCCGGATCGGGACGACCGTGCAGTCGACGGCCGAACGGGCATCGAGGATGGGCCCGGACTGGTACCCGCACGTCACCGTACCGAGGTCAGGGAGCGCAGGATCAAACTTCCCGTCTCGGTGTAGGTGGAGCTCCCGAAGGCGGTGTCCGTTCGCACCTCGATCCTTCGGCGATTCTCGATCGGAAGGCCGGTTTGATCGTCGAACCAGACATCGGAGTGCTCGGGCCCCTGCTGGGAGCCGGTCATGGCGCGCACTCGCAGGAAGTGGGCGGCACGAACCCGTATCCCCCCGACGGCGAGCGTCTCCTCACCGACGAATCGATAGGGTCCTGCCGTGGCGGCCGCGCCGGAGACGGCCGTCGATGTCCCGACACAGCGGGCGGGCCAGGTCTGGCCGGCGCTGCCTGTGGCGGGAAGGGCCATCGACCCGGGGTCGCAGTGGAGCGTGGAGAGATTGGTGATGGCCACGGGCCCCACCAGCCACTTCTGCCACGTCTGGCCCTCGGCTTCTTCGAGTCCGGCTGAATGCCAGCAGTAGGTCCAGGTCTGCCAATGGTTGGTGGAGTAGTCGATCCGGAACCGCCAGCACCCGTCGGCCCCGAGCTCGACCGTGCCGGGCAGACTGGGGCCCTCGGGCTGGGAGAGGGGCGGGAGGGTGAGGCGCTCGGTTCCGCTGCCCGTGTTCTCGTAGACACCGGGAACGGGGTGTGGGGCAGAGGCGGTCGCGGGGCCCGAGCGATAGCCACGGGAGGCTTCCTCGACGGTGACCGGTCGTGCGCCGTGGGTCCCGGAGCGGACCGCGCGATCGAGCGGGCGACGACCCACCCGGTCCGCAGGGCCAGCACCCCCTCCACGCCAGGTGGTGCTGGCCCTGCGGACCGGGTGGCTGACCGAAGTCAACGGTGAGCGGTGACCAACCGTTCCGTATCCGCCGGAGAGGTCCCGATCGTCGGACGGACGGCGGCCTCGTCCCCGGTGCCGATCCTCCCGGCCCCGGGTCAGTCGGGCCCGGCCGGCACTGCCTTGATCTCCTCGTCGAGGCCCTCGGGTTCGACGTCGATCCGCTTGGCGAGATGCCGGAATGCACGGAACCCCGCATTCTCCAGGGCATGCTCGAGGAAGAGCTCGCTGGCGATCACCAGGGCCGCCTGGCCGTTGTCGATCAGCTCGGTGAACTCCTTGACGTCCGAACGCGGCCTGCCCTGCTCCAGACGCACCGTCACGCCGACGTCGCTGCCGACGATCTCCGAGCGGATGGACGCCGAGGGGAAGATCAGCCTAAGGACGACACCTATGCCGATGCCGGGCCGGCCCCCTTGCTGTGTGATCGTTTCGTCCATCTTCAAGTGGACATGGCCATCCTCGCCCCGGGTGATCACTGCCGCCGAGTACGTCCCGCCGGCCCCGGTGACCTTGAGGCCCCTGATCGCACCGAAGTCGTCACGAGCGGCTTGTTCGCTGTAGTAGGTACCGAAGTACACGAACATACTGTCGCCGCCGACCATCGTCTCCTCCTCCGGATCAGTGCCCGAAGTCCACATGACCCCGCCACCGCTACCACTATTCACAAACCGTCGTCGCACGGATACACCCGAATCGGGTGTATCCCACCCCAGGTTTGCCCTCTGGAGGGCATCGGGACGAGACTTGCCTGGTGAGCGCAGGCGGAACGAGGCCGAAGCGCGCCGACGCCCATCGTCGCCCGGAGCGTGGCCTTCTCTTCGGGCTGCCGATCGTCACGTCGAAACTGGTGGTGCCTCCGCTCCCGATCGGCTTCACTCCGCGACCGCGGGTCGCCAGCGCCGTCGCGGAGGCAGCCGGCACCATCTGTGTCGTGCTGGCACCCGCCGGCTATGGCAAGACGACCGCCACAGTGGAGGCGGTGGCCGGTGAGGAGGCGGGGGACGTCGCCTGGTTGTCGATCGATGCCTACGACTCGACCGAGCTCAGCTTCTGGGCCCACCTGGCGGCCACGATCGATGTGGTGCGCCCCGGGGTCCTTCGGGCCATGGTCGATTCGAACGAGCAGGTCTCCGTGCTCGGAGGGGGCCGGTTGGCGGCATCCCTGCTCGCCGCACTCGACGACGACGAGGGCCTGGTCGTCGTCCTGGACGATCTCCATCATCTGAGGAGCCGCGCCCTGTGGGAGCAGCTGGGGTTCTTCCTCGAGCGCCTGCCCCCGGGTATTCGGGTCATCGCCACGACCCGAACGGTGACGCGTCTCCCTGTCGAACGCTGGCGCAGCCAGGGCCGGGCCACCGTCGTGGACGAGCAGATCCTCCGGTTCGACGCCGACGAGGCCGCCGGCCTCATCGGCGGCGTCAGCGATCGAGACATGTCGTCGGGCGAAGTGGCCGAGCTGGTGGCCCGCACCGAGGGCTGGGCTGTCGGCCTCGTCTTCGAAGCCCTGGCCGGGCACACTCCTGCTGCGACCGGTGCCGTTCCGTCGGAGGACAGCCCGAAGTCGCCGCGGACCGTCATCAACTACCTGGCCACCGAGGTGCTCGACACCCTCGGGGCCGACGACCGGGGGTTTCTGCTCTCGATCTCGGTTCTCGACGAGTTCGACAACGAACTGTGCCGACGGGTGACCGGCGAGGGTGACGCCGGGTTGCGGTTGCGCTCCCTCCGGGTCGCCAACCTGTTCCTCGTCCCGGTCGATGAAGCTGCCGGACGATTCCGTTTCCATCACCTGTTCCGCGAGCTCCTGCTCGAAGTGCTCGACCGCCGCGATCCTGGTCGGCGGATCGAGCTCCATCGGCGCGCCGCCGAGGCTGCGGGCGCCGCCGGTGCCGTGCCCGTGCAGATCCACCACCTGCTCGAAGCAGGCGAGGTCGTCGCCGCATTCGATCTCATGGTCCGCCACGCCCTCCTGGTCGGCAGCCTGGCCACCGCTCGCGAGCTCATTGCCAGCTTCCCTGACGGCTTCGTGCTCGAGGACCCCCGCCGCATGCTCGACTACGTCCTCGTCCAGAGCCTGGCCGGCGACTGGGAGATGGCCGAGCAGTGGTGTGACCGGGCCGAGTCTGCGCTGGTCGAGGACAGCGGGCCTCTCCGGGCGCGCCTGGAGCTCCACCGCGCCCTGAGTTTCGTCGGTCACGGCGAGGCCCAGTCCGCACTCGACGCTCTCCAATCCAGCCGCGCCGCACGGGGGGGAGACACCCGGCCCGACGCCTTGCTCGATCGCTTCTCGGCAGTGACCGCTGCCCGCGTCCACGTCCTGATCGAGCCCGATCCGCAGGCTGCCTCCTTCTGGCTGGAGGAGGCCCGGAAGCTACCCCGCGAGGTCGTCCACGTCCGCCAGATCTCCATTCCGACCTTGACCGCCTTCCTCCGACTGTGGACCGGGGACCTGGTCGAGGCCGAGCGGCTCGCTCGTCAGGCCCTGACCGCGTCCGACCAACTCCACATTCCTCTCGGACTGCACGCCTTCGAGGCGCTCCTGGTCCTGACCGACGTGCTCATCGAGACCGCACGGCTGGCAGAGGCGGTATCCGTTCTCGAGCATGCAGAAGAGATTGCCGGCCAGCTGGCGCCCGTGGCCGGCCAGGTCCACGTCGCGCTCCGACGCGTGGAGGTCACCGCGGCCACCCAGGGACCCGCCTCCGGCGCCGATGCGGCCGCCCGCGCACGGGCCCGGTTCAACGACCAACGCCTGGGTGCTCCTCTCATCGATGCGCTCACGGCACGGCACGCCTACTGGCTGCTGGCCGAAGGTCGGACGATCGAAGCCTCCAGGCTCTCCGACACGCTGCCGCCGGGGCCACCCCGATCCATCCTGCGCGCCAGGGTGGCCGGCCTGGAGCACCAGTGGCAGGTGGCCACTGGCCTCCTCGCCGATTCGGCGGAGTGGCCTGCGGCTGAGCGCATCGAGGCCGAACTGATCCTCAGCGGTGCAGACTGCTACCGGGGAGTGTCGGAGGTCCTCGAGCGCACCGGCGGGTTCGTCTGGTCCGTCGTCAAGCAGGGCCAACCCCTGCTCCTCCATCTCGAATCACTGGGGGACGAGGCCACCCCCTCGGTCATGCGCGTGCTGGAGGGCGCTGCCGCGTTCAGTCCCGCCTTCCGACCCGTCCGGTTCGGCGAACTCGGCGTCCGGTTCACCGAGCGTGAGCGGACCCTCCTCCAACTGCTGCCCAGCCACCTGTCGTACGCCGAGATCGCTGCCGAGCTGTATCTCTCGGTGAACACGGTGAAGTCGAATCTCAAGACGCTCTACCGCAAGCTCAGAGTGTCGTCACGCTCGGAGGCCGTTCGGCGGGCTCGCGCCACCAAGCTCGGCTGACGGTGCCCTCGGCGACGGCGGCCCCCGCCCGAAACTCCTTCGCACTGGCGCGCTGGGTATCATCCTCCCCGGGTGGCCTCGAGCAGCTCCGGGCGGTGGCGCCCGCCAACACCAATCCGGGGGGAGTCCTGTGCAGGGTCGTCGGTCGGTGACGCTGAAGCTCACGCTGTCCGTGATGGCCGTGCTCGTGGCCGCTTGCTCGAGTGCGGCCGGCTCGGGGAGCGGCCCCCAGGTGCCGACCGCCAACGCGCGGGCGAAGTTCACCAGCCACGGGTCCATCGGCCAGGCCTATGTCCTCGGTGCGTCGCCGGGACAGAGCCTGGTGCTGGCCGACGCCGCCGGCGACCGGGCGGGTGGGGGTACGGCCGATCGTCTGGGAAGTCTCATCGTGCGCAACGTGCCCCCTGGTCCCGGGTACACCTTCCGGTCGATCGATGGTTCGCGTGTGGCGGCCACGGCGCCGTTCCGAGTGCTGTCGACGTCCGACACGCCGTCGGCGGCCTTCTACACGAGCCAGCACATGGCGGTCGGTCTCAACTACATCACCATGCGGGACGGGGTACAGCTGGCGGCCACGGTTCGGCTCCCGCCGGGCAAGACGTTGGCGGACGGCCCGTTCCCCACGGTGATCGAAGAGTCCGGCTACGCCATTGCCGCCCCCCACAGCCTCATCGACGCGGTGCTCCACCTCAACGGGGAGTCCACCTCGGACCCGTTGGTCCCCGACTCGGCGACCGCGGTCGGGTCGCTCGTCGCCCCCCTGCTGGGCTTCGCCACCGTCAGTGTGCAGATGCGGGGCACCGGCTGCTCGGGAGGAGCGTTCGATCTCTTCGGCCTGCCGACCACCTACGACGGTTACGACGCCGTTGAGACCGTGGTCTCTCAGCCGTGGGTGGCGAACCACAAGGTCGGCATGGTCGGGATCTCCTTCTCGGGGATCTCACAGATGTTCGTGGCCGGCACCCGCCCGCCCGGGCTGGCCGCAATCGCGCCGATGAGCCTCACCGACGACCTCTACTCCACCGGGTTCCCCGGCGGCATGTTCAACAGCGGGTTCGCCGGGACATGGATCGCCCAACGGGTCGCCGACGCCCGACCGGCTCCGCAGGGTGGCCAGCTCTATGCCCGGACCCTGATCGCTCAAGGCGACCAGCGCTGCCTCGTCGACCAGGCCCTCCACCTCCAGGCCCAGAACATCGAGGCCATGCTCCAACAGGCCAGCCACCGGGTCCCGTCCCTCTACGACCAGCGGTCACCCTCGACCTGGGCCAAGCGCGTCGATGTGCCGGTGTTCCTCTCGGGTGCCTTCCAGGACGAGCAGACCGGGGGGCAGTGGCCCGCCATCTTGAGCGACCTGAGCCGTGATCCCGACGTCTGGGTGACCATGGTCAACGGCACGCACGTCGACTCACTCGGGCCCGGCACCATCTCCCGGTGGATCGAGTTCCTCGACCTGTTCGTCGCCGACCAGGTCCCCACCTCGTCGCCGGTCTTGCAGACGCTGGTCACCCAGCTCTATCGACAGCTGGCCAATGCACCCACCGGCCCGGTTGCGGCCATCCAGTTCACCGACGAGCCCAGCGTGGCCGCCGCCCGTGCTGCCTTCGAAACACAACCGCGGGTGCGGGTGCTCTTCGACAACGGAGGGGGTAGCGCCGGCCCGGGGGCGATGCAACCGGTCTGGAGCGCCGACTTCACGTCGTGGCCGCCACCTCGGGCGAATGCCTCGACGTGGATGCTCGGTCCCGGTGGCGCCTTGCTCACGTCGCCGGCGCCGGTGTCCACCGTGTCGTTCATGCCGGACCCATCCTCCCGCCCCGCCACCGACCTGCCGCAGGGGAACCCGTGGTCGGCGCTGCCGCCGTATCAGTGGGCACCGGTCACCGGTGCCGGCGGCCTGGGCTTCATCTCGCCGCCGCTGGCCCACGATGTGGTGGTGGTGGGCCCGGGCAGCCTCGACCTCTGGGTGAAGAGCTCGGCCGCGGACACCGATCTCCAGGCCACCGTGTCGGAAGTCCGGCCGGACGGCAAGGAGCTCTTCGTGCAGACGGGGGAGCTGCGGGCCAGCGACCGGGCACTGGACGACGGGTCCTCGACGGCCACCCGGGCCGTTCCCACCTACTCGGCGGCCACGGCGCGGCCACTTCCCGAGGGCCACTTCACCGAGGTGCGGATCCCCATCCTCCCGTTCGGCTACGCCTTCCGGGCCGGGTCGCGCATCCGCGTCACGGTCACCGCACCGGGAGGGGACCGGCCAACCTGGCAGTTCGTCACGTACCAGACGCACGGCACGGTCAAGGACACCATCGGGCTGGGGGGCGCCACCCGGTCGGCACTCGTCCTCTCGGTCGTGCCCGGCATCACCCCGCCGGATCCCCAGCCGGCCTGCCCTTCGCTCCGGGGGCAGCCGTGCAGGGCATACGCGGCTGCTGCCAACGGAGGCTAGCGGCACCGGGGTCCCGAGAGGCACGCCGCGGGACACGGCGTGATGCCTCAGGCAGGCGCGTGCTGGTCCTCGCTGCGGTACCGAGCGAGGAGCTCGACCTCGTCTCGGTGCGAGGGGAAAAGCGTGGCGACGACCACTGCGCCGAGGACGATCGAGACGGCACCGGCGGCGTAGGCCCAGTTGGCGCCGGACAGGAACGACGCCCGTGCACCGGCGACGATCTGTTTCGCGTACTGCGGGTTGGCCTGGGCCAGCGCCGCCGCGCTCGAGTAGGAGCGCTCGAGGGTATTGGTCACCTGGGTGTCGAGATTCGCCCCCGAGGCCGAGATCCGTGAGGCCACGGCGGTTGCGTAGCCGGCGGTCAGGATGGCGCCGAGGATCGACTGCATGATCGACCCGCCCAGGTCGCGCTGGAGGTCCGCGGTGCCCGAGGCCATGCCGGCCCGGTGCACGGGGACCGAGCCGGTGAGCGAGTGCGATGCGGGAGTGCCGGAGAGCCCGACGCCGATGCCCATCAGGATGAAGGCGAGTGCTACCGAGGCGTAGCCGGAGGTGGCCGTCCAGAGCAGCAGCATCACGAGGAAGGAGAGGAACAAGAAGGCGTAGCCGATGAGCAGCGTCGCCCGTGAGCCCACCCTCTCGATGAGCTTGGCCGAGAGCGGGGCGGCCAGGAGCATGAACAGTGCGGCTGGGACCACGGAGGCACCGGCCCGGAGCGTGGAGTAGCCGAGCACGTTCTGGAGGAACTGCTCACCGATGAACATCGCCCCCATCAGGGTGCCGAACACGATCAGGCCGGCCACGGCCGCCACCCAGAAGATCCGTCGGGAGGCCACCTGGAGGTCGAAGAGCGGGTCCGGTGCCCTCTTCTGGCGGAAGAAGAATGCGGCCAGCGCCACGACGGCGATGAACGCGCCGACCAGGGCGACCCCTGCCTCGCCCGCGCTGGGGGCGAAGTTGATGGCGAGCACCAGCGCCACCACCCCGATGATCGACAGGGCCCCGCCGAGGTGGTCGACCCTGCCGTCGGTCTCGTTGACGTGGCTCGGCACGAAGACGACGGCGAGCACAAGGGCCCCCACGGCGAGCGGGACGGTGAGCAGGAAGACCGATCCCCACCAGGCAAAGGTCAGGAGCCATCCGGCCAGAAGCGAGGCGAAGGCGATCATGGCGCCCCCGACCGCCGACCACAGGGCGATCGACCGGGTCCGGGCCGGGCCGTCCCACAACGCGGTGATCAGCGCGAGCGTCGTCGGATAAGCCATGCCGGCCGCCACTCCGCCCAGGAGTCGGGCAGCGATGAGGAAGCTGATCGACGGGGCCCATGCGGCCAGGAGCGCCGTGGGGATGGTGAACACCATGCCCAGGAGCAGCATCATCTTCCGCCCGTAGCGGTCGCCCAACGCGCCCAGGTAGAGCACGGTGCCGGCCAGGCCGAGCGAGAAGCCGACGCTCACCAAGTTGAGCTGGGTCTGGGTGGCGTGGAAGTGCTCCCCGATGCCGGGCAGGGCCACATTGGCCACCGCCAGGTTGAGGTTCGCCACCGAAGCCACCGAGATGAGCCCGACCAGTACCCACCCTTGGCGTGCCGGGGAAGACGACGCCACCCGGGTGGCGGGAGCGGTGCTGGTCATCGTCACGTTCCCCCTGGGTGTTGTCGGGCGTCTCGACCATCCTGGCTGTTCTGTTGGGGGAATACCAGCACCCTCGACGACGTGGCAGGAGCGGTACCGGACCGTCGGCGACCAGCCGTCCGAGTCGACCAGCCGGATGCGGGTGGGGAGGATTCCCCCGATCCGCCTCGCCCCACAGCCCACCTCTTCCTCCCGTTGCCAGGGCGGAGGCACCGTGGCGGTGTGCCTATTCCTTCACCAGTTCGTCAGGATCAGCCGGGTATCCTCGAGACGATGAGTACCTCACCCCAACGACAGCTGGAGCGCCCCGCGTGGCTGCGGGACACCGGACTCGAGCCGCTCCTCGACCGGTTCCAGGTCGATTTCCGTCCGAACCAGGCACAACCCTCATGGGCTCGGCTGGCCGTCGCCACCGTCGTCTCGATCGTCGGCTCGCTGGTGGCGGACGCCCTGCTGGTGGCGATCGGCACCAAGGTCTTCCCGTCAACCAAGGGGTTCGTGCACTTTCAGTTCTCGGACTACGCCAAACTCACCACCATCGGCGTGATCTTCGCCTGTGCGGCCTGGCCCATCGTGACCCGTATCTCGTCGAAACCCCGACGGCTGTTCTTCTGGCTCGCCATCGCCGTGACCGGCGCGCTGCTCCTGCCCGATCTCTGGATCCTCCTGCGGGGAGAGCCGGCCGACGCCGTCCTGGTACTGGTGGCCATGCACCTGGCCATTGCCGTCGTGACCTATAACGCCCTCGTCCGATTGGCGCCGGCCGCAAGGACCGGGCCGCCCGACACCGACCGGGGATAGTGCGGAGTGCGATACTACGGAGTGCGATACTACGTATTGCGTAGTAGAATAGCGCCATGGCCAAGCGCACAACGGGTACTGGCGGTAGTCCCGCCCGTACCAACGAACCGTCCGTCCTGATCCTCACCAGCCTCGCCTCGGGGCCGAAGCACGGGTACGCCCTGGCCCGGGACATCGAGTCGTTTGCCGGGGTGACCCTCGGGCCGGGCACCCTGTACGGTGCCATCAGCAGGCTCGACGATCGGGGGCTGATCGAACCGGCGGGGAGCGAGCCGGGCCGTCGCCCCTACCGGATCACCGCCTCCGGTCGCGTCGCTCTCGAGTCCGCCGTTCGGGCGATGCGCCAGATCGCCGACGAGGGCGCCGCTCGGCTGAGGCTCGATCCGCAGGTTGGGCCGCCGGGTGGGACGCGGGTGGCCGGTTTGCCGGCTGTCTCGCCGTTGCCGGGTGGCGCAGCATGAACGGCGACCAGCAGTATCGGCGCCTGTTGCGCTGGTACCCGAGCTCCTGGCGGGACCGTTACGGCGACGAGCTCGTGGCGATGATGCACGACGAGTACGGCGGCCGCCGGATCAGTGGGTCGGCGCGCCGCTCGATCGCGCTGTCGGGAGTGTCACAGCGCGTGCGCATGTCCGGACTGATGGGGGACAGGGATGACCCGGCCGATCGGGTCCGGGCCGGAGCGCTGCTCGTCCTGTGTTCGTGGGCCCTCTTCGTGGTGGCCGGATCGGCATTTGCCAAGTTCGCCGAGCACTGGGCGGCGGTCACCCCGCCCGGTTCGCGGGCGGTCCCGGCGGCGGCATACGTCTCCGTGTCGGCAGCGGCGGCTCTCGGCGCGGTGATCGTCGGCATCGGGGCGGTGGCGGCGGCGCCATCATTCGGACGTTCGATGCGCCAGGGTGGCTGGTCGGCCGTCCGCCGGCCGGTGGCGAGGGCCGCCTCGGTGTCACTGGCCGCCGTGGTGGCCGGTGTGGGTGTCATCTCCTGGGCCCACCTTCTGAGCGGGCCCCAACGCAACGGCGGCCTGCTGCTCTATGGAGTGGTCGTCCTGGGGTGGGGCCTGCTGGTGGTCGCTGCACTCGCCACGTGGACCGGGGCCGCCGTGGTGGCGATGCGCAGGACGCCGCTCACCCTGCGTGTTCTGCGCATCGAGGGATGGTTGGCCTTCGGCGCAACCGCGGCGATGGTCGTGGTGGCTGCGGGGACGATTGCGTGGTGGGCCGCCATGGCCTCGTCGGCGCCGTGGTTCCTCGGCGGTGGAGCCGTCGGCTCCACGGCCTCGGCGCTCCCCCCGGTCATGGTGATCGCCGGGTCGCTGATGGTCGGAGGTCTGCTTGCCGCGGGGGTCGGTGCCGTGGGCATCGCCCGATCGATGCCAGAATTGGGCGCCGGCTGACCCGATACCGATCGTGACGAACCGACCGGCGACCGGCGACCGTCGGCTGCCGGCTCGACGCACTCCACGGAGAGAGTCCCCATGACGTCGACGATGACCGGACACCACGATGACTGAGCCGCCGCCCGGCCCAGATGCACCCGAGCACGAGAGGGCGGTGCACTGGCTGGCCGACTACGTGTACGGGACCATTGCCACCCTGGTGGCGATCGCCGGCCTGACCTTCGAGGCCAACCCCGGCGAACTCACCACTGCGGGAGTGGTCATCGTCGGAGCAGTGGCCATCTGGTCGGCCCACACGCTGTCCCGCCTGGTCATCAGGAGGTCGTGGCAGCACCTCCGGTTGACGTGGGCCGAGGTGGGTGACGAGCTGGCGAGCTCGTGGTCCATCGTGTCCGCCGCCATTCCGGCCACGGTGATCTTCATCCTGGCCGGCGCCCATCTGTGGTCGATGCGGACGGCGTTCGCCCTGGCCGAGGCGGTGGGCGTGCTCGCCCTGGCTGTCGTGGGAATCGGTACGGCAGGGAGCGCGGACCGATCGGTGGTCCGCAGGGCGCTCTACGTCGTCGGCCTGGTGTCGGTCGGGATCACCATCGTGCTGCTCGAACTGGCCGTCCATCTGCTGTAGCGGCGGAGCGTCAGGGCGTCAGGGCGTCAGGGCGTCAGGGCGTCAGGGCGTCAGGGCGTCAGGGAGTCAGGGAGTCGGGGCGATAGGGTGGATCGGAGATTGTAGCGCCCCGGCAAGGAAGGAGGTCACCGGTGCACGACCAGGGTGTTGTCGGGGACGTGGGACCCGGTGGCCGTCAGCCACCGGAGCTGGGCTTCACCGAGGCGGAGCTGACCGAGCTGGCGCTGGCTGCAGACCCGGGTGGGCCCATCGACGACGACGCCGTGCCCGTTGGCGTCTACCTCGCCCAGGAACCCGGACTCCTGCCCACCTGGTACATGCCCTCGCCGATGACCCGCCACAGCAGGAGCTGGCAGGTTCCCGTCGTCCTGGTGATCGTGGCCGCATTCGTGATCATCGAGGCATTCGGCCTGTGCAGCACGTTCGGCCAGCTGGTGCCGGGCTGAACGCGTTCGACCGCCGGCGGGGCCCCTCGACGGCCCAAACACGCAGAGTGGTGGACCTGCGACGCAGAGCGCGCGGCGATTGCCTGGTGCACTCCAACCGGGCAAGATGGAAGTATCCGGAAGTGGCATCCCGGGGATGCCGGCGATCCGGTCGGGGTACGTGGAGGCAGACCTCCACGGAAAGAAGGGCAACGTGATGTGGGCGAAGCGATTGGTGGTTGGTTCCGGGCTGGCGGTGGCGTCGTTGCTGATGGTCCCGAGCGTGGCCGGTGCTGCTGACGTCGGTTGTTACACCAACTGCAACCCGCCAGTTGTCTCCTCGACCAACGCGGGCACGGGTCCGTCGAGCGGGCTGCCGTTCAGCTCGGCGTCGAGCGGTGCGAGCTCGACAGGCACGACGGGAGCGACAGGCACGTCGAGCCTCCCCTTCACCGGTGCCGATGTGGAGGAGTTGGCGGTCGTGGGTGTCGGCGCCGTACTGGCCGGCGGGCTCCTGCTCCGCCGCCGCCGCTCGGTCGCCTGAGCCGACCACCGTCCCCAGCGGTTCCGCACCTCGTCCGATCGTCGGGCGTTGGCCCGCGGCATCGACGCTGTGGAGTGCATGCGAGGAGAGTGAAGAGACGCCGCACCACCTCACTCCTCTGAGATCGTGGCCGGCGACCAACCGGCGCGGCCCCACCAGGGCGAACCCCGGTGGGGTCAGAAGCTGGCAGGCAACAGCGGGGCCACCGACCCGAAGAAGTAGAAGACGACGCCCAGCCAGACGACCAGCCCGGCCCCGATGACCACGGCCCGTCGCGACCGCTGTGTCCGGCCGGCGGCGATCCACAGCCCTGCGGTCAGCGCCACCACCACGACGCCCCAGAGGATGGCGGCCGTCCAGTTCCGAGCCGGCGTCGTCGATGCGGCGCGACGACGGGGAGGGGCGGGGACCAGTACCGCCTTGGGGCGGACCAGGATGCTGGCCACCAGTGCGGCGTGGACCACCAATCGTTGGCTGGCGCTGTAACGCGGGTTGCACGTGGTCAAGGTGAGCTGGGGAGTTGTCGACGGGCCGACGACGGCCACGTCGCTCGGACTTACGGCCATGCTCCCGGTCACGTGGTAGAGGAAGATCCCCTGCAGGGTGGTGATGGTGATGGAATCGCCCGGAACGAGGTCGTTGAGATTGTAGAAGGGGTGCAGGTAGGTCGTGCGGTGCCCGGCGACGGCGGCATTCCCCGCTTCACCCGGTAGCGGCGTGCCCGGGTAATGGCCGGGGCCGGCCTGAAGCTGTGCTTCGCCGGTGCCCTCGACCACCACCATCGACACACCGATCTTCGGGATGGTGATGACACCCACCGCGCCGCCAGTCGGCGGGTCGGGTACGACCGGTGCCACCTGGACGGCCTGGCCCGTACCGTTGCCGGCAGTGGGGGTTGTCGTCGGCAGCGCCCCCGCCCGCTGTTGGGCGGCTCGGAACTCCCCGCGCAGGTGGTTCTGGATCCGGGCCGTCTGCAGGCCGGTGCCCCACAGCAGGTAGGGAATGAACAGCAGAATCAGAACACCGGAGACCAGCATTGCCCGCCCGACGGCCATTCGGATGGTCGTGAACGACACGGGGCGATGCTAGTGGTGCAGCAGCCCGGGATCGGGCCGCGGCATGGGACTGTGCTCGGACGGCGCGGCCCCGGGTGCGTTGACGCCGTTGCCGGAGCCCGCTCCGGTAGCATCGGAAGTTCGTATCCGTTTCGTCGGCGGTGCCTGCAGCGATGCAGGTCCGTTCGCCGGCGTCATGAGCATCGAATGGCAGCCGTGAGCGATACCAGGGGTCGAAGGCGACGCAGATGGTTGATCATCGCGGGAGTGATCGTCGTGGTGGCCGTGTGGGGCGGCGTGTCGGCGGCGAAGACCTTCTCGGCCTATCGCCATGACAAGCAGGGTCTCGCCGCACTCGAACTGGTCAAGTCCAATCTCACCCCGGGCGAATTGACGTCCTCGGGCTCGGTGCACACGCTCGAGGTGGCCCGGGCGGAGTTCGCGGCCGCCCGGTCCGACCTCTCCTCACCGCTGTTCGCGCCGGTCACCGTGGTGCCCGTTCTCGGTCGGCAGTTCCGGTCGGTGCGGGCACTGAGCGCGGCGGCGGGGACGGTGTCCACGGTGGGCGCGTCCTTCCTGACCGAGGTCCACGGCGTCCTCGACGAACCGCACGGTGCCGGTCCCGAACGGGTGGCATCCCTCCGCCGGCTGTCGGCCCTGTCGTTGTCCGCCCTGGCCCAACTGGCCCGGATCGACACCGGCCCCCCTCAGGCGCTGGTCGGCCCCCTGGCCGCCAAGCGCACCGAGTTCGTCTCCCAGCTGGACACCGCCCGCCGGCGGCTGGCAACAGCGGCCGGTGTCTCCGCCGTGGCGGCGACCATCCTCCAGGGCCCCCAGACCTACCTGGTGCTGGCCTCGAACAATGCGGAGATGCGCGCCGGATCCGGTGCCTTTCTCGACGTCGGAGTGGCCACCACCGAGGACGGATCGGTGCACTTGGGCGACCTGGCTCCTTCGGGGGATCTGACGCTCCCGGTGGGAACGGTAACCGCATCGGGAGACCTCGAGCGCAACTGGGGCTGGCTGAGACCGGGCGTCGACTGGCGGAACCTCGGACTCACGCCGCAGTTCGACGTGACCGCCCCTCTGGCGGCGCGCATGTGGACCGCCTCGACCGGCCAGCAGGTCAACGGGGTACTGGCCTTGGACGTGGCGGGACTGCGCCAACTGCTCGAGGCGACCGGTCCGGTCGAGGCCGGGGGCCAGACGGTCAGCGCGGACAACGTCGAGCAGTACCTGCTCCACGATCAGTACGCGGGCCTGACCGACAATTCGGCAGCGGGCGGGAGGCAGGACGCGCTCGGGGCCCTGGCCAGTACCGTCCTGCGCCAATTGCAGGGCCAGTCCAGCGACCTGCGCTCACTCGGAAGTGCCGTGTCGAGCGCCGTCGCCGGCCGTCACCTGATGATCTGGTCGAGCAGTCCGGTCGCCCAGGCGGCATGGGTGGCCAGCGGGGTGAGCGGTAGCCTCACCCCGCACTCGGTGGACGTTGCGGTAATCAACAGGGGCGGGAACAAACTGGACCAGTACCTGCCGGTGCAGGTGGCGGTGGGCACCGAGCCTGTCGGGTCCGGGATGGCGGTCACGTTGACCACCCACCTGGCCAACACCACGCCTGACGGGGAATCACAGTTCATCGCCGGTCCGTTCCCGGGGGTTCCCGTCAGCTACGGCGGTTACACCGGGCTGGTGGCGGCCAACCTGCCGGCCGCCGCCACCGACATCGCCATGACCGGTGCCGGCCCGTTGGCTGCCAGGAGCGGTGAGGGCCCGACCTGGCTGGTGGCCGCCCCGATCACCATCCCCCAAGGTGCCTCGGCGACGGTGGTGATCCGCTTCCGGCTGCCTGCGGCTCATGGGTCGATGACCGTGGTGCCCTCCGCCCGCATCCCTGCGGAGCAGTGGACTTTTGCGGGTGAGACCTTCACCGACACTGCACCCAAGATCATCACCTGGTGAGCATCGGCTCGTTCCGACCGGACACGATGATCCTCGTTCCCCGATACCGCTCCACCACAGCCGGTACTGTTGACAGGTGGCGTTGCGGCAATCGGGTGGACGTGTGAGCGGGCGTGGGGCGGCGGCCTCGGAGTTCGGCGCCCTCTATCGGTGTCGCGGCTACCTGCGCCGCAGGGTGGGACTGGCATGGGTACGGTTGCGCCACCCCCGAGTTCGATTCGGTCCGCTCTGCGACGTGCACCAGGGTGCCCACCTCCTCGTTGCAGAAGGAAGCTCGGTGCGCTTCGACGCGGGGTGTGTCCTGGAGCACGGCTTCGTCCTCGAGAACCGGGGTCGGATCGAGGTGGGCGAACGCACGGTGTTCGGCCATCACTGCACCGTCGCAGCCGACGAGCGCATCTCGATCGGCCGGGACTGCCTCATCGCAGAGATGGTGTCGATACGCGACCACGACCACGCGTTCTCGTCGACGAGCGCATCGACCATCGACCAGGGACGGGACACGGCGCCGGTGCGCATCGGGGACAACGTCTGGATCGGTGCCAAGGCCACCATCACCAAGGGGGTGTCCATCGGCTCCAACTCCGTGATCGGGGCACACGCTGTGGTGACCGGGGACCTTCCCGAGGGCTGCGTGGCGGTCGGCGTCCCGGCCCGGCTGATCCGCTTTCGGACATCTCTCCGCGGGGCGGTCGGCGGGTAGGCCGCGGGTTCCGGGGACCGATCCGGAGCGTCGGTCAGTTGATGGCGATGACCGGCTTCTTCAGACCGAGCCCGCCGACGGATCCGTAGAAGGAGGCGTCACCGAAGGTGAAGATCCCGCCGTCCCGGGCCACCAGCCAGTAGCCGTTGCCGTCAGGGGTCCCGCGCATCCCTGCGATGGGCTGGTTGAGGGTGATAGCACCGGTCGACCCGTGGAACGAGGCGTCCCCGAACGAGAAGATCCCGCCGTCGGATGCCACCAGCCAGTAACCGTTGCCGTCGGAGGTCGAGGCCATGCCCACGATGGGCCTGTTGAGGGCCATCCCGCCTGTCGACCCGTAGAACGAGGCGTCCCCGAACGCGAAGATCCCGCCGTCGGAAGCGACCAACCAGTAGCCCCTGCCGTCAGGAGTGGCGGCCATGTCCACGATGGGCCTGTTGAGGGCGAGTCCACCGGTCGACCCGTAGAACGAGGCGTCCCCGAACGCGAAGATCCCGCCGTCGGAGGCCACCAGCCAGTAACCGTTGCCGCTGGGGGTCGTGGCCATACTCACGATCGGCCTGTTGAGAGCCAGCCCACCGGTCGATCCTTCGAAGTCCGCATCGCCGAAGGTGAAGATGCCGCCGTCGGTCGCAACCAGGCGATAGCCCTTGCCGTCAGGAGTGGCGGCCATGCCCACGATGGGCTTGTTGAGGGCGAGCGCTCCGGTTGAGCCGTAGGAGGCGACGCTTCCGAAGGTGTAGATGCTGCCGTCGCTGGTGGTCAGCCAGTAGCCGTTGAAGTTCTGAAGCTGCCTGGGAGGGCTGTAGGTACGGGTCGGAGGAGGGGAAGCGGTCGTGGTCGGCGGCACTGTCGTCGTGGTCGGCGGCGCCGTAGTGGTGGTGGTCGGCGGCGCCGTAGTGGTGGTGGTCGGCGGCGACGATCCCGAGTTGCCCGGGGTCAGGGGCGTGAGCCCGGACCCGTTGACCTGGGAGGCCGTACCGGACCCTCCATAGACCTGGAGGGCATGGAGGAATGCCGTGCCGACCTGGCCCGACGCCCACCACGGCGGGATGCCCCCTCCATAGTACCCACCGAAGTTGACCTCGGTGACGGAGATCCTGACGGCGCTGGCTACGACCGGGTCGAAGGCCAGCTGCATCTCGTGGTTCCGGTACTGGCCGTCGACGGTGGCCACGGTCGTCCATCCGACCGAGGGTCGATCGACCGAGACGGTGTAGTCCCGCACGCTGGTGGCAGTGCTCCCCACCGACTGGGTGTCGACGACCACCCGGTTGATGGTGGACGGGCCGGCCAAGGTCACCGTCAGGCTCGGGGTGGTGTCGCCGGACGCCGAGGTCCAGCCGGTTCCGGTGGTGGTCCCGGCGATGGCGCCCGAGGGGTTCCCGGAGGTGGCAGCGGCTGTGGCGTGGCTGGATGACGCCGCCAGGTCAACCCCGTAGGCCTGGGTGGGGCCGACGGCAAGCGTGTCGCCCACCGGGTAGGTGATGTAGGTGACCTGGTCGGAGAGAGGAAGGCTGTATGCGGTGCCCGATGCGGCCGACACGGTCGTGGCCTTGCCGTACTCGTCGGTCACCGTCACCGGGATCGGGCCGCCGCCCGGGGCGGTCAGCGTGACTGCACCGGTGGCGGAGAGTCCGTCGGACCACACGGCGGCGAGCTGGTCGGCCCCTGCGCCGGCAGGGCCGAAGGTGGCCTCATGGGTCTGGGGGACCCCGGTCGGGGGCAGCGCGAGATAGGGGCGGTTGGCGATCTCGGAGGCGGTGGCCATGGTGGCCAGCGCTGCCGGCTTGACCCAGTCGTCGACGTTACTGGCCTGGATCAACGAAAAGGACACCCCGTCGTTGCCCCAGTTGCCCTCGTTGTAGAAGTAGCTCCACACGGGGATGTTGAGCACCTTCTGCCAGATCATGGCCCTGGACACCTCGTTGGCCTGGTTGAGGAGGTTGTAGTCGCCGTCGCTCCACCACCCCACCTCGGTGAACCACAACGGCTTGCCGCCCAGCATCCCCTCGAGTTGCTGGATCTCAGGGATGTTGCCGTACTCCTCGAACGATTCGTTGTTGCCGGTGTACGGGTGGATCGAGGCCACGTCGAGCGAGGAGAGGCCCCCGGCGTTGATCAGCTGCTGCCACCAGCCGATGGACACGTCGATCGTCGAGCCGCCGATGACGGTCGAGGTCGAGCCCGGCTCGACCGACTTCACGGCCGCATAGAAGGGCTGGAGCACCTGGGTGACGTACAGGCCGGCGTTGCCCCACCCGGTGTTGTTCGACTCGTTCCATGGCTCCCACATCGTCACCGGGGCGCACGCACCGCAGCCGACCGGTGGATGGTCGTAGTAGTTGACGAGTGCGGCCACGTCTCCCTGCCACCAGCCGTCGCTGACCAGGGCCGACGAGACCGGGTCGCCGCCGCTGGCCTGGACCCAGAAGGCGACGTGATCGGCCACGGCGAGGGCGGCAGCCTTGAAGTAGTCGGTCGAGGCATTGGCGAAGGTCATGGCCGCCGGCCCGCAGGTGGCCGCCGTCGGCGACGATGCCGAGCAGTTGGGGAGGAAGGTTCCCCAGTTGACCGTCGCACCCCGGTACCCGTCGAGGCCGAGCTGGGAGTCGAGGGCCACGCCCCGGGGGTCGGCCGGTCCTCCGGCGCCGATGCCGGACGGGAGGCCGGCCAGGTTCAGGCCGTCTCCGATGGCACCCACCGTGTACGGCATGCAGGTGGTCCCGAGCCGGGTCGGGGGCGAGGTGGTCGTGTCGAAGAGGGACGCCTGCACCTGGTAGGGACCGGGCCGTTGGTCGGTCGCCGGGATGGTCAAGGGGATGCTGGCCAGGCCAGCGGCCGTGGTGGGAAGCACGAGGGTGGTCGGCGCGGGCACCGTCTCGGAGTTCAGCGAGGAGCTGTCCTCCACCGAGTAGGAAAGCTGCAGGTGTGCGGCCTGCCCCGCCCACCATGGATCGAAGTCGGCGCTGACCGCCGGGGTGGTCCCGGGGGCGAAGTAGTTGCCCGACGCCGCCGACGACAGGCCGGCACCCCACCCGAGGCTGTCGGTCGGCACGTGGATTGCGCCGAGATAGGCCTGCAGGGTGGCGAGCGGGACGGACGAGATGTTGTCCGCGCTGCCGTTGAAGGGCGGGCCACCCTGGTAGTAGAGGGTGGTGCCGACCAGGTAGAAGTTGTCACCACCGATGCTCAGGTTCCCGCCGAGGTCGGTGGTGCCCTGGAGGTGGCCCTGGGAACTCGTGCTCTCGATGGTGTTGAGCGGGTCTGCCGTGTAGATCGTCCCGTCCGGGCCCTGCACGGCCTGGGCCGTGTAATAGAACTGGGTCCCCGACCCGGTGTGGAGGTTCTTCCCCTCGGTGCTTGCGGAGCCGAAAGTGGAGAGGACCGTCGAACCGGTGGGATCCAAGGTCTCCACATAGCCGTTGCCCGAGAAGAGGAGGTTCCCGTTCGACTCCTGGGTGACGGAGTCGAAGTCGTCGACCAGGGCGAATGTGCCGTTGACCGCTCCGGTGGACGAATTGAGCAGGGTGCTGCTCTTCGTGTTCTGGATCACGCTGACCACCAGCTGGAACTCCGAGCCATTGCCCACCCCGAACAGGCCGGTCGGGTTGCCCGACTGGGGGTCGACCGACCAGAGCACCGTGCCCGACGGTGAGAACTTGTCCACGAGCTTGCCGTAGTAACTGGAGAGGTAGATGTTGCCGGACGAGTCGACGACCGGCGGGGAGACCTCGTCGTTCGAGCCGAACCGCGCCGGCATGGCAAACGATCCGTTCGGGCTGCCCGAGAGGGTGTAGGTGTCGAGCATGGTGCCGGTGTACACGTAGATCCCGCTCGAGGTGACGGTGAAGTCGTAGACGCCGCCCGCCGGGGTGACCACCGTGCGGGTCGGGTTGGACGGCACGGTCGGAGCGGGCCCGAGGGTGGTCGAGGCATCCGGAGCATCACAGATCGGGCTGATGTCCACAGCGGTCGGGGCAGCCACACTCCCGGTGATCTGGGGGGACGGGACGGTGGCGTGCGCCGTGTCGGCGAGACCTTCGGCAACCGGCACCGTGACCATCAAACAGATTGCGATGCCGATGATGGCGCCTTTTCGCGGGCGCACCAATTGGCTTCTCCGGCCTGCCCACTCCACACCTTCCCATCGGCGGGCCCCACGACATCTTGAGATAAACGTCACTCAGAATGACCAAAGTCCCGTCACCGTCAGTGAGAAGTGTTGGCTACGCTGGTCTGACCAGGGGCGTACCTGCTGGTGGAGGTACGATGCGCCGGGTGGCGACTTCCCCTGAGCACTCTCCATCCCCGTCGCCGCAGCGACCGATCAAGGTGCTCCGGATCTCGCACAGCGGTGTGGTCACGGCGTGGCGCGAGCGAGAGCGGCAGCTCCGACGCCGGGGAGCCGACCTCACGCTGGTGACCGCCGCCCGTTGGGAGGAAGGCGGAGCGACAGTCGACTTCGCGTCGGCCGGTGACGGGTTCGTCGTGCCGGTGGGCACGGTGGGTCGCCATCCGAACCTGTTCCTCTACGACCCCAGGCCGCTCTGGCGGATCCTCGGGTCGGCCCGGTGGGACCTGATTGACGTGCACGAGGAGCCCTTCGGGCTTGCGGTCGCCGAGGTGCTCCTGCTGCGCCGGCTTCGAGCACGCGGCGTGCCCTTCGTCGTCGCCTCGGCGCAGAACCTCGAGAAGCGTTTTCCGCCCCCGTTCCGCTGGTTCGAGGCGTGGTCGCTCCGCCGCGCCGCCGGCGCCTACACGTGCAACGTCGAGGCCGGCCGGATCCTGACCCAGAAGGGGCTGCACGGAGAGCTGGTCCTGCTCCCGCTGGGTGTGGACGTCAAGCGGTTCCACCCGATCGACCGCGCGCCACCGTCCACGTCCCTGGGCGTCGGGTTCGTCGGACGTCTGATCCGCCACAAGGGGGTCGACGTGCTGCTCGAAGCGGTGGCCCTCGACGGGCGTCTGCGCGCCGAGATCTACGGTGCCGGACCCGAGGCCGACGCCCTGGCGGCATTGGCCGCCAGGCTCGGGATAGCGGACCGGGTCACCTTCCACGGGCATGTGGAGGAGGAGGACATCCCCGCCACCTATCCCCGTTTCGATGTGCTCGCTGTCCCGTCGGTGCCGCTCCCGGGATGGATCGAGCAGTTCGGAAGGGTCGTGGTCGAGGCACAGGCATGCGGTGTGCCCGTCGTGGCCAGCGCCAGCGGCGCACTCCCTGACGTCGTCGGGGAGTGCGGCCTCCTGGTCCCTCCCGACGATCCGCGTGCCTTGCGCGACGCGCTGGTCCGGTTCCTCGATGAACCTGGGTTGTGGCAGCGCCTCCGGGCGTCGGGGCTCGCAGCCGCTCCGGGCTACTCGTGGGAAAGCGTCGCCGACACGCAGATCGGCCTGTACCGGCTCACTGCAGGATGACGTCGCCCGCCTACGCCCGCTCCCGCCCGGGCGCGTGGATCACGTCACGGTAGAGGAGCTCCAGCCGGTCGAGGTGTCGCTCCAGCGAGAATAGTTCCTGTTGGCGGCCTCGAAGACGGTCCCCGACTCGTCGGCGCAGGGCGACGTCCTCGCTCAGCGCCACCAACGCCCGGGCCGCGGCGACCGTGTCGCCGGGCTCGAACAGCAGTCCGTCGTCACCGACGGTCTCGATATGGGCGCCACCCCTGGCGGCAACCACCGGAACCCCGTGGGCCATCGCCTCGACCACCGACAGCCCGAAGGGCTCTCGGGGAGCCGGGGCCAGCAGTACCGACGATCCGGCGAGGAGGCGATCGGTCTCGACCACCTGCCCGGCGAACTCGACGCTCTCGGCCGTGCCGAGGCGTTCGGCCAACCGGGCCAGCGACGGTCGGAGGTCTCCGGTCCCCGCCACGACCAGCCGCCACCCCTGGGCGCCGAGGCCGCTGGCCGACCAGGCCCGAATACCCACGTCGGGGCATTTCTCCTCGTCGAGCCGTTGGAGCATCACGACAGTATTCGACTCCAGCAGGGCCGGGGGCCGATCGGGGACGCCATTGGGAAGCAGGACGGACGGCCCCGCGATCGAGTCGGCCACGAACCGGCTGATGGCAATGTCCAGCGAGATGGCCCGCCCGGTGATCTGTGCCAACGCATGGGCCACCGCGCTCGATCCGCGGTCCCTGGCAAAGTGGCGCGTGGCCACGATCGGGGCGTGTTGGACCGGTCGGGCGAGCCACGCCGCACCTTCTGCCGCGGTCATGTGGACGTGGACGACATCCACATGACGCTCGCGTGCCAGGGTCGCGGCTCCACGGAGCAGCGACGCAGCAGGCCGATAGCCGACCCTGCTGCCCAACTCGGCCGGCATGCGTCGGGGGTCACCCCCGATGGCAACCACTTGGTGGCCGCGGGCAGCGAGCCCGGCAGCCACCTGGCAGACGTACCGCTCCACCCCGGCGAAAGCATCGGTCAGGGCCACCTGGACGACGGAGAGGCTCGTCGGGCCCGGCGGGTCCGTCGACCCGGACGGGGCAGCCGCCGGCCCGGCCCCGGGACCGCTCACGGAGGTCCTCCCGCTGGCACAGCCCGGTCGATGCCCCCGTCCGGTGGCCGTACCGCAGTCCCCGGGCGATGCTGCCGCGCTTCGACGCGGCAGGGGCCCGTCCAGTAGAGACGCACCCTGGCCGCAGCCCGGCGGCCCCGTTCCCCGGGCACCACGAGCATGCGCGCGATGGATCCCGCCATCGTCCCCCACCGGTAGACCCACCATCCCGAGGTGCCGTGGTGCTTGCGCAGGTACCGCTCGAGTGACGCGTGGAAGTGGGCATCGCGCTCGGTGGTGTCCCCGCCGGTCCCCGCTCCCACGTGGGTGGCGGTCACGCTCGGGCAGCGCGCGACCTTCCACCCGAGGTCGCGGGCGCGCTTTTGCCAGTCCGTCTCCTCCGCGTAGAGGAAGAACCGCTCGTCGAACCGTCCCACTTCGTCGAGCGCCGCGGCGCGGAGCAGCAGCACCGAGCCGATCAGGAAGTCGTGCCGTCGACGCAGGCCGCCCAGCCCGACCGCCTCGACCCAGGCTCCCGACGGGGTGGGGAACGGCCAGGCCACCCGGGCCGGGCTGCCGTCCGACGGGTCGACCTGTAACGGTGCCACGGCAGCCAGGTCGGGTCGGGCGTGCAGGAACGTGTGCAGCTCCGTCACGCCCTCGGGGGCGATGGTGGCGTCGGGGTTCAGCAACAGGACATCGGACCTGGTCTGGCTGCGCAGCGACAGCCCGAGGTTGACCCCGGCGGCGAAGCCGAGGTTGCTTCCGGCATCGACGTAGATCGCCCCGTGGCGGGCGGTGACTGCGCCCACCGCCGCTTCCGAGGAGTTGTCCACCACCGTCACGGGCAACGCTCCGCCGAGGGCCCCGAGGCACCGGTCCAACAGATCAGGCACGCCGTAGGCCACCACCAGAACCACGACCGCGCCGGGCATCAGGCGACTCCCGAACCGGCTGATGCCCGTTGCAGGTCCGGGCCCGGACGCCCTCCGACGGCGGGGTGCGCCGGGAGCGCCGTCTGCGGTCCGGCAATCGGCCGACAGTGTCGATCCATTGCCGGCGGCATCATTGCCTGTAGTTGTAGGACTGGTAGGTGTCCGACGAGGAGCGACGGACACGATTGAGGGCAAGGCCCAGCACTCGGCAGTTGGTCGTCTCCAGCCGACGGATCGTCCGCTCCAGGTCGCCGCGATCGGTGCGCCCCTCCGAGGCGACCACGATGGCCCCCATGGTCATGCTCCCGAGGATGGCGGTGTCGGGGACGGAGAGCACGGGGGGAGTGTCGAACAGCACGACGTCGGCCAACAGGGGGAGCTGGTCGACGACCGGCTTCATCCCCGGGCTGCCCAGCAGCTCGCTGGGATTGTCGAGGGCGATCCCGGCCGGCAGCAGCTGGAGTCCCAAGATCCCCGTCTCCACCAACAGCGAGGACACCGACAGATCGTCCCGGGAGAGGCTGACGCCCCGCCCGGTACGGGAAGGCGCCGGAGCGGCCCCCCGGGCCGGAAGCCGACCGTCCGCCTTGGCGGAACCACGTTCCTCCCGGGGCGCGCTCGGTCGGGTGTCGACCTCGGGGGTCTTCCAGTTCGCCTTGATCAGATCGGCGAGGCCCGGCAGCCCGGTGGCCTGGAGCCCGAAGATCTCCTCGAGCCTCGGTCGCCGGAAGTCCGCCGAGACGACGATGACCTTGCTGCCGCTCATCGCCCACGCCGCGGCGAGGTTGGCGGTGACGAACGTCTTGCCGTCACCGGGCTCGGGGCTGGTGACGAGGACGAAGGGACACGGGGCGTCGCCGAGGATCACCCGCACGCTGGTTCGCAATTCGCGGATCGCCTCGGCCATCAGCGACTGGGGTGCCTGCACCATGGCGATGGCGACCTTGCCGGAGCGCACGTCGGAGTCCAGTGGGAGCTCGGCGAGGATGGGTGCCTCCGAGGCGTCCTCGCCCTCGGGGTTCCGCCGGACCCGGGTGTCGAACTGGTCCCGCAACAGGGCGATCCCGGTGCCGACCAGGAGCCCGGTGAGCAACCCGATGGCGATCAGCTTGCTCTTGCTCAGGCCGGTCGGTGATCCCGGGACACTTGCGGCCACCTGGATGGACGCATAGGGCTCGCCGGCTTGGATGTTGTACTGCTCGGACTGCAGTGTGCTGTAGGTCTGGGTCAATGCCGCGATCTGGGTGCTGATCAGCGCGTTGGGTGGGTTGCCCTGCTGCTGTTGCAGGGCGGCGATCTTGGCGGTCAAGCCGGCCAGGAGGCCGTTGATCTTGGTGATCTGGGTCTGGACGAACGCCCCGGTCTGATTGACGAAGGCCTGCGAGTAGGCCTGGGAGACTGCTTGTGCCTGGTGCGGGCTCGACGCGGTCGCGGTGATGGTCAACGCCCCGGTGTTCGGTTCCACAGTCCCGGTCACCTCGGAGGCGACCCCTGCCACGTCCGGATTGCTCAGGATCTTCGCCGCGCCGAGTTGCACGGTAGTGCTCCCCAACTCCTGCACCGGGTCGGGCAGCGTGACCGGGGCCGACGTCTGGCCGGTCTGGCCCACACTGTTGATCTGGATGAGCGCCGTCGACTGGTACTTAGGGGTCTCAATCTTCGAGTACGCCAAGGCTGCCGCGACGGCGACGACCACGCTGACCAGGATGGTCAGACGTCTGCGCCAGAGCGCGGAGAGGAGTTGGGGGAACGTCAGCGGATGCTCGCTTTCTTCGGTCGTGCCTCACGGCGAGGATACGACTTGGCGGGGGCACCGGCCTGCATCCCGGTGCGCTCGTGCACGGGTGGCACCGGGACGGCGGGGGCGGATCGGGCGACGGCAAGGCGTGGGATCATCGTCGGGCCCCTTGGCGCCGGACCTGGGCCAGCACCGAGGCCATCGTCTCGGCCCGCTGGCGCCACGAGGGGATCCTGGCCCCGTCGGGTGCGCCGGGGGGGCCCTCCGGCCCGGAGCCCGCCAGCGCGGCACTGGTCGCCTCGACGAAGTGGGAGCGGTCGGCGACGACGATGGGTGGGCCGAGCTGGCGGAATCCGGCCACCGGCGTAGCGATGGTGGGGCGACCGGCAGCGAGGCACTCGTAGGCCTTGATCGGATCGAGGCTCTCGGTGAACGGATTGACCAGGTGGGGGATGACCACCACGTCGGCATGTTGGAGGAACGCTGGGACCAGTTCGTACGGCTGGGGGCCCAGGAGATGGATGTTGGGGACCCGTTCCAACTGGGCGGTCACGTCGGAGGGAAGGCTGTTGGGCCCGACGAGGGCGATCTGGAGCCCGGGCCTGGCCGTCGCCAGCTCGAGGATGAGCGGCACGTCGACGCGCTCGGCGTGGAGGGTGCCGACATACAGGGCGACGGGCCCCCGGGGGAGGGACGAGGGTCGGGCCCGGGGGGTCCGGAACATCTCCACGTCCACTCCGTTGGGAATGAGTTCGACCTTCCGGTTGCCGCCCCGAGACCGGGCCAGGTCCGGAGAGCAGACCACCACTGCCCGGCTGTGCTCCATCAGGAGGGCCTCGTCGGCCACGAGCCGCTCACGTTGGCGCGGTGCCATCGGGGCCAGCAACCAGTCGTCGGTGATGTCGTACAGGGTCGGCCATCCGGTCCGCAGGCTGAACTGCGCGTAGGCAGCGTCGTTGATCCACAGCACGGGCGCCTCGAGTCCGAGGCCGGCCACCGCGTGGAGGATCTGCCGCTCGAGCGAGCGATCGGCGTACGGGCCGATCGACCGGGGCAGCCACTTGCGCGGTCGGAGGACGGTGATGCGGGGATGCACCTGCTCGAGCCGCGGTCCGTGGACACCCTGGATGTGCCCCCGCTTCAACTCATGAGGGATGTCCACCGCGGGTGCGACGTAGAGCACGCGCAGCTGCTGATCGAGCTCCACGACCTGGTCGACGAGGATGCGGATCCGCCTGCGGACCGTGCCCCACGGCTCGAGTGAGCAGACCACCATGGACGCGCGTTTGGAGCCCGGTTGCGCTGTCATGGTGATGCTGCTGCCTGGGCTCTGTGTTGCCATGTCCGTTCCTCGATGCCTGGTGTCCGATCGTCGAACGCTCGCCTGACGTACCTGTTCATCGTGGGGGCAGCGATCCCAGATACCCTCGTCACCCCACGTGTGGACCTTGAGATCCTATTGGCGTGGGCACGGGCGGGCGGAGGGTGGCAGCTACGCTTCATGGGCTGCCTTCACCGACGCATCCGAGGCCCGATGAGCGAGAGCGCGACCAGAGTATGAGCGGGATTCCCACGAACGATTCCGGTCGGATCGGCGGCCGGAGGCGTTCGGCCGGGGGCTGGACCCGGATCGGAGCGCACGCGGCAGGGTGGTCGGCCGTCGTGGTCGTCGCCGCTGCTGTCGGCGCCGCCGCCGTCGGGAACCTGCCTCTCGGGCTGGCCCTCGCCGCCCTGGTGCTCCTGTTGGGGGTGTTCGTCGCCGATCCGGTACTGCTGGCGGTCATCGTGCTTCCCGGCGCGCTCCTCGTACAACGGATCGGCGGGGCGAGCGCCAACCTCAGCCTGGCCGACCTGTTGGTCTTCCTCGGTGGCCTGGTGTGCCTCTTCCTCGTCCGGTGGAAGGACGCACCATTCCTCCGGCAGTTCCTCATGGGCATCGTCTGGTACCAGGCCGTGCTGATCCTGGTGGTGGTCGCCCATCCGTACCGGTTCAACATCGTGGAGTGGTTCCACCGCTTCTCCTATCTGGCGGCCAGCGTCCTGGTCGGCTGGGTGATCGCCACCCATGGCCGCACCCGGCAGGCTTTGCGTCTGTTCCTGTGGGGATCGGCGGTGTTGGCCCTTGTGGCCATGGAGCACGCCGTCACCCTGCACTTCCAGCCGGCCCAATGGGGTGTGTACCAGAAGAACACCATCGGTTCGATCATGTGGGTGGCCATCGTGGTTGCGCAGATCAACCCACCCTGGGCGGGCATCAGCCGTCATGAGGCCCGGATCCCCAAGTACCTCTGTATCGGGGGACTGCTCGCCTCACAATCGAGGCAGTCGATCATCCTCTTGATCATTGCCATCAGCGCAGCCGTGCTCCTGAATCCGGAGGTGCGCGGTCGGTCCAAGCTGGTCCTGGCCGGGGCAGTCCCGTTGGTGATCCTCCTGTACTACAGCTTCGCCATCGGGGCCCACAACAATCCCAAGTTCAACTCGGTGTCGATCCGGTTCGGCCAGATCGGTGCAGCCGTCCACGTGTGGCACCTGAGCCCGATACTCGGGGAGGGGATGCGTTTCTACAACCTGCCCCAGTTCGTCAGCGTCACGGCTCCGCCCAACGTGTTGGTCGACAACCTTGCTTCGACCGGAGTCGTCGGGTCGATCGCCTTCCTCTTCCTCGTCTTCATCACCGTGCGGACCATGTTCCGGCTTCCGGTCGCGTACGGAACCCTCGGTCTCGTCATCCTGATGAGCCACTACGTCGGTGGCCTGTTCGATACGTTCTGGATCGGTGCGTCGACGATCGCACCGTTCATCATCGCCGGCATCTCGCTGGGCATGGCCGACCTCCACCGGGGCACGGCGATCGCATCCGGTCTCCGGGGGAACCCGGCCGTCCGGGCGACGCCCAGCGGTCGCAACTCGGTACGGGAACAGGCCAGGCTGCGGACGCCGCGCCGAGCGGGCCGGCCGGCGGGATTCGGGCAGTGGCGCGATATCAGTCGAACTCTTCCGACCCCTTGAACCCCCGTTGACCCCCAGCCGTCCGCTCATCGTCTACAACGCCCTCCCCCTGAACCCGCGGGGCGGCGGCGTCAGCACCTACATCCGCGAGCTGCTCGCCTCCATGGTGGCAACGGTGGATGCGGACCTGGTGGCCGCCGTGCCCCCTGCCGGATCGGCAGAGCTGCCGACGGGTGTCACCCCGCTCGTCAAGAGGCAGTCGCGGGGGATCAGGCGGGCATTGACCGGCGCCGTCGGGTTCGGGCCTGCCGATCTGACCCACGGCCTGGATGTCGACCTCCCGCTGCGTCGCGCCGGCCTGATGGTCTCGACGGTGCACGACATGGCGATCTTCGATGTCCCGTGGGCATTTCCGAAGCACCGGGTCCTGGGCGAGCAGGTGTTGGTGAGGAGCGCACTGCGCCGGGCCGATGCCATCATCGCCGTGTCGTCGTTCACCGCCGACCGGGTCCAGGCCCTGGTGGGCCGTGACCCGGTCGTCATCCACTCGGCGCCCGGTACGGAGATGACACCCCCCTCCGACGCCGACATCGCCCGCGTGCGAGCCCACTACGGGCTGCCGGAACGCTTCGTCCTCCATGTCGGCAACATCGAGCCGCGCAAGGACCTCGGCACGTTGGCCGAGGCCTGCCGCTCGGCCTCCATTCCCCTGGTCCTCACCGGTCACGGCCTGTGGGCCAGCCGTGCCCCCGGAGGAGTGGTCGAGATCGGCCATGTTCCCCTCGCCGACCTTCCCCCGCTGTACGGAGCGGCCACCCTGGTCGGGTACGCGTCACGGTACGAGGGCTTTGGACTGCCTCCGGTGGAGGCCATGGCCTGCGGGGCACCGGTGGTCACCACGTCGGTGCCCGCGGTGGCCGAGGTGGTGGGTGACGGGGCGGAGACCTACCTGGCCGGCGATGTCCACGGACTGGCCCGGACGCTTCGGGAGCTCGTCGGGGACGAGCACCGGCGGGCCGAGCTGGCGGCACGGGGCAGCGAGCGGGTGAGGTCGCTCAGCTGGCAGCAGACGGCTGAGGCCACTGCGGGGGTCTATCGGTCGCTCGGCCTCGCCGTGTGACCGGAGCGCCACCCGGCAGCGTCGACGCTCCCCGGTAGGCATCGGGCGTGTTGACACCGTGCCGATGCCAGTCCCACGCAGGTACCAGGTCGGGGCCACCGAACTTCAGCTTGAGCCTGAAACCGTCGATATGAGGTGATGGAGTCAGTACTCACGGGCAAGCCCTCTGCGCCGGCGGTGGCCGGTCCCGGGGGGGCGCCATCGCTACCCGTAGGAGCGGAGGGGGCCGAAACAGAACTGGCCGGCTCGGATGAAGCGGCGGGGTCGGCCTTCCTGGCCGACCTCGACGACCCGGGACTGGTGATCTCCGAGGGATACATCGGGGCCGAGCGGCGAGCCACCGGCCTCCGGGCCCGTCTCAACCGGGCCACCTTCGGCCAGCGTCGTTCACTCCTACGGCTGGACCTCCTGGTGGTCGCCGCCGTGGTGGTGCTGGCGGCGGCTTCGCTCGTGGCAGCAGTAGCGGCCGGGCACACCGGAGCGGCCGCGGGTCGCAGCACTGCATCTTCATCGGCCGTTGCCCGGCTCCGGCCGGTCGGCCTGGCAGCGTCCGCGCCGCGGGGCTCACCGGCGTCCACCGCTCCCGTGACCACTGCACCTGCGGTGACGACCCCCGCTCCGACCGCCACCGTTCCGGCACCGGCAGCGACGGTTGCACCAGCTCCCTCACCCGCAGCGACTCCTGCCCCTGCCCCTGCCCCTGCCCCTGTTCCGGTGGCGACACCCGCGCCTTCCGAGGCGCCGCAGGCTTCGGCGCCGCAGACTCCGGCACAACTGGGGGCCGAAGCGCTGGCGCTGGTCCGCTACCCCTGGCAGAACATCCCGGGCTACTCGATCCAATTCCTCCCGATCTCCGAGGCGCCGTCCCCCAGCTTCTACGGCAACACCACCTTCACCTGGGGCCGGGCCGGTGGGGTCTCCAGGCTGTACGTCTACCCCGGAGAGACGGTGCAGCAGTTGGCCGGCATCACCGCCTTCGAGATCGGGCACGAGGTCGACGCCGCCGCGGTCGATCCCCAGGGGGGGGAAGCCCAGATCGAGACCATCCTGAACATCCACCCGGCCAGCTGGGCGCCCAACTGCGACTGCGCCGAGCAGGGCTTCCTCTCGGGGTGGTACGCCGCCGCGTTCTCCGACTACTGGTCGCCGGGGGTCGGGAACTGGAGCCGGGTCGCGCCGGAACCCACCGGAGCCGTACTCGCCGCCGTCGAGCCCTGGCTGAACCCGACACTTCCCTGACCCGACGCCGATGAACTTCCCGTTTCAGCCCGCGCTGTTACCGTTCGTGACGGTGACCGGTGCCGTGGTGCCGGCCCGCCTGCGAATGGATCGACGGTCATGACCCGGATTGCCCTCCTCCCCAGCTCGTATCCCCCCTCCCTCGGCGGGGTGGAGGAACTGACCCGCCACCTCGCCCTGTCCCTCGTCGATGCCGGGGACGAGGTGGAGGTGTGGACCGGCCAGCCCGACGACGCCGCACCGGAGACCGCCGAGATCCGGGACGGCCTGGTGGTGCGACGCCTGCCTATGCCGCTTCCGGCCACCAACCGGCCGTCCGTCCGTCGAACCGCCACCACGGGCACCCGCACCCTGGGCTCTCTGCGCGGCGCGGTCGCTGCGTTCCGACCGGAGGTCCTGCACGTGCAGTGCTTCGGACCCAACGGCGCCTATGCTACGGCGTTGTCCCGCGTCTCCGGCCTGCCGCTGATCATCACGTTGCAGGGTGAGACGCTCATGGACGACGCCGACATCTTCGAGACGTCCCGGGTGTTGCGGTTCGCGCTCCGGATGGGCATCCGGAGCGCCTTTGCGGTGACCGCATGCTCGGCCTTCACCCTGGGCGACGCCGAGCGGCGCTTCGGGCTCGCGCCCGGGAAGGGAAGGGTGATCCCCAACGGGGTCGACCTCGACGACGAACGGGGCTCGGCCGCGAGGACGGCGCCCGCCGGTCCGCCGGCCGGCCTGCGAGGGCGGCCGTACATCCTGGCCCTGGGCCGGGTCGTGGAGAACAAGGGCTTCGACCTGTTGCTGGCTGCGTTCGCGGCAATGGACCAAGGCCTCCGCACCGCCGACCTGGTCATCGCCGGCGCCGGGCCCGCTCTCGAGTCCCTGCGTGCCTGTGCCGCCGCGTTGGGGGTCGCGGGCCGGGTGCACTTCCCGGGCCGGCTCTCCCGTGACGAGGTGGTCGGGGCGATGGGGGGGGCCACGTTGTTCGTGATGCCCAGTCGCCGCGAGCCCTTCGGGATCGTGGTGCTCGAAGCGTGGAAGGCAGGCACCGCCGTCGTGGCCACCGATCGCGGGGGCCCCCCGGAGTTCGTGCACAGCGGCCGGGACGGCGTCCTGGTCGATCCGTTCGACACCGCGGCGTTCGCGGCCGCACTGGAGCTCCTGCTCGCGGATCCGGATCAACGGCGGGCCATCGCCCTGGCCGGCCACGAGCGGGTACGGGAGTTCGGGTGGCCCGTCATCGCCGACCGGTACCGGCAGCTCTACGCCGGGGCCACCGGATCCAATGGGGGTAGGAGCGAGCCACCAGGTGGTGTCCACCCCTCTCATCAGGAAGAACCGGTGCGATGAGCACCCCAACCGCCCTTGTCGAGCGAAGGGTGGGGCCCTCCCCGGACGGTGCGGCGGGGCCCGCCAGGCCGGGCACGACCCGAGCGGCGCCTCGACCTCGGGCGGGCCGTGGTCGTCGAGATCACGAGCGGGCCATGGCCGAGTGGAGACGACCGGGGTCGCCCTGTGCAGGGCTGCTCCTGGTCGGCCTCCGTAATCTGCGCCCCGGGTCGGGCTTGGGGGTGATCGAGGCGATGGGTCGTCCCGAGGCCCCCTGGTTCACGTTGCCCGGTGGCCGGCGCAGCCGATATCGCCGTGCTGACCACGGACGAGGGGCCGAACGGCCTGGGAACCCATCCGGTCAACGACACCGATGCCGTGGTCCGGGGCCGTCCCGTGGTCGAGCTCTCCACCGTGCACCACCGGGTCGAGGAGGCCGGCTCGGCGGTCGAGGTCCCGTCGCGGGCGGGATCAAGCTGTCCGGCGACGCCCTCTTCGACGGATTCCGCGACCTGACGTAGGCCTATCGGTCCGGGCTCCGCTCCTATGAGTTGGTGACCGTCCGATCGGTGGGCGACGACGGGGTCGTCCTGGCCGAGGCCGGTTTCCTCCCCGGGGGAAGAGCCGCAGCCTGGAAGGGGATGTCGGGCTTCAGACCGCACTGGAACAGGCCGATGAACGGGTATGGTCCCTGGCGTTGTCGTCCGGAAGGTTCGCCCAGTTCGTCTGGATCGTTGTGCCTGGCTACCGTCCCGACGATTCATGGTTCCACCTGGCACCGGGGGCGACGAGGTCGGTCGCCCTCCGTTGGGACGGCTCGGCAGCGATGCCCCTACGGGGTCAGGTCCGAGCCCTCAATTCCGTCGCGGCGGCCCGCGTCACTGCCTGGCACCCGGGTTCTCACCGGGCGGCATCCGTGTTTGTGCCGGGCGTTGTTGCTCGTTTACCATGCGATTCCACGGAGCACGTGGTGTCGATGGCTGAAACGTCGAATCTGTCAGGCGGAGGGCGGTCAACCGGTGCAGGAAAGGGCAGGCCGGCTGCAATGGCGATTCTTGATCCAGAGATACAACGGATCCTGCTGGAACCGGAACCCCCGGCTCCCAAGAGACTGCAACCCGCGGACGACCTCGGCGACCACGCCGTCGCCGTTGCCCGGGTCCGCCGGCACGCGCTCGGCAGGCTGCTGGCGGCCGATGTGGTCGGGCTGGCGGTGGCCGCCGTCGCGGGCCCGCTGCTGGTGTCCGCTGTCTCGAACAACCCGGCCTCCACCGTCAGCCACAACGGAAGGATCTACCTCTTCGACCTGGCCGTGATCCCCATGTTCATCGCCGTCTTCGCCCTCTACGGCCTCTACCGGGGGACCACCCGTCGCATCTCCACCAGCGTGTTCCCCGATCTGCGGAACATCGTCCACGCACTGATGATCAGCGGGTTCCTCTGCACCATCGTCGCCTATGTGGTCACGAGGAGCAGCAACTACATGGAGGCGCTCTCCGTGGCCAAGATCGTCGCCATGTGCCTGGTCGCCGTCGTAGCCGTGCCGCTGGCCCGGGTCGTGGGCTTCGGGCTCTCGAGCCGAGCGGCGGTCGGAACGGTGCCGGTCATCGTGGTCGGTACCGGAAAGCTGGCCCAGACGGTGGCCAGTCACCTGCGCGCCCATTCGAATGTGCAGTTCGTCGGCTTCGTGGACGACAACCCGGTGGGGCGCGGCGATGTGCTCGGCGAGTTGGAGGACCTTCCCGAACTGTGCCGCCGGTACGGGGTTGCCCGGGTAGTGGTGTGCTTCTCGAGGACCCACCCCGAACGGACCACCGAACTGCTGAAGGGCCTAACCGGCAAGGTGGGCGTCTCCATCGTCCCCCGCTACTACGAACTGATCACCAGCCGTTCCCACGTCGAGGAACTGTCCGGGCTGCCCATGCTGGACATCGCCCCGGCATCGCTCAGTGCCGGCTCACGGTTCCTCAAGCGGTCGTTCGACATCGTGGCCTCCACGTTGATCCTCGTGGTCACCGCCCCCTTCCTGGCCGTCTTCGCCACGGTGATCAAGGTCACCAGCCCCGGCCCGGTCTTCTTCCGCCAGGTGCGCACCGGACGGAACGAGAAGCCGTTCTCCATGCTCAAGTTCCGCACCATGTACCCCGACGCCGAGGCGCGCCGTCCCGAGGTCGAGCACCTCAACGAGATGGACGGACCGCTGTTCAAGGCGACCAACGACCCGAGGGTCACCCGGTTCGGTCGATTCCTGCGGCGGACCAGCCTCGACGAGTTCCCCCAGTTGATCAATGTGTGGAAGGGCGACATGTCCCTGGTCGGCCCCCGGCCGTTCGTGGTGCCCGAGGCCATGGAGATCGAAGGCTGGGCCCGCAAGCGCTTCGAGGCCCGTCCCGGGATGACCGGGCTGTGGCAGGTGTCCGGCCGGAACGAGCTCTCCCACCTCGAGCTGTGCCGCCTCGACTATCTCTACGTCGCCTCGTGGTCGTTCTGGTGGGACATGCAGATCCTCTGGCAGACGCCGAGCACCGTCTTGAAGGGCCGCGGCGCCTCCTGACCGGCCGGGTGCCCGGCCGGGTCGCCTGCTCGGGGCGTGGTGCGCTCACCGCGCCCGCCGCTCCTCATCCACCGCCGCGTTGATGCGCTCGACGAACCGGGCGGAGGAGAACTGCCCGGCGTGGGCGGCCAGGGTGTCGCCGGACCACGAAGTGGCGGCGAGCCGATCCACCGCCTCCGCGATCAGACGCGGCTCCGGCCAGTCGAAGAACAAACCGGTGGATCCCTCCACGATGGTGTCCAGGAAACCGCCCCATCGCAGAGCGGCGGTGGGCTTCCCGAATCCGGCGGCCTCGACCGGTGTCAGCCCGAAGTCCTCGTAGGAGGCGGCGACTAGCCCGATCGACGAGCGGTACAGCCACCGGAGGCCGGTGTCGTCGACCCGGCCCAGCACGGTGACGTTGGCCGGGGCCGAGGACGCGATCTGCTGGGCGAGCGGCCCGGTGCCGACGACGACCAGTCGTTGGCCGGGAAGCTGCCGGAAGGCCTCGCTGACCGCCTCCACGTTCTTGTAGGGGAGCAGTCTCGACACGCACAGGACGAAGCCCGGGTCGATGCCGGCGATCGGCGCGGCGGAGCCTCCGGCGGTGAGTTCGACGGGCGGGGGCACCACGTCGGCATCGACCCCGTAGAGGTCGGCCACCCGTGCCCGCACCGCCCGGGAGTTGACCAGGTACCGGTCGGCACTGGCTGCAGCCCTCCGGTCCCACCGGCGCAGGGGCGGGGGGAGCAGCGACAGGGCGGCCGCCGCCCAACGCGAGGAGCCCGCCAGGTAGCGGTCGGCCTGGTACAGCCAACGGGCCGGCGTGTGGCAGTAGACGATCTTGCGCCCGCTCACCTGGGCCCCGTGCGCCCAACCGCTCGAGGAGCAGATGACCACCTCTGCATCGACCCGGAGTCGCGAGAACGCCGGGGCGAGGAGCGGCAGGGCGAGGCGGTGGTGGCTGCGGAGGATCCCCAGCCGGTCGAGGGGCAGGGTGCGGATGTCGTAACGCGAGAACTCGGGAAAGGTGCCGTCGGGGTCGTAGAGCGACGTGTGGATCGGCGCCAATGGGAACGCCTCGGCGAGCGCCAGTACCACCCGCTCGGCCCCTCCCTGTTGGGTGAGGTAGTCGTGGACCAGCGCCAGCGGGTCAGGGGAGGTCACGGGAAGGCGGCGCCCACGGCGGCTGTGTCGAGCAGTGTGCCGACCGATCGGACCTTTCCGTCGGCGAGTTGCCAGATCCGGGCTTCCTCCGTGTCGACGTCACGCCCCTTGGGGCTGGTGAAGGCAACATGGAGCCAGGCGATCGCCAGATCGCCGTCAGTCAGCATGGCCTTGAGGGTGAAATCGGTGAAGGCGAGCCGGGAGAGCTCGGCGAAGAAGTTCGGCGGGCTCCGCCTGCCCTGGTAGACGCCGAACCAGGGTGCGGCATCCCGATCGGCGGCATTGGCTGCGCACCGCACGTCCTTCGACACCAGGCCCCTGACGGCGATGAGGTCGTCACGGCCCAATGCCTCCGTGATGGTCCTGACGATGTCGGCGTTGGACGTCAGCGGATGCTCCTGTGGGTCGATGGGGTCCACGCGGCCGGGCCCTCCCAGGTACGGGTTCCGAGCGTAGGCGCTGGCGCCGGTGGGGTCGGCGACCGATCGCCGCCAGTCCCGCTCGGCCCCGCACGCGCCGGCGGTCACCGAGGGTTTCGACCGGCAACGGTACACTCGCCCTGTTCACGTACTCTTCGTATGCACCGCCAACATCTGCCGGTCCCCGATGGCTGCAGCCCTCTTCGCCGATCGGATCCCCGACCACGCCGACTTGGTGGAGGTCTCCTCGGCGGGCCTGCTCGATGGTGGCAGTGCCGTCCCGGACGAGGTGCTCGAGGTGATGGCACCCTACGGGATCGATCTGCGCGCGCACCGGAGCCGCCGGCTCACCCAGCCCCTGTTGGAGGGCGCCGACCTGGTCGTCGGCATGGGCCGCCGGCATGTGCAGGAGGCGGTGCTCCTCGATCCGCCCTGCTGGCCGCAGGCTTTCAGACTGAAGGAACTGGTCCGGCGAGGAGACGCCATCGGTCCTCGTCGACCGGATCAGGGGCTCCGCTCCTGGATCGACGATGCCCACGGTGACCGCACCCGGTCGTCGCTGGCCCATCACTCGGCCACGGACGACGTGGTCGATCCCTATGGCGGGCCGATCGCCGGCTACCGCTCGGTCGCCGACGAGCTGGCGGTGCTGACCGGCCAACTGGCTGGTTTCCTCTGGCCCGAGGACCGGTGACCGCCACCCGGCCCAGCGGCCAGTAAGTCTGTGCGCCGGCAGCCGCCGATGTGCGATTCCGGAGGGGGAGCGCGAACATGGTGAGGTGGGGGATGGGTGCCGGATCAGGGAGCTGCCCGACGGCGGCAAGGAGTTCGTGCTCGACGAGCGCGCGCTTTCGTTCGTCCGGATCGACAACCGGTCGACACTCGGGTTCGGCCGCACCGAGGTGGCCATCGGAGGCCCCTTCGTGCTCCGGATCGGCGGCGTCACCCACACACTGGAACCCGGGCGGCGCGGCGCACTCGGAGCGCTGCTCACCCTGTATCCGGGGACGGTCCGGTGGTTGTGGGCATCGCCCGACGGCCGGCTGGCCGCGGTGTTCGAGGACGGCGCGCTGGTGACCGTCGATCCCTCCCCGGCGGTCACCGCATGGTCGGTGGGCAACGTGGACCGCCCGCCGGGCGGCCCGCAGTGACGGTGGCGCCTTTGCGCTAGCAGATCACTACGACTGGTCGGACAGGAGCTCAGGGCGGCGGGCGGCGACCAACCGGCGCATGCCATCCCGCCAGCCGACCGTGGTGGTCCCGACCAACTGGTGCATCCTGGTCAGGTCGATCTGCACGCTGTCGATGGTGTCCCGAGTGGGTGCGAACCGGGCCGGCACACCGGTCAGCTCGGAGAGGTATCCGCACCACTCCTCGATGCTCACTGCCTGGTCACCTCCCCAGTTCACCGTGGTGGCCGGGGTGGCGGCGGCGCTGATCAGCCCGGGGATCATGGCGATGATGTCGTCCTCGTGCAGGGGGTGGTACACGCTCGGCGCGTCGAGGTGCACCGGGATCCCGCTCCCGTTGATCATCATTTCGAGATGGATGGCAGGCCACCCGCCCCGATCGCCGTACGGGACGGACAGGCGCGCCACGGTGGTGGGGAGGTCGAAGCGCTCCGACGCCCACCGGGCGGTGGCCTCGGCGGCGATCTTGCAGATGCTGTACGTGCGTAGGAACGGCCAGACGCCGTGGTTGTCCCCGAGCTCGTCCTCCTCGGCGAACACGTGATGGCCCATGGGCTTGTACACGCCGGTGGTGGAGCAGTGCACGAACGCGGTCGCCCCCTGGTGATGCTCCATCAGCCAGGCCAGACCGCCACTGTTGGTGCGCAGGTCGAGCTCCCAGTTGTTGGACTTCCCCACCGCGAAGTTCAAGACGTAGTCGGCCCCGGCCGGGAGGTCGGCCACGTCTCCCGAGGCCAGGTCGACCGGCACGCATCTGACCCCTGCGGCCTCGAGGCGTCGTCGCGCTGCCTGGTCCTTGAATCGGGCAGCACCGACCACCTCGTTCTCCCTGGCCAGGGCTACCGCCACCGGCTCCGCCACCTGGCCGGTGACCCCGGTGACGACGATGGACCTGCCCCGAAGTGGTTCAGGCGGCATGGGCGGGCTCCTTCGGGCGGGGGTGGCGGACAGGGACGTCGGGAGATCCTAGGGGGAACGGGGCCGGACCTCGGGGGATCCGCCCATCCCATCCCGGCCCGGCGGGCGGCAAAGGGGCTGCTCGGGGCCGGTGCTGCCGCCTCGGTGGAGCCACGTGGAGCGGGGACGCCCGTGGCCGCCGGTCTGCCTTGGTTGTGGACACCGGCGCACTTGGTGGGCCATACTGTCGGTTCCGCCAGTTTTCGTCGGTAGGCCACATTGTCCCAGGTCACCGAAGTTCTGCTCTGGCGGTCTGACCAGTGACCCCAACAGTATCTAGGAAGTGACGTTCCCATGAGTGCCACCTGGCGCAAGCACGCTGCCTGCCGGGGCATCGATCCAGATGTGTTCTACCCGGTCTCCGACGAGGAGGCCG
>DAIMIK010000002.1:0-53148 GCA_036722795.1 Acidimicrobiales bacterium | reverse complement strand
TCTAGTGGGTGCCTCACAGACGTCCGTCATCGAAGAGTCCGGAGAATCCCTATCGCTGACACTGGGCGGCGAGGACGAAAGCATAGAGGTCGAATCCGATGCCGCACTGGTCCAGCGAGGATACGCGTGTGTTACCGCTCTGCTGCCCGTAGTCGAAGATCCGCGCCTTGACCTGACTGCAGCGGTCGGTCATCTGGTGCTCGGCGCTGAACGGTCGAACGCCAACCAGCCTGGAACGGCGCCTGTGGCCATGTGAGGATCGTTGCTGTGGCCATTGCCCGCCAAGGGGTGGGGGACGCGGCCAGTGCCCGGCCAAATCGCCCTGCGATGGCTATCGTCGCCTTGTGCCAGACCCAAAGGACGTCAACGACGTCCTCCTTGCCCTCTCCTTGTACGAGGGCGCCGACTCCGAGTGCGACAACGAAATCGTCGACGGCGAGATCGGGCCGGACCCGGCCACCGTGGATGGGGTCCTTCGACTACCTGTGGGAGGCGGACCAGATCGAGGGGATCATGGTGGCGGGGGGACCGGCGGCCGAACCTCGTCCGGATCCTGAGGGGGCTGCCGGACAGGGGAAGGTTGTGGGGTGACGAGGTCACGTGGCGGGCCCGGTCGTCGTCCACCTTCAGATCTCCCAGACTTCGTCCGTCCCCGTCCGTGAGACGTCGAAAAACAGTGCAAAATGAGGCCGACCACTGAACGCTGAGACTGCAGGTCAGTCTACGTTTCCCCTGGCAGGAGAATCGCCCTCTGCCGCCCTCTCAAGGTGGAGGCACGGGTTCGAACCCCTTGGGGACTGCCAGGAGACGCCAGTTCAAGGGTGCTGTTGACAATCCTCAGGCGCTTGACGCAGCACCGACGCGCCGACTGGTCCAACCTTCTCGAGGGCGAAGGTGCCCTGCGAGCTGAGAGGGGCCACGGCGGTGCGCCCCCCCGGCGAGGTGCACCTTCGAGGAGTCCGCAGCTCCCGGCGTCGGCTACCCCGCCCGCTACTGGGGTATCCCCCTGCAGAAGGACAGCCACTGCCTCATCGAGAATTGGGGACAGAGATGGCCGCCTGCCGGAACCCAGCCCAGGCCCCCACTTCCAGGCGTCAACTACCGCTGCCGGGTCAGGGCAGCTCCGATCGGAACGACAGTCTGACACATCGGGGCCACCGGGTTCCCTCAGTCTCCGCCTCTGGCGACGAAGACATCCCAGACCGCGTTTACCCCAGAGTCGCGATCGAATCGGCCCTTGCCGCCGTCAGCATGTAGCAACTCACCTTCAGTCTCTGCAATCGGTTCGAGCTGGTCCGTGTACGGAGTACTCGGAGGTGGATCGTGCGAGACAACGCCATCGTCCCGAACGAGTTTCGTGGGAGTCCCGTCAGAGAACCAACGGGCAGCGTGCTGACGGTACGGATCGGAGTACCAGCCCTGCGCATGGGTCATAGTGCGGTTCATATGGTTAGTTTACCCAAAGTTCACTTTATTGTCACGTTTCGTTAAGTTTCGGTGCCTGCGCCGGAGACCCCGGTTGTGGCTGGCCAGGGGTTTCTCTCGAGCCGCTCGGAGGCAAGGTCTTGGCCCGGAGCTCCTCGATGGAAGGACCAGACCGAAGATGCGGACGGCTGGCACGTCACGACCAACGCCGCCAGGCCCCTCTCGATGGCCTCCACCTGTCGGTTCCGGACTGCGCCTCACCGGCCACGCGGACGCTGATGTCAACCGCAACGGGACTCCGGTGATCCTCGTCGGAGAAGTGGAGGACGATGCCCACCGCTGCCGCTGACTCGAGAGCTACGACGCCTGCAGATGGTCGGTCGCCTCGTCGGACCACTCGCGGCGGCACACACGGCACTGCAAGGTGAGCCCGCCCTTGGCGGTCCCGGATCCTCGCACGATCAGCTTGGGAACATCCACCGACCCACACCCGGGGCACTCATGAACATCGCGGATACCGTCCAACTCACTCTCCTCCGAATGGTGGCTGCTACCCGCCAAGAGCCATGTGACTTCCAGCAGAGTAGTGCCGCTCCGCCGGGGTCGCCAGTGGACTCGAACTCTGCGACGTCGCCCGAGCTCGGCCGTCGAAACCCCGGATGGAATCGCTTCCGAACCGCCCGGAAATCGCCCGGTCGGCGCCCTCGGGTGGGGGGCCATCCGGCGGGGAACGGGAAGCTCAGTGCCGTCGAGCCCGGCAACGGCATCACCCGGGACCGACGCTGGCTCCGAAGCTGTCGTGTGGCCGGCCCTCGCTTGCCGCCAACTCGTGTCCTGCGTTCCACTGGATCTCGGTGATGCCCCCCGGCTGCCACGGGCCGACTGAGCCTGCATCCAGGGCCAACTGGGGCTTCTCGACGACGCCGAACCGCCTGCGGGCCTCGTCGGTGGACAGATCGGCGATCTCGAACCAGTCAACAGCCATGAAATCGACGCTGCCGAAGACCAGCGCCCCCCGGCGCATTGCGTCGGCCACCCGAACGGCGACACCGTCGTGGGAGAGCTGTCCGGGGAAGGCCTCGAAGAGACCCGCGCCCTCCTCGAGGTAGCCGGTTTCGAACAGTGAGACCACCATGGCCAGGAGGCTGAATCCCTTCGCGTCGTCATTGGCCCGGGCGATGAACGCGAACACCTCCAGCTCACTCTCGACCTTCGTCCCATAGTCGGCCACGATGTGGGCCCAGTCGTGCTGGGCGAGCAGCGGCGATGCCGAACCGGGCATGCCGGGATCGTGGAAGCCGCGTGCTCGGTAGAACTCGGTGATCGACCTCCCGAGCGTCCCGGCCGGCAGCTGCTCGAGGGCCGTCCAGCGTGCGGCGAGCTCGGGATCGTCGACGGAAAGTGCCCATGCGTCCCCGAGCTCCCTCGACGTATGGGGCGCAGCCTGCTCCTTGCTCGACCAGTCCGCGGTGAAGCCGTTCCGCTCGAAGTCCACGGCAGCCAGGCCCAGATGGCCCTGCGCGTACTGGCGTGCAACGTCGAGCATCCCGTCGGCGAACGAGACCGGGTCGATGGGCCGTTGCCCCAGGTCGACTTCGTGGCCGGTCATTGCCTCGAACATGGACTGCATGAGGACGCCCTGCAGCAGGGTCAGGCCGCCGATGGGCGCGATGGCGGTGGCCACGCCCCGGGCGAGGAATTGGGCCTCCACGGCATCCGGCGGCGCCAGTAGCTCGTCGTTCGCTGCTGGGAGTGGAAAGGGCATCGATACCTCATCTCGTCGGTTGCCCTCGTTGCGGCCCTTGGCTCCTGCGTGCCGGGGTCGCCCGGCGCCCCGTCGACCGTACTCGGCACGGCCCGCTCCGTGGGGCCCGGTAGCGGTCCGGGTCGGAACCGGTGATCTTGGGACGAAAGGCCCTTGCCCGGGTGTACACCGCCTCCGTACCATTGACCACGGGAGTGCGGGCGCCGTTCCCGCAGCATGTCGGCACCTGTCCGGCCCTGGCGCTCACATCGAGGCGGGAGGGTGCGGCATGGCACATCCGAGTAGGGATAATGCGATCGACCACGTGGTCGTGGTCATGTTCGAGAACCGCTCCTTCGACAATCTGCTCGGTCGGCTGTATCAGCCCGGCGAGGTGGAATCGTTCGAGGGGGTCATCGGCAGGGAGCTCAGCAACCCGATCCCCGGGTGGGCCGAGCACGGTGCCGACCGGGGCGTCGTCCCCTACGGGGTGGCCAAGAACATGGATACCCCCAACCCCGACCCCGGTGAGGAGTACCAGCACGTGAACACCCAGTTGTTCGGGCTCATCGATCCGCCCGGCAACCGTTGCATCCCGCCCGAGCAGATGGCTGCGCCTTACAACGCCCCGAGTGACCCTCATCGGACGCCGACGATGGACGGGTTCGTGGTCGACTACATCAGCGCGTTCACCGCGGAGATGGGCAGGCAGCCCACCTACGACGAGTATGCCCAGATCATGACCGGCTACACCCCTGAGCAGATGCCGGTGACCTCGGCGCTCGCCCGTGGTTTTGCCACGTTCGACCACTGGTTCTGCGAGGTCCCCTCACAGACCTTCACCAATCGGTCGTTCTTCAACGCCGGGTCGGCGTCCGGCTTCGTCACCAACATGATCCCGACGGATGCCTTCCCGGTGCACAACACGGCGGAGACGATCTTCGAGCGCCTGGAAGCGAATGGCCTGAGCTGGCGTGTCTACTGCGATCACGACAGCATCGTGCCGTTCACCGGCCTGATCCACGCCTCCCGGTTGCTCGGTCGCGCGGCCAATTTCGTCACCACCGAGCGGTTCCTGGAGGACGCCGCCACGGGTGAGCTGCCGACCTACTCCTTCATCGAGCCCAATATGCTGCACGGCCACAATGACATGCACCCTGCGTGTGATGCGCTCTTACGCGGCATGGAGGTCGACCCGCCATCCTCGCTGCTCGGCGGCGAGGCGCTCCTGGCCAAGATCTACAGCGCCGTGCGGTCCTCCTCGTCCGCCAGCGGATCGAACGCCTTCAACACCCTGTTGATGGTCAACTTCGACGAGCACGGCGGTTGCTTCGACCACGTGCCCCCGCCCCCGGCCCCGTCTGCCGATCCGGCGGGCCCCGCGGGTGAGAAGGGATTCACATTCGACCGGTCGGGCGTGCGCGTACCGGCCATTGCGATCTCGGCATGGACTCCGGAACGGACCGTGGTGAACTCCGAGTACCGCAACACATCGGTGATCCGGACCTTGCGTGAACGCTGGTCGCTGGGAGCGCCCCTCTCGGCCCGCGAGGCGATCGCCCGCGACATCACTCCGGTCCTCTCACTCGAAGATCCGAGGCCCCCCGAGGAGTGGCCCGACGTCTTGCCCCGGCCGGTTCCCGAGTTCGACGTCGCTGTCGTGCCGTTGGACGCCCCGTTGGGCCCTCTGGCGAAGGGCCTCTTCTTCGGGCTCCTGGCGCTCGGGAAGGAGTTGGGGCAGCCCGTCCCGGACATCAAGCCGGAAGACGAGGTCAATGGCGCCGAGGCCATCTCGATCATGCGTGACGAGTTCGGACACATGTTCCCCGGCCTGCAGGGCACGTAAGGCCTGCCCATCCGGGTCGGGGACGGCCGGTGGTGCCCGGTCCCCCCGTGCAGAGCGGTCCTGGCAGGATCTGCTCCATCGGCCCCGCGAGACCGGTGGTGGAGGGAGAGGGAGTTGGACGGACCAGCCATCCGGGCGACGCACGGACCCTGGGTCGATCTGCATGCGCATCCGGGGCGCTGCTTCCTCCGGGGGCTCGACGACACAGACCACCTCACCGCGCTGTTGGGGGCGGACACCTGTGATGCATCGGTCGCCGAGATCCGATCCACGGGCATGGCCGCCGTCAGTTTCGCCACCGTTGCCGATCTCCGCGTGATCGGATTCAGGCCCGACGGGGGGCTCCATGCGGTCAGGCCCTTCGACGACGGCGAGGCCTACGCCGACCATCGCCGCCAGCTGGCGGGCCTGCACGGCCTGGCTCACCACCACCGGCTGCCTCTCGTCCGGACCGCCGATGACATCATCGCAGCCCACCGTGCGGGCGACTGCGCCCTCTTCGTCGCCTGCGAGGGCGCCGACTTCGTCGAGGACCACCTGGAACGCCTGGACGAGGCCCATGCCGCCGGGGTCCGGTCGATCACGTTGGTCCACTACCGGCAGAACGAGTTCGGCGACCTGCAGACCGAGCCGCCTTTACACGGCGGGCTCTCCCCGGCCGGGCGTGGACTGGTCCGCGAAATGAACCGGGTCGGCCTGCTGATCGACCTCGCCCACGCCACCCACGAGACGACGCTCGGTGTGTTGGAGGAGTCGAGTGCACCGGTGATGATCTCCCACACCCACCTCGGCGGCGCGGCGCACGACAACCCCCGCCTGGTGAGCGCCGAGCACGCCGAAGCCGTTGCCGCCACCGGCGGGCTTGTCGGCGCGTGGCCGGCCGGCGTCTCATCGGAGACCTTCGACGACTTCGTCGACGAGATCGCCCGGCTGGTCGATGCCATCGGCGTCGACCATGTGGCGGTCGGCACCGACATGGATGCCAACTACCAGCCCGTCATGACCGAGTACCGCCAGTTCGGTGCCGTCCAGGACCGGCTGCAGGCGAGAGGGTTCACCCCGGCCGAGGTGGACCGGGTCCTCGGAGCGAACGCCGTGGAGCTGATTCGGGCTGTCTGCGGCTGACCGGTCGGGCCACGCTGTCAGGCGTGGGCCCTGGGGCCGCCTGATCTCCCGGGCGCACCCATCAGTTCGAGGCGTCGAGGGTGGTGGTGGTCCCGCCGCCGGCTCGGGCCAGCTGGGCGGAGGTGTAGGGGAGCGGGACCCAGAGGCCCTTCGAGTAGAGCTTGGTCATGTTCGAATACCACGGGGACGTGGGATCGGTGGCCTGCGAGTAGGTGAGGATGCCCTGGGACACGGGCCCGTTCGCGGTGAGCTCCGTGGTCATGACCAGCGAGGAGCCCTCGTAGACCACGCCGTAGGGGAAGGCGTCGAGCGGGCCTCCCTGGCCGTCGGCGGCGTAGATGGCGTTGAAGCAGCCGGTGTCACACCCGGGGATCGGGATAGAGGCACCGTTGCGGGTGACGTGCTGGACCTGGCCGTAGGTGGCATCCAGTGGGATCCCGTGCGACTGCAGGTTGAGCACGGCGTCGGCGAGGGCCCGCAGGATCGCGGGGTTGGCCGTGTCGAGATGCGAGGGAGTGGTCAACGGTTGGGCCGCATCGAAGGAGTCGGCCCAGAAGGCAGACGGGCTGGTGGGTGCGTAGGCCGCCCACTCGGAGAAGAGCCAGCCGCCGGCGGTGCCGAGCCTTCCGGTCTTGTCGTAGCCGGCGAGTGCCGAACAGGCCGATGTCAGTTCGACCGTCGTCCCGTTGGTCGCCTTCGCCGACGGCGTCGCACGGCACGCGGCGACCAGGGAGTCGAGCACCAGCTGCGCCTCGAGGGACTGGTCGCTCTGCCACATGGCCTGCAGGGTCGGAATGGTAAACCTGGGTGGACCGAACCCGTCGGTCCCGGCCACCCGCTGGGCGATCATCTGGTTGCCGAGTCGGGTGCGCAGGCCCTGGATGGTGTCGATCTGGCCGATGATCGGCGAAAACGCCGGAAACGGGGCACTGGGGTTGGCCAACCAGTAGGAGTCGTTCGAGTTCTCGACGTAGTCCGTGCGGATCGTGTGCGGCATGTTCGTGGCGTTGAAGATGCCCGGGACCGGGGTGCCGGGGTCCGTTCCCCAGGCGCACGTCGATCGCGAGCCGTCGAGGGTCACCACACCGGCCGCGGCATAGACAAGCGCCGCCGCCCCCGGCGGGGTGCAGCTGTTGACCAGGGCGAGCGTGACGTTCGGCGTGTTGCCCACGTCGCCGTAGAGCGCATGCCCGGTGTCGTCGGACGCGATCGTGTTGAAGGTCGGGATGGCCAGGTAGGTCGACTCGACGTTCAACAGGTTCTGGACCGAAGTGGCCTGGCCCATCTCGAGGTACTGGTTGGCAGCCCGCGTCCCGTCGCTCATCGTCGAGTCGTCGACGGCATAGGCCGTCGTGGAGTTCCAGCTGTAGCCGGCCTGGGGTACGACCAGGACCCGGCCCCATTGCGTCGTGTAGAAGGTGTGCATCTGGACGCCGTGCCCGGTGTCGACCCTGGCCACGACCGTGCCCATCTTGTGGGGCTGTCCATCCACGTAGTAGCTGGTGGGATCACCGGGAACGAGCTTCAACTGGTAGAAGGTGAATCGGTAGCTCGTCGAGACGGTGTGGGTCCAGGCCAGGTGCTGATTGAAGCCGATCCCGACCAGCGGGAACCCCTCGAGGGTGCCGCCGAGCATGTTGTACTGGCCCGGAACGGTGAGCTGGGCCATCCAGAACCGCTCGGTGCCCTGCCAGGGGAAGTGGGGGTTGGCGAGCAGCATCCCGTCGCCCGCCGCGGTGTCCTGGGAGCCGAGCCCGATGCCGTTCGAGCCCAAGGTTGCATTTCCGGACTCACCGAACTGGGCCGCGAGTGACGCGCTGGTCAGCGAAGCGGCCGCCGCTGTCGGGGAGGGCTGCTGGTCGCCCGACGTCGTCGCCGAGGACTGGCTGGGAGGGACCGCCTGCACCTCGTCGGAGATGAACTGTGCGCTGGATGCCTCGGTCGTGACCTGGACGCCCCGCAGCAGCATGTCGGTGAGGGTGATCGGCCGGACCCACGGCTTGCCCGCACAGCGCGGATCGTGGAGATCCCCCGAGCGGAAGTACGCGTTGTAGCCGGAGATGAAACCCCGGTAGACCTCCAGCACTTGGGGGAGCGGGCCGACAGGGCTCGGCTGGCTCAGCTGTGCCGTTGCCACGCCGCTCGCCTTGATCGACTGCCAGAAGAAGTCGGAGTTGAGATTGGAGTCGTACGCCCCGGCCGAATAGTTGAGGCTCTGCCCCTTGGGCCCGAAGTACCGGGACCGCTGTCCGTTGACCGTGACGAAGTCCTCGGCCAGCGTGCAGAAGTTGTCCTGAGAGAATGCCCAGGCTTCGCCGTAGCCGAGAGCAGTGAAGTTCGCAGCCCGGATGTGGGGGATGCCCGCATGGTCCCGGGTGATGGTGACCTGGGACGCTGTGGTAGTCGCCGATGAGCCGGAACTGCACGCCACCAGAAGGGGGGCGACGACGACAAACGTGAGCAGGGCGGTGGCAAGGCGTGCAGATCGCTGACCCATGGCGTGCAACCTATTCAGGTCGCCTCCGATCTGTCCAGATGAGGCCGAAGGCCTGGCCACCGGCACGTTTGCGTCTCCAGGCCGCCGTAGAGTGGGTGGCTCCAGCTCGATCCGGAGCGGAGGCAGGGATCATGCCCGCATTTCGACCCGGAGCAACCGTGCTCGACGCCATCGGCTCGACGCCCCTCATCGAGGTGGACGGCGTCTGGGTGAAGCTCGAATACCTGAATCCGTCCGGATCGATCAAGGCCCGTATGGCCCGGTGAAGGGCTACCAGATGCTGGTCGTCATGCCCGAAGGGCTGAGCCCCGAGCGGGCGGCGATCTCCACCGCGTTCGGAGCCGAGCTGCTCAGCGACGGCAACTTCCACGTGAACGAGGCGTTGGAGATGGTGCGTCGGCTCGGTGACCAGCCCGGCCACTTCGCCCCCCTGCAGTTCGAGTCGGAGTGGAACGTGGAGGAGAATCGAACGTGGCTGGGGTCCGAGATCATCGACCAGCTCCCACCCGGCAGGCTGCCGGACGCGTTCGTGATGGGAGTCGGGACCGGGGAAACGTTGGCCGGGGTCGGCCAGGCCCTGCGGGCTGCGAATCCCGACGTGCTAATTGTCGCCCTCGAACCGAGCGAGTCGTGCACCATCCAATGCGGCGACACCTGCCTGCACCGCATCGAGGGCATCGCCGACGGGTTCGTGCCGGACATCTATCGGCGGTACAGCTCATTGGTGGACCGGGTGATCACGGTGCACAGCAACGAGGCGATCGCCGAGATGCGCCGGCTGGCGCGTGGGCACGGGCTCTCGTGGGCCCGAGCTCGGGGGCGAACATGGTCGCCGCACACCGCCTCCTCGAGGAGGCGCCTGGGCCGTCGACGGTGGTCACTATCTGCTGTGACGAGGGCGAGAAGGTTCTGAGCGAGTACTTCGGATCCTCCCCGCTCTCCGTGGACCCCGGATGACACCGTTCGCACGCCCGGTGCCGGACGTCCCTTCGACGCTCCCCACGCCCCGGCTCGGGACCATCTGCGAGGTTGGCTGCTCATCCCCGGAGGAGACTGCGTCGGTCGACGTCGGTCACCGGTCGACGGTCAGGTCGACACCCGGGGCGCAGACAGAAACCTGATGATGTCGGGGATGGCGCGGGGATCCTGGGCGAAGAAGGCGTGGCCGCCGTCGTAGGTGTGCAGCTCGGCCCGCTCGATGCGTGATGCCATGGCGGCACTGTTCCGGGACGGGGCGATGTCGTCGTAGCGGCCACCGGCGATGAACGTGGGGCACGTGATCGACGGGAGGCGGTCCCAGGCGTCGTGGGATCGCCTGGCCTCGAGCTGGGCACTCCTGCCCCGCCTGCGCCCGGTGCCCGGCTCCGTCGTCCGGCCCTCCATGATTGCCACGAGGGCAAGGTCCTCCGGGTGGGATGCCAGCCACGCGTCGTCGAAACGGGTGTCGATCAGGTGGCGCCGGATCCCATTGCGCTCGTCATCGGAAAGGTGGTCGAGCTCGTGCAGTGGATAGGACGAGCCCCCCTCGCCGCCCGGCGAGGTGCAGAGCAGGGCCAGCCTCTCCACGCGCCCGGGCGAGGTGACGGCGAGCTCCTGTGCGACCATGCCCCCGAAGCTGACGCCGAGCACGCAGGCGGTCCGCCATCCCACCGCGTCCAGCAGGGCCAGGGCATCACCGGCACACTCCGCCATGCCGTAGGGGCCTTCGGTGGCGCCGCTCCGCCCGACCCCTCGCTGGTCGTAGGCGAGGAGGTCGAACTGCGAGGTGAACACCGACAGAAGCAGCCGCGAGTCCTCGAGCGTCACGCCGGATCCGTTCAGGAAGAGGAGCCGAGGGCCGGTCCCGGAGCGCTCATAGAAGAGGTCGACATCGTTGACGCGGGTGAAGGGCATGGAGGTCTCGGTGGTCGGTGATGGACCCGGCGACCCGCCCCGGACCGATCAGGGGCCTAGCCGGTGCCGGTGGCGACGAGGTGGACGCGGCCAGTCTGCCACGGCGATTCTGACGAGGAACGGGCGACGGCGGACGGGTGGCGGTCCCGGGCCCGCCGCCACCGATCGCCGGGGCGGCCGACAGCCCGACACGGGGTCGGCGTGCGGCCCACGGCCCGCGATCGCGGTGCAACCGTGTCCGCTCGGCCACGTCCCACCATCCTGGAATCCGTCCTACAGTCTGGCGATGACCCCTTCACGCTTCACCGGACGGGCCGTTCTCGTCACTGGGGGGGCGTCGGGCATCGGGCGTGCCACGGCGCTGAGACTGGCCAGTGAAGGCGCCGCAGTGGTCGCTGCCGACGTCAATGCCGGGCTGCTCGAGAAGCTCGAGATCGACGCTATCGGCCGCCCCGGTTCCGTCGCCACCCTGGTCGGAGACGTCAGCTCCGAGATTGGAGTCGTACGGCTGGTCGCCGAGTCGGCCGAACGGCTCGGCAAGATCGACGTGGTGGTCAATGCCGCCGGCGTGCTCTCCTTCTGTCACTCCCACGAGCACTCGCTGGACGAGTGGAACCGGCTGATCACCATCAACCTCACCGGAACGTTCCTCGTCTGCCGCGAAGCCATCCCTCATCTGTTGTTCACCCACGGGAACATCGTGAACCTGGCCTCGACCGCCGCCCACAAGGGCCAACCGTGGGCGGCTGCCTATGTCGCCTCGAAGGGCGGCGTGCTCGCCCTCACCCGGGCGCTCGCCGTCGAGTACGCCGGTGGGGGACTGCGGGTCAACAGCATCAGCCCGGGTGCCATCAAGACGCCGATCACGTCGGCCTTCCGGCTGCCCGAGGGTGCGGACATCTCGCTCATCAACCGGGTGTCGCCGATGGGCACGTTCGGAACGCCCGAGGGGATTGCAGCGGGGATCGCCTACGTGGCATCCGACGAGGCGTCGCACATGAACGGGGCCGACATCCTCATCGACGGCGCCCCCGTGGCCTGACCGCCCCCGCAATCCCATCGGCGCACGGCGGCCCGCCATGCCGACACCCTCGCTCGGAACACGTCCGGGGGGCATCCCCGGCGGCCGGGACGGTAGTGCCGGTCCTAGGGCGAAGACGACCGTTCGGCTGCCGTTCAGGAGCACCCGGTCCTCCAGGTGCCAGCGCAGCCCCCGGGCGAGCACCGACCGCTCGATGCCCGGCCCATGTGCAGGAGATCCTGCCCGTGTTGGCGTGGTCGATCCGGCTGGTGTCCTGCTCGATGATCGGTCCGGCGTCGAGCTCGGATGTCACGTAGTGACAGGTGGCACCGATCAGATTCACTCCTCGCTCGAATGCCTGGCGGTAGGGGCGGGCGCCAGCGAAGGAGGGCAGGAAGCTGTGGTGGATGTTGATGATCCTTCCGGGATAGCGGGCGCACACTTCGCCCGGGATGACCTGCATGTAGCGCGCCAGGACCATCACGTCGCCGTTGACAGCCTCGCAGCGCGAGGCCGCGTCGGCGAGCGCCTCGGCCCTCCGTTCGACTGTGACGGGCAGGTGGAGGAACTCGATGCCGTCCACTCGACCAGCGGGCGCAGATCGGGGTGATTGGAGATCACTGCGGGGATCTCGCACCGGAGATCGCCGCTGCGCCAGCGATACAAGAGGTCGGCAAGACAGTGGTCCTCCCGGCCGACCAGCACGACCACTCGCTTGCGGACGTCGGTGTCGCTCATGCGCCAGTCCAGCCGGAACTCGTTCGCCAGGTCCGCGAACCGAAGTCCGCACTCCTCGGGCCCGAAGGGGAGGCTCTCTGCCAGCACCTCGATCCGCTGGAAGAACTGCCCGGTCGTGAGGGCGCCGTGCTGGGCGGCCTCTATGACCCATCCGCCGTGCGAGGCGATGAATCCGCTCACCGCGGCCACGATCCCCGTCCGGGCACGTGATGGTGAGCACGAATCGTCTCATGTGCCCATCATGGCCGGTTGGCGGCTGAGGACGCTCGAAACGCGGGGCGCTCCGTGCATCCTCGCAGGTGGCCTCTGACACACCGCTGCCCGTCGGACCGTGATCGTGTCGGCCCAAGCCGCTCATTCCCCGACGAAAGCGTCCCCGGCACCGGGAGCGCTACGCCCCGCGGACGCGGACGCGCCGCCACTGCGCAGTCGAACCCTCGTCGCCTGAGGCCCGGGACAGCTCGTCGGGCGGGCAACTCGGCGAGCGCCTGTTGCGTGAACTGCTCGACCACCGGAGTGTCGAGCGCACCGACGTTCCCATAGCCCACGACCATGAGGTAGCTGCCCTGGCGGACGAGGATGTACCGACCTGGGACGTGGCGTCGTCGGCGTCGTTCCTCACCAGCATGGCGACGCTGTGATCGCCGTACGGCGGAACGGGGAACACTTCCTCGAAGGTGCTCGAATCGGTATCGTCGTTGACGGCGCGGGAGCAGGAACTCGACGACTCCGACCGCTGGATGGCGTCCGCGTACGCCGCCGCCATCGAGTAGCTCGTAGCCAGGTACTCGAGGTCGACGATGTGGCGCAGCCGGCGAGGACCTGACCGTGGACCGCCAGTGCCACGGCCGGTGGTGTCTCATGGATCTCCTCGCCCGTCAGCACACTCTGTTCGGTAGCCGGCAGAACGGTCAGTGCGCTCGGGGAACCAGATCCCCCGAGTCACTCCTTGTCGTCGGCCTCCACCACGGTGACGTCCTCCTCGACGGCGTGCAGCTTGCCGTCATCACCCACCACGGCAATGGTCTCGTCGATGACGACGTCGCCATCTGCCGTCACTGTCGTGATGATCTCATCGGTGGCGATGATGTTGCCGTCGGCGTCGACCGCGGCGACCAGGTCATCGACCACGACGTTTCCTTCTTCGTCGACACCCTCGGTCTCGACCTCCACCAGCTCGAGTGCGTCCTCACCGGCGGGCGTGTCGTTGGTCTCACTCATCATTGGCCTCCCAGTCAGTGGGCCGGGCCGGCCCGCCACCAGATCATGGCATGCCCCGCGCGGACCCATCTCCTCGGACTGCCTGCGTCGGTGGGACCCGTGCCTGCGGGTGGGCATCAGGCGTTCTCGGGCCTGCCCCCGCCGGGGTCCGGCCGAGCACCTGTCGCCGGGGTCGAGCCCCGTCCGGGGTCAGCCGAGCGTCGAACGCCCGTCGGTGGCCCACCACTCGGCGGTCAACCGCAGGCCCTTGATCGGCGCCCTGGGCATCAGCTCCTCGTAGGTGCGCCGGTACCCGGTGTGGGCGATCCGCCAGGTCCCCTCGCGCTTCACGTAGCGGTCGGTGTAGAAGGCTGCGCCCTGTATGTTGATGCCGACGTCGGTGAGGATCACGACGTCCTCCAGGGCCCAGACCCCGGTGGCCTCCTCCGGGCCCACCAGGTCGATCTCGGGGTGATGGCACCGGTGGCTGCTCAGCATGGTGGTGGCACCCATCGAGGTGCGGAGGAACTCCATGATGGCGTCCCGGCCCTCGAATTCGTAGAGCCCGCCCCCGTACCTGGCGGTGGCGTCGGGGGTGAAGCAGGTCTCGATGTCGTCCCACAGCTTCTGATCGAGGCACCGCAGGTAGCGGTACTTCAACCGTTTGATCAACTCGATCTCGACGAGATCCTCGGGCGTCATCGTCGCTCCTCTGCGTGTCGGGGACTGCGAGCCGGATGGTCGTGTGCTCGGTGCCGGTCTACCGGATCGTCCCCTTGCCGGGGATGAGCGGCAGGTCGAGGGTGGTGACCCACCCGGGGGGAAGGTCGTTGACCGCCGGGACCGCATTGAGCGCACGCAGGCCCGTGGCGAGGCAGCCGGCGGCGGCTGCGTCACGCCCGCTCCCGTCGGTGAATCGGAACGCGGTCTCCTGGGTGATCGACGGCGAGCCTGTGATCTCGACGCGATAGACGTCGTTCTGGGTGCCCCGGGGCCAGTCGGGTGCGGCATCCTGCCCGACCCGGTTCACGTGCTCAAGGCAGATCCGTGGCTCGCCGCGGTAGATCCCGTCGATGGTGAACCGGATGGCGGCGACCTCACCGGGTTCGATCCGGCCCTTGGCGGTCGTGATGGGAGCGTCGGTCACCCACTTCTCCCAGGTGCTGGTGATCCCGTCGAGTTCGATGCCGACGGCGTGGGCCATCATGGGCACCGTCGCACCCCACGCCATGGCCAGGATGTCGGTGTGCTCCAGGAGGGGGGTGAACTCGGGTGGCCGCCCGATGCCCATCTCGGTCTCGTAGTCCCCCTCGTAGTTGATGTAGTCGAGGATCTCGAGCGCCCGCACCTGGCGCACCTCCCCGCACAGTCCCATCAGCGTCATCGGGAACAGGTCGTTGGCGAAGCCGGGGTCGATCCCGGTGGTGAAGCACGACGCGCCTCCCTCGGCGCACGCGTCGGTGATCGGGTCGATCCACGCCGGAGGGTTCTGGGACATGGCCGGCCACACCCAGGGGGTCATGGCGGTGGAGCACACGTCGATGCCGCCGCGGAGGAACGCACCGATGTCGCGGATGTTGTCGGCAGCGCCCGCCGCGGTCGGACCGTAGTGGACGAGCGCATCGGGCCGAAGGGCGATCAGCGCGGCGACGTCGTCGGTGGCGGTGAGCCCTACCGACCCGACCCCGCAGATCTCACCGGCGTCCCTGCCCACCTTCTCCGGGTTGTTGACGCCCACTCCGACGAGCTCGAAGCCGGGATGGCGGAGGATCTCGGGGATCACCATCTTCCCCACGAAGCCCGTACCCCAGACGACCACCCGCTTGGCCACGCCGGTCACCGGAGCATCTCGCCCGAGTTGACGAGCAGGTACTGGCCGGTGACCGCCTTGGCACGGTCCGAGGCGAAGAATGCGGCCACGTCGGCCACCTCCCCGTCCTCGGTCATGCGACGAAGCGGGAACTTGCCGACGATGCCCTCGAGGACTTCCTCCTGGGTGCGGCCCTGGTGATCGGCTGTGCCGGTCACGAACTTCTCTACGGGCGGCCCCCACATCCACGACGGGATTACCATGTTGAAGCGGACGTTGTCGGGGCCGAGCTCGTCGGCCAGGTAGTACATCGCCGTCAACAGCGCGCTCTTGGATGCGGCATATCCGCCCTGGGGCATCTGGGGCTGGAACATGGACTGCGAGCCGATCAGCACGACAGACCCGCCACCGCCCTCCTTCATCGCCTGGGCCACCGGGCGGATCACGGTGAGCGCACCGATGACGTTGGTGTCGAACGCCGCCCGCCAGTCCTCGAACTTCAGGTCGTAGAGGCCGCCCCACGCGTGCTCGAACGCCGCCACCTGGATCAGCGCGTCGACCGAGCCGAAACGTCGTTGCGCCGTGTCGACCAGGGAGGCGCAGGACTCGGGATCGGTGATGTCGGTCACGTGGGTGGCCACCCGCTCGCCGGTCGGGTCGAGGTAGGCGGCGATGTCCTCCAGGCTCGTCCGGGTCCGCGCCGCCAGCACCACATTGGCCCCGTCGCGCAGTGCGCTGGTAGCGCACTCGCGACCGAGGCCCTCACCGACGCCCGTCACCAGTACGGTCTTGTTCTGCAGGGTCATTCCCATCTTCTAGCAGACGTGCTCCGGCGCCACGCTCTGCCCGTGTCCGGTGGTGGACGCAGGCCCTCGGGCCCGGACCCGGACGGTGGCAACGGGGCCCGGCCGGGTGGGGTGGCCGCCAGGGCCGACAACGGACCTTTGGCCCTTGTCCGACCGGAGCGGGATACAAGAAGATGGGGGCAGGTCCCAGGACGACGATGGAGGTGCCGTGATGATCTTGAACCTGTCCGAGTCGCTCGCCGAGGAGCTCCGCGAGACCCTCGAGGGAGTGCTGGGCGACATGAGCAGCGAGATCGCCGACACCGACAACCCCAATTACCGGAAGCAGCTCCAGGCCCGCCGGGACCGGCTGGCGGCGATCCGCGCCGACCTCGGCGGCTGAGCGATTCCGCTCACACCGGTGACCACCGGTCGAGGTTCAGCCCTGGTTGGCGCCCGACGGCCCGCCGGCGCCCATCCGATCGAACTTCACCAATGGGCTCAAGCGCTTCCCAGTGCGGCTGGGGTGATCTCCCGCCACAGGGGGGGCGCAGCCCGGTGGGCGGGCGACGGGCTGACGGGGCGTGTCGCTACTGTTGACGCACCTGCGACCGTGGAGGGATCGTGACAGCGAAATTGGATGTTCTGGCGGTGGGCTATGCCGACGAGCGGGTGGCGAGCACCGTGGTCCTGATCCGCGACGGCGAGGCGGTCATCGTGGTCGATCCGGGGATGGCTGCCGACCGCAACGTGATCCTCGATCCGCTCCGGGCACTCGGGGTCGAGCCCCACGAGGTGACCGACGTGGTATTCAGCCACCACCATCCGGACCACACCTTGAACGCCGCACTCTTTCCGGACGCCCGGTTCCACGACCACTGGGCGATCTACGAGGGCGACGTCTGGCTCGACCGGCCGGCCGACGGCTTCGAGCTGTCGCCGGCAGTGAGTCTGCGGGCGACACCCGGTCACACGGCGGAGGACATCACCACCCTGGTCCGTACCAAGGAGGGGCTGGTGGCCTGCACCCATCTGTGGTGGTCGGTCGATGGGCCCGAGGTCGACCCCCTGGCCGCCGACCAGGGACGCCTGGAGCAGTCCCGGGCCGAGCTGTTGGCCCTCGAGCCCGTGCTGATCGTCCCGGGCCACGGCGCGCCGTTCCCGCCCGGCTGACCCGGCGGAGCCCCCTGGGTCGGGGCCGGGAGCCCGGGTGACGGAGGGCCCGGTATCCCGTCGGAGCAAAACCTGATGGGACAGATCAACTTTATAGTTAGGGGGTTCACCGAACCCCGGCGAGCTGCCCGCCTCGGTCCGTCCGCCCCGTCCGCCGAACGACGGACAGCATGTCGTCGTGGCCGCAACGCCCACCGAGAGCAGAGAGCCCCACCGATGAGCCTGCATGTTCACTGGTTTCTCCCCACTGCCGGCGACAGTCGCTAGATCGTCGGATTCGGCCCCACCGTCGGGCGCCGGCCTGCGGATCTCGAGTACCTCGCCTTGATCGCCCAGGCTGCCGACGACCTCGGATTCGAGGCCGTCCTCACCCCGACCGGCACCATCTGCGAGGATTCGTGGCTCGTCACCGCCGCACTCATCAGCCGGACCGGATGGCTCAAGTTCCTCGTGGCATTCTGCCCCGGGTTCATCTCCCCGACCCTCGCCGCACAGCACGCCGCCACCTTCCAGCGCCTCAGCGGCGGGCGGCTCATCTTGAAGATCATCACGGGCGGCGACGCCGAGGAGCAACGCCGCTTCGGCGACTGGCTGGACCACGCTCGGCGCCACGAGCGCACCGCCGGATTCCTCACCGTGCTCCGTGGGGCCTGGGACCAGGAGCCGTTCGATCACCACGGCGAGCGCCACCAGGTCGCCGGGGTCACGACGCGCCGGCCTCCGAGGCCCGCCCGGGAGGTCCTCTTCGGCGGCGCGTCGCCCGCCGCTGAGCAGGTTGCCGCTCGCGACGCCGACGTCTACCTCACCTGAGGCGCGAGGGCCTGTTGGCCGAGGGTGACGCGAGCCGGCCCGGGGCGCCCGTCGGCGCCGCCCCCTCCCGAGCGACGGGACCTGAACCGGCGACCGGGCAGTTCCCCGCGGTCCGTCGGACCGTGGGGGCTACCCGGCCAGGAAGCTGAATCGGACCTGGCGGTGCGGATTGTCGCCGTTGGTGTCCACCAGCACCGCACTCTGCCAGGTCCCGAGTTGGGGCCTCCCTCCGAGGACGGGAACGGTGAGCGACGGGCTCACCAGGGCCGGCACCACATGGTCGGCGCCGTGCCCCTCGGCGCCGTGCCGATGGCGATAGCGATCGTCACGCGGGAGCAGGCGGGCCAGCGCCTCCTCCAGATCCCGCTCCGAGCCCGACCCCACCTCCATGAGGGCGAGTCCGGCCGTGGCATGGGGGGCGAACACGTTAACCAGGCCGTCGCCGCGACCTGCACAGAACCGTCCAAGCTCGGCGGTGAGGTCGACGATCGTCCGGCCGCTGGTGTCGACGGATACCAGTGCTGTTTCCATTCCCCATCATCGCGCCCGGGCGCCCGCCGGCTGCAGGGTCTGGCAACTCCACCCAGCCGACGGCTCGGCCTGGGCCATGCCGAGCCGTAGCCCACGGCAGGGGGTGGCTTGAGTTCGGCCCCGGGCTTCCTTACGATCTGGGGACATGACGGTCTCGGGGTCGGGCATCGGGCCCCAGAACGCCCGGTCGCGCACCGAGAACCGTGCTGAGCGGGAGCGGCGCCAGATGGAGCGCCGCCGCCGTCGACAGCGTCGGCTCCTGCCCCTCGGGGTCCTGTCGGTCGTGGTCATCGCCCTGATCGTCTGGCGGATCGGGGGAAGGGGCGCCACCACCTCTGCCCCTCCCGCGGCCAAGCCGGTGGTGACCACGACGACCACCCGACCCCCGTACGTCCCCCCCGCGGTCAAGCCGACGATCTCCCCGCCGTTGGCCGGCGAGGGCCAGTGGGTGACCCAGGACGCCTGGAGCCCCGCGCCGCCGGCCATCATGACCACCACGTTCCGGCCCGACCCGGCGCAACCGAACATCGTCGCCTACGCCTCGTGGATGCGTGCCACCACGACCCAGCTGGCCCTCTACCCGGGGTACAAGGGCCCTGGCCCCTCGCCACTCGACCGCGGCCCGGAGATGGTACCGGTCGCGGCACGGTCGACCCTGCTGGCCACCTTCAACTCGGGCTTCTACGAAGCCGACGCCGCAGCCGGCTTCTACACCCACGGAGCGCTCTACTTCCCCATGGTGAACGGGCTGGCCACGGTCGTGACCTACGCGGACGGTAAGGTCGACATCGTGGACTGGCAGGGCGGACCCGCGCCCGGGTCCGACATCGTGATGGCCCGCCAGAACCTGCCCCTCCTGGTCGACGGCGGCGCGGCCACCACCGCGTCCACCGTGCCCAGCCAGTGGGGGGTGACCCTCGGAGGGGTCCCCGCTGTCTGGCGCACCGGGCTCGGTGTCGACGCCATGGGCAACCTGATCTACGTGGCTGCCTCCGCGCAGACGGCTGCCGGCCTGGCCCAGATCCTGGTCCAGCTCGGCGCCGTGCGCGGCATGCAGCTCGACATCAACCCCGAGTGGCCGATCTTCGTGACCTACGGCGGCCCGAACGCCGCCGCCCCGGCACTCTTCGTCCCCAACCCCAACCAGACCCCGGATCGCTTCCTGTACTCGAGCACCAAGGACTTCTTTGCCGTCTACCAGCGGGTGCCCGGCGTGGTCCAGCAACCGTGGTAGGGATCACACCATGACAGATGCACACGTGCCGAGGCACCGGCACAGCCGGCGCACGTCCTTCTGGCGCCTGGTGGCCGTCGTGGCAGGCGTGCTCGTGGTGGCTGCAGGGATCGGGGTGGCGGTCGCCAGCCTGGCCGGCATTGGCTCCTCGACCGTCAAGGGCACGGCGGCCGGCACGGCTGCCGGCGCCGAGGCACCACGGAAGGTGCTCGCCACCACGACCACCTCCGTGGTCCACTCCGTCACCATCTCCGCGGTGGGCGACACCGACTTCGGCAACACGCCGACCCTGCCTCCCGATCCCTCGACCTACCTCCAGCCGGTCGAAGCCGCCCTGCAGGAGCCGATCGTCTTCGGCAATCTCGAGGGCACCCTGACCAGCGCCACCTCGTCGAAGTGCGCCGCCACGTCGACGGACTGCTACTCCTTCCGCAACCCGCCCGCGTACGCAGCGATCCTGAAGGCCGCCGGATTCACCGTCATCAACAGTGCAAACAACCACTCGCACGACTTCGGGGCCCAGGGCACGGCCGACACCACTGCGGCGTTGCAGGGCACCGGGATCGTCCAGGCCGGGCTGCCCGGTCAGATCGGCGTCGTGGCCGACGGCAGCACCAAGGTGGCCTTCGTCGACTTCGCCCCGTACTCCAACACCAACAACCTGCTCGACCTGCCCACGGCCAAGGTCCTCATCGACCAGGCAAGGGCCGAGGCCGCTGTCGTCGTCGTGTACATGCACGCCGGCGCCGAGGGCACCGCTGCCGGCCACGTGACCGGGCAGGAGGAGACCTACGTCGGCGAGGACAGGGGCAACGCCAAGGTCTTCGCCCATGCGGCCATCGACGACGGCGCCGATCTTGTGATCGCCAGTGGCCCGCACGTCCTACGCGGGATGGAGGAGTACAGCGGGCACCTGATCGCGTACAGCCTCGGCAACTTCGCCGGCTACCAGAACTTCTCCACCGGTGGCACGCTGGACCTCTCGGGGATCCTGACGGTGACCCTCACCGGTCACGGGACACTGACAAGCGGCCACTTCACGTCGCTCCTCCTGTCGAGCGTCGGGCAGCCGTCGGTCGACCCTTCCGGTGCTGCTGCCCGTTTCGTCGATCAACTGTCGACCGACGACTTCGGACCGGCGGCCGTCACCGTCCTGCCGTCGGGGCAGCTGTCCCTGCCCACCCCGGCCGCCTGACCGCCCCGGTCAGCAGCCTCCCGCCGGGCCCGGGGTGCCGGCGCCCTGCGCAGGCTGATCGACGGTGCCGACGTCTGCGGGCCGGGGGTTCGGGCCGAGGTGGACCACGTACCAGACCCCCCGCCACGAGATCAGCGATGCCACCGCGAACGACTGCACGGCCCCACCTTCCTCGTAGACCAGGCGCACGCCCGGAAGGTGCCAGTACCCGGTGCGGTTCTCGCACGACCCCACCGCGATCCAGGCGGCGTCCGATGGCGAGGCATCGACACTGACCAGGGCGGCCGAGGCGGCGCCGGCGCCGAGGGCCTGATGGTAGGCGGCGATGTCGAGCCCGTAGAAGGCGACCAACCGGCCGGTGTAGTCGGCGCCCGGATCCGGCAGGACCCCCGTCTTCATCTGGAGGTAGGCGGGCCGAGGGAAGAACACCGACATTCCGGTGGCCGGCGAACCCGACGTGATGGCCGACCAGAGGGGCGCCAGTGTGGCCCGGAGGGATGCGTCCACCGGTGGCTCGTCCGATGTCTGGGGCAGGAGGCCCGGGTCGGTGGTGGTCGTCGGGGGCACGGTGGTGGTCGTGGTCGTGTTCGTCGAACCCGTGGTCGGGGTGGGCGTGCCGGCCGATGTCGATGACCCGCACCCCGTGGCCACCACGGCGAGGAGCATCCCCCCCGCGACCGTGGCGAACCGAGGCAACGCCTGACGGCGCCGTCGGTCCGTCGAGCGCCTCGGATGGGACTGGTGCCGCACGGAGAGGGAGCGTACCGCCGCATCGGACGGCCATCGGCAGACCACGGCCGGGCCGGACGGCAGGACGGGGGCGGGAGTTCGGCCCGCGGCGCCGCGGGCAGGCCTCGGGCGCCCTCCCCGGGTCCACCGGGGTCCCGATGGTAGATTCGGGCGGTCATGGCTCGTGGTGAACCTGGCGTCGACGAGGCAGCGATGCTCCGCATCCGACGTTCGAATATCGACGCGGTCTCGGCCGCTCTGGCCGACCTGGGGCCGGGGGTGGCAAAGGCCGAGGTCACCGATGTGCTGGCCACCGGGCTCGGGCAGAGCGATCTCGCCTTTCTGGACGGCCTGGAGGGCGGTCACCAAGGCCTGGCCGAACAGGCCGCCGAGGAGTTCGTGCGATTCGAGCCGTCACGGGCGTCGAGCGCCGCCAGTGCTGCAGCCCTGGTGCGGATCCTCCTCCTGCAGAGCCTGGACATGGCCTGGTGGGGAGCGGTTCCCGACTTCCTGGACGACCGGGCCGTCGAGCAGGCACCCGACATGGTCGACCTGCGCCGGTTGAAGCGGGACGGTGGGGTCACCTTCGGCTTCGGGGTCGCCTCCGACGGCCTGGTGCATCGGGGCCGCGACTTCCTGGTCCACCGGTTGTCGCCCGACCGGGAGCCCCGCGGCCCCGGGCTGCCGTACGTCCGGGCACGGCCGGCGATGGTGGCGGCGCTGAACGAGGTCGCCGCGATCACCGCCCAGAAGGCCCCCGGCAACACGCCGCCCATCTGGGTCAACTCGATCGTGCGCAGCGTCGAGCACCAGAAGAAGCTGCGCCGGCTGGGGTTCTCCGCACTGTTGCCCAGCGCGCACTGTCGGGGCTGGGCGGCCGACGTCGAGGTGGAATGGTTCGAGCGCTTCGGTGCTGCCGACGTGCTGCGCGAGGTGCTCCTGTCGCAACTCGACGCAGGGGTGCTCAACGTGATCGACGAGGGCAGGGCGTGGCATGTCTGCCTGTCCCCCGGGCATGCGGCTCGGCTCTCCACCGCCGCCATCTCGTCCTAGGGTCTGCCATGTGCGGAATCGCGTTGGTGATCGGGCCCCGTGCGGCCCAGGCCCGGCAGGAGTTCGACGCCATGGTCGCCGGCATCGCCCCCCGTGGGGAGAGCCTCGAGTTCTGGTCGGCCGATGATGCGCTGCTGGCCACCTCACGGCTGAAGATCGTCGACCGGGCGCACGCGGTCCAGCCCTGGGTGAGCGGCGACGGGCGGTGGTCGCTCTGTTACAACGGCGAGGTGTTCAATCACGCAGCACTGCGGGCGCGCCTCGGGGCGGAGGGCATCACCCAGCGATCGCTGTCCGATACCGAGGTCGTGATGGAGTCGTTCCTCGCCTGGGGTGAAGACGCGCTGCTGGCATTCCGGGGTGAGTTCGCCTTTGCGGCCTTCGACCACTCGAGCGGGTCGGTCTTCCTGGCGCGTGATCCGACCGGGGTCAAGCCGCTCTACTGGGCCCGGGGCCACGGCCGCCTGTACGTCGCATCGGAGGTCAAGGCATTCACCTCCCTCGGGGCCCGGGTCTTCGAGGTCCCACCGGGTCACTGCGGAATGGCCCTGACCGGCAAGGACCCGGAGCTCCATCCCTATGTCGACCTCCTGCGCCTGGGCGAGGGCCAACCGGTCCTCGACGACGTCGACGAGGCCAAGGCGGCGATCGTGGCGACCTACCGGCAGGCCGTCTCACGTCGGGTCGACACCGACCTGCCGGTCGGGGTGATCCTGTCGGGTGGCCTCGACTCGTCGTTGGCCCTCATCCATGTGAAGGAGCTCCACCCCGACTGCACGGCGTTCACGGTGGGGACACCGGGCAGCGAGGACCTCGCCTACGCGAAGCGACTGGCCCGCGACCTAGGGGTCCCCCACGAGGTCGTGAGCATCCGGCCCCGCGACGTCGGGATGAAGCAGGTGCGCGAGGCCATCCGGGTGTCCGAGGCCACCGAGTACGGCGACGTCATCAACGCGGTGGTCTCCCTCGAGGTGTTCGATCGCGTCCACCGCTGCGGCATCAAGGTGGTCATCACCGGCGACGGCTCGGACGAGCTCTTCGGGGGCTACGGGATGTATCGGGACGTCGCCGATGCCGACCGCCGCCAACTGTTCCTCCACAAGATCGCCCAATTGAGCCGGACCGAGCTCCAGCGGGTGGACCGCACGTCGATGGGCCAGCAGGTCGAGGCACGTGTGCCGTACCTCGATCTCGACCTGCTGCTGCTGTCCATGCGCATCCCCTCCGATCTCAAGGCCAGGGACGGTACGGAGAAGTGGATCCTCCGTGAGGCGTTCACCGACGTGCTCCCGGACTACATCAAGGCTCGACCCAAGAGCCCGATGTCGCATGCGAGCGGGCTCCACGAGCGCATCCGACTGTTCAAACCCTTCTTTCCCCGGATCTACCGATCCTTCGGCTACGAGGTGTTGGGGCCGATGCGACGCGACTTCTCGATCGAGCTGCTGCGGCACGGCAACGACCTCGACGCCGCGTTGGCCGCTGCTGCACAGGGCGGCGACTACACCGCGGGCGAGCGGGCGCGGGACTTCGCCGGCGCCCTGCGCTGGAACCTTCGCAACGCCGCCTTCGCCGACCGGCGCCCGTCACCGGACCCCGGGGCCGGCGCACCCGGCCGCCGGTGACCACGCAGGACGCTCCGGGTCGGCCACCGGACGGGTCCCGGTGCCCCTGGGCCGAGAGCTCCGAGGCCATGCGCCGTTACCACGACGAGGAGTGGGGAGCCCCCTCGCACGACGACGGGTACCTGTTCGAGATGCTGGTGCTCGAGGGCGCACAGGCGGGGCTCTCCTGGTCGACGATCGTGGCCAAGCGCGAGAACTACCGCCGGGCGATGGACGGCTTCGATGCCGGCTGTGTCGCCGGCTACGACGAGGACAAGGTGTCGGAGCTGTTGGACGATCCCGGCATCGTGCGCAACCGGCTGAAGGTCCGGGGGGCGGTGACCAATGCACGCGCCTTCCTCTCCGTCCGTGACGAGCACGGGTCGTTCGCCGGGTACCTGTGGGCGTGGGTCGACCACGCGCCGATCGTGAACCACCCGCGATCCCCGGCCGAGGTGCCCACGCGCACCGAACTGTCGGATCGCGTCAGCAGGGACCTCAAGCGGCGGGGGTTCACCTTCGTCGGGTCGACCATCGTCCACAGCTATCTGGAGGCGGTCGGCCTGGTCGACGACCACCTGGTCACCTGCCCGTTCAAGCCCAGCGGCCCGGGAGGACCGGGGACCAACCGTGGCATCACGGTCGCGCCGGTGAACGAGTCGTCGAGGGGGCCGTCGACGTGAGCGGTACCAGGACATCGTCGGTTCTCGAACGGGAGATCCGATCCCAGCCCGCCATGCTCGAGGAGCGCGGACCGGCCGGTGCCGAGGCGGCGGCACGGGCGGTCGCCCACTTCCGGGCCCACGGGACCGAGCACCTGCTGGTGGCGGCCCGAGGGAGCTCCGGCAATGCGGCCCGATTCGGCCAGTACCTGCTGGCCGACCGCCTCCGGCTCCTCGTGTCGCTGGCCACGCCGAGCGTGTTCACCCGTCCGGGACGGGCACCCCGGCTGGAGCAGATGGGGGTGATCGGGCTCTCCCAGTCCGGTCAGTCGCCCGACGTCGTCTCGGTCCTGGCGGCCTCCCGTGCCCAGGCCCGTCCGACTGTGGCCGTCACCAACGACGAGGGGTCGCCGTTGGCCCTCGCCGCCGATCTGATCGTCCCGCTGGCCGCCGGCGAGGAGCGGGCGGTTGCCGCGACCAAGACCTACCTGGCATCCCTGGTGGCCTTCGTGGAACTGGCCGACGCATACGACCCGGGTGGCGTGATCCCGTGGGCGGCCCGGCTGCCTGCGTTGGTGCACGAGACCGTCGACCGGGGGTTCGCCGCCGGTGACGCCACCGGGACGCTGGCCGCGGCCCCGTCGCTGTCGGTGGTGGGCCGGGGTCTCGGCTATTCGGCGGCCATGGAGGCTGCACTCAAGATGCGCGAGGTGAACGGGATCCTCGCCGAGGGATGGTCAGCTCCGGACCTGCTCCACGGGCCGATCGCCGGACTGCAGGGCCACAGTGCCGTGCTCCTCGTCACGACACCGGACTTCGCACCGGCGTACTGGCGCGGGATCGCCGAGCAGGTGCTGGCGCGAACGGCCGACCTGGTCGTCATCAGCGACGACCGGGATCTCTGCGGGGTGGGCCGGTTCGGCGTCCGCCTCCCGATCGGGCCGGCACCATGGATCTCCTCGGCATTGGCCGTGGTGGCCGCCCAGGCCCTCACCGTCTTGACCGGGCGATGTCTCGGCGTCGACGTCGATCGGCCCGACGGAATTTCGAAGGTCACCCGCACCCGGTAGTGCCGCGCCACGGGACCGGACCGGACCGGGGCCGGGCCTCAGGCGACAGGCGAGGGGCCGAAACGGCCGGGGTCGAAAAGGGAGATGTCCAGGGCGGTCGAGCCGTGGATGGAGAGGTCGGCAACGATCGCGCCGATCACCGGCACGAACTTGAAGCCGTGGCCGGAGAAGCCGGTCGCCACGGTCACCCGTCCGTCGGTGCCAGCGAGGTTCCCCACCACGAAGTTCCGGTCGGGCGTCATGGTGTACATGCAGGCGGTGCCGGACAGCCGAGGAGCCGGTGGGGGAGTCCCCACTGCTCGGCACTCGCCAGTGTCCCGGCGACCACGGCGCCGTCCCTCCGGCCGAGCATGAGCCCACCGGTCCTGTGCAGTGCAGGCGATCCGGTGAGCGACCCGAGCTCGTCCCAGAGCTCATAGGCCCGCACCAGGAGGGGGACGTAGCGGGGGTGCTCGTAGTAGGCCTGCCGGACCGGGCGGGTCGATCCGTGGCTGGAGCCCCGATCGTGGGAGGGATCGAACTGCTCGAACCCGATCACCCGTTGGCCGTGCCGGGCCAGGTGCCAGGCGGCGGCCGACCCCATGCCCCCGAGGCCGATGACGGCGACGTCGTAGGTCGTGCTCACGGGGACGACGGAGGTGCGCCCGGCGGTTCGTCCCACCGCCGCCGTCCGGTCAGGTGCTCCCATGCGGTCCACGCCAGCAGGCCGGCCATGCTGGCCATGGCCGCCCCGGTGCGCACGGTGCCCGTGTCGGCGTCCCACGACTCGCAGGCCAGGCCCTGGTCCATCGGCGTGGCGATCAGCTGGTCGAGGGGGTCCCCGTCGGAGGCGTCGTGGTCGAGGAGCCGGTTTGCCAGGTCGAATCCCGACGGATGGGGGAAGTGGGAGGAGCCCGCTCCGGCGAACCGCCCCTCGTAGTGGTAGCTGTTCGCGTCGTGGAGCCATGCCCGCGTCGCCTGCTGGACGGGGTCGGTCACCCTCCCGACCCCCCAGTAGGGGAGGGTGCGCAGGCTCAGCGGCGGCTCGTCACGCTGCTCGAGATTGCCGTCGGCGTCGCACGCCCAGGCCCAGCTGCTGCCCTGTGGCCCGTGGATGGTGAGCCGCTCCACCATGGCCGCACGGATGGCGGCAGCATGGCGGCGGTGATCGGCCGCCATCTGCTGGGCGGCGAACCCTCCACCCGGTCCGTCCCGGTTGGCGTCCATCTGCTCGGTCAACCCGGCCAGGGCGTCGAAGGCCGCGGCCACCAGGGCATTGCCGGTGGTCACGTACGGAAAGTCGGTGGGGTCGTCCGTCGGCAGGAGGAAGGTCCCGTAGAGGTCCCACTCGGGGTGGCGCCACGGTTCCACCATGGGCCCGAACCGTCCGAGGGCGGCGGCGACGGCCCGCTCCTCGAGGACCGAACGGTCCCCGGTGGCCAGGACGTAGCGTCCGACCGCCACGACGGGTGCCGCCGCCTGGTCGAGCTCGAATCCCGGGTAGAGCGAGGTTCCGTTGAGGTACAGGGCATGTCCGGCCACCCTCGGGCCGGCGGCCGCCAGGGAGGCGACGAGCACCTCCCGGGCGCGGGCGGGGTCGGTGAGGAGGAGTGCGGGGAAGGTCCAACAGTAGGCATCGCGGCTCCAGAAGGCAGCCGACACGTAGTAGTGCGGGCTCCGGGAGGTCACCATCACCGGTGACCCCGTATCCAGGCAGTTCCCCTGGGCGAAGTAGTAGTTGAAGAAGAGATTGGTGTTGATGCGGTCGTCCAGCCCCGGACGGGTGCCGCCGGTGGGCAGCGCATGATCCGCCAGCCATGCGACGGTGGACTCCCACAGGGCGTCGAACCCACGCCGTCGGAGGTGGAGCGACGTTGTGGCTGCTCCGTCCCGTTCGGTGGCCACGCCGACGTAGAGGTCGCAGGTCAGGGTCGTGCCCGGTGCCACGAGCTCTGTTCGCATCGCGGCCCACCGGGGGGTCGAGCTTCCCGTGGCGAGCTCCACGCCGTCACCGCCGCGCCAGGCAATGGCCAGCAGCGGGAGGCCTGCGGTCAGCGAGATGACCCGGCTCCCGGTCCACGGGTCGTCGTGGGCGCGAACCTCGCCCTGGATCGGCTTGGCGCGGAGATGGGTCAACGAACTCGCCCCCCAGCTGCCCGACCACCCGAGCCCGACCTCGGTCGTGCCACCGGCCTGGCTGGTGTAGGCCAGCCGCATCACCACCCCTCGCTCGTCGACGGGGGCGCAGTACCAGCCCTGGAGGACGCCGGACGGGCACGCACAGGTGAAGTGGGGCAGCCAGTGGCCCTGGCGTTGCCACTGCAGGGCCCGGAGTGCGACGGTGGCGCCGTCGACGACCAGCACCGGTTGGATCAGGTGACGCCTGCGGGAGCGCCCTCTCGCCTCGACCAGGCCGAGTGCGCGCTCGATCAGGGCGCCGAGCGAGTGGACCGAGCCGTCCTCCTCGCTGAGCTCCGAGAGCGAGACCCACAGGTTCCCGGTGGGGAGGAAGTGCGGATGCCCCGAGACCTCGGGGGCATTGGTGGCCAGGCCCGCAGCGGTGCCGCCGGTGCCGCTCATGCCGATGGCACCCCGAGGCCGACCAGCCGCGCCGCGTTGGCGGCGAACACCAGGTGCCGGTCGCCCTCGGAGAGGCCCAGCCGGCCCACGATCTCCGCCTGCTCGTCGTAGTACGCCCGCACCAGTCCGCGCGGGAAGTGGGCGGAGTCGGAGCCGAAGAGGACCCGCTCGGGTCCGATCGTGTCGAGGAACCTGGTGAACAGATCGCCGAGGGTGAGCGGATAGGGCATCCAACGGACCCACTCGTTGTTTCCGGAGGTGTCGACGTGCACGTTCCGGCAGGCCCAGACCAACTGCAGCAGGTCACCGGGGTGGCTGCAGCCGAAGTGGGGGACCACGAAGGGCACCTCGGGAAACGCCTTGGCCACCCGGTGCAGCCGGAGCGGACTGATGTTCATGTGGTCGGCCACGCCGCCACCACCGTCGAGTGTGCCGAAGTGGACGAGCACCGGGATCCCCAGGTCCTCTGCGACCTGCCACACCGGGTCGAGGGACTCGTCGTCGATGGCCCCGTCCAGGGCCGGTGCCAGCACCTTGTAACCGCAGAGCCTGTCCTCGGCGACTGCCCGCCTCAGTTCGACAGCGGCATCCGGGCCGAACGGGTCGTGATGGGCGAACCCGAGCATGCGCGGGTGGTCGGCGATGGCCCGGGCCAGCACGCGGTTCCCCCCGCCGGTCACGAACACCACCGCCTCGACCTGTGCCGCCTCGATCTCGTCGGACCACCGGGCCGCCTGCACCTCGGCGGGAGGCTCGGCCTCCTCGGGGAAGGGGAACGAGCAGGCCGACCACCACTGCTCCTGGTACCAGCGCCAGTTGTCCTTCAAGATTGCTGCCTTCCGGTCGCCGTAGCGTTGCCGGTAGCGCTCCTCGGCTGCCGGTGGATGCTCGTCGGGAACCGGGAGGTGGGCGTGGAAGTCGATGATGGGGAACCCCCAGCGACTGGTGCGCATCCCATCTGCCGGCGCGGGTTCAGGCATCGCCGCCGGATCCCGTCGACCGGGCACCGGCGCCGGCATGTGGCGGCGCCCCTGCGAAGAGCGCCGAGGGATCGTGCACGGCGTGGCCTCCCACCAGGGTGGCCACCACGTCGATGGCGCCGATCCGGTCCGGGTCGACCCCGGTCGGATCGTCGCCGAGGACGACCAGGTCGGCCAGGTGTCGGGCGGCGATCACCCCGACATCATGCTCGGCATGGGTCGCCCGGGCCCCTCCGGCCGTGTAGAACTCCAGGGCCTCGGACGGGGACAGGCGCTCGTCGGGGCCGAAGACGGCCCCGACGGCGGTCGTGCGCTCGACCATGGCCTGGATCCCCCTGAGGGGCGAGCCGGCGGCCACCGGGCGATCGGAACTGCCGACGACGTGGACGCCGGCGGTCACCAGGCTCCGCATGCGGAAGAAGTTCCCGGCGCTCTGGGACTCGTCGAAGAGGTCGAGGAGGGCGTCACCGAAGTCGGTGACGAAGAGCGGCTGGAGCACGACGCTCATGCCCATCCGGGCCAGGCGCCCCACCTGGTCGTCACGGATCATCATGCCGTGCTCGATGCGGTGCCGTGGGGGGGCTCCGGCCCGGGCCGGAAACGGGCCCCCGAGCGCCGCCTCCTCGAGCGCATCGAGCACCAGGTCGAGTGCGGCGTCCCCGATGGCGTGGGCCGCCACCTGCCAGCCGGCCCGGTGGGCGTCGATGATGGAGCGGCGGAGGATGGCCGGGTCGTCGTCGAACCCCCCCTCGATCTCGCCGCCCGGCCCGGTGGTGGCCGCGGTGCCCCCGAGCCCCGATCCGTCCACCCATACCTTCATGGCCCCGAGCGAGAGCCAGGGGTCGCCGAACCCGGTGTGGACACCGAGGTCCAGGCCGCTGGCGATGCGGTCGGCCCGGTGCCCGGCCAGCGGGTGGAACAGCTCGTTGTGGGCCATCAGGTGGGCCCGGGCGTGCAGTCGCCCCGTCGCCCGGGCCAGTTGGTAGGCGGCCAGCTCGACCGGGGAGTGGTCGATGCCCGGGCAGCCGATCCCTGCGTCGGTGAAGCTGGTGATCCCCTCGGCCAGGTACTGCGCAGTGGCACGGTCGATCGCCGCCGCCAACTGCCCGATCGACGAGGGGCCGACATGGCCCTTCACCACGTCCATGGCCGCTTCCCGCAGCAGGCCGGTGGGACGCCCCGCGGAGTCGACCACGACCTCTCCGCGCCCGCCCGGCCCGAGGGCGCCGGAGATGCCCACCGCATCGAGCACGGCGCTGCTCACCACACAGGAGTGCCCCGACCGGTGGGTCAACCACACCAGCCGCCCACCACCGGCCCGGTCGAGCTCCTCGCGGTGGGGGTACCGGTTCCGAGGAAGTCCGTTACCGAACCCGAAGCCGATGACCCACTCCTCGGGTCCCAGACCGGCGGCGTAGGAGGCCACCGCATCGAGGGTGGCGTCGATCCCGTGGAGCTCGCCCAGCTCGAGGTGGACCAGTCCCAGGCCGAACGAGGTCGTGTGGCAGTGGGCGTCGTGGAAGCCGGGGGCCACGGTGGCCCCGTCGAGATCGACCACGGCCGACGCGGTGTGCCCGCCCAGATCGTCGTCGACACCGGCGATGCGGCCGTTCCAGATCCCGAGCGACGTGGCCCGGGGGCGTCGCCCGTCCACGGTGAGGATGCGGGCATTGCGGACGAGGAGGTCGAGCTTCATGAGCCGGAGGCTCCGAGCGGGTGGTGGCAGGCCACGGCACGCCCGTCGGGCTGCTCCACCAGTGGCGGGACGGTGGTCGTGCAGATCTCGGTGGCACCCGGGCAGCGATTGCGGAAGGCACAGCCCGACGGCGCATCGAGCACCGTGCCGGCCTCGCCCTTCAGGATCGCCCGGGGGGACGATCGACGTGCCTTGAGCGTGGGCGTCGGCACGGCGTCCAGCAGCCCGCGGGTGTACCAGTGCCTCGGATCGGCATAGAGGAGGTCGGCGGGTGCCATCTCGACGAACCTGCCCAGGTACATCACGGCGATCCGATCCGACACATGGCGTACCACCGAGAGATCGTGGGCCACGAAGACGTAGGCTAGGCCGAGTTCCTCTTGGATCTCGCCGAGAAGATTGACGACCTGGGCCTGCACCGAGACGTCCAACGCGGAGACCGGCTCGTCGAGGACGACGAGCTTCGGTTCGGCGGCCAGGGCCCGGGCGATTCCGATCCTCTGCCGCTGGCCACCGGAGAACTCCGCGGGGAAGCGGTCGGCCATCTCGGGCTTGAGCCCGACCTTCTCGAGGAGCCCTGCCACCCGGTCGTCCGCCTCTGATCCGGAGCCGGCCTGCTTGGGAAGTGCCCCGGCGATGATCGCCCCCACCCTCCGGTGCGGATTCAACGACGCGTAGGGGTTCTGGAACACCATCTGCATCTGGCGTCGGATGGGGCGCAGGGCCCGGTCGCTCAACGTGGTGATGTCCCGTCCCTGGAAGGTGATCACGCCGCGCTGGGGCTTGAGGAGGCGGACGATGCAGCGGGAGAGCGTGGTCTTTCCGCAACCGGACTCGCCCACGATGCCCACTGTCTCGCCGTCCGCCACGGTGAAGGACACGTCGTCGACGGCTCGCACCATCCCCGAGGAGCGGCCGACCACCGAGCTCTTCACGGGGAACTCCACGTCCACGTGCTCCACGCCGAGGAGCGGTGGGGGAGCGGCCGGGGGTGGGGCCGGGGCTGCGGCGGTGGCCGGGGTCATCTGCCACCCCCGGCCGGGGCCAGACCGATATCGCCGCCTACCATGCGCAGCCGGCGGCGCTGGTCGAGGGTCAGCCAGCAGCGGGCGCTCTCCCTGGCCGATGCCCCCGGCACCGGGGTCAACGGTGGCTCTTCGAGGCACCGGTCGAAGGCGTGCGGGCAGCGGGCGAGGAACGAGCATCCACCGCCGGCCGTCCCCGGCTCGGGCGGGGCCCCCGGGATGGTCGACAGGTGTTCGCGGCGTGGGCGGTCGAGCCTGGGCATCGAGCCGAGCAGGCCCCAGGTGTAGGGGTGCTGGGGGTCCTCGAGGATGGTTCGGACCGTGCCCTGCTCGACCACCCGGCCGTTGTACAACACGACCACCCGGTCGGCCACCTCGGCGACGACGCCGAGGTCGTGGGTGATCAGCAGCACGCCGATCCCGTGGTCGTCGCAGAGGCCCCGCAGCTGCAACAGGATCTGTGCCTGGATGGTGACGTCGAGGGCGGTGGTGCACTCGTCGGCGATCAACAGGCGAGGGGAGCACGACATGGCCATGGCGATCATCACCCGCTGGCACATCCCCCCGGACAGCTCGTGCGGATAGGCGTACCACCGCTGTTCGGGCTGTGGGATCCCGAGCCGTCTCATCGATTCGATAACCCGCTGACGCGTCTCGCCACTGTCCAGTGTGGTGTGGGCCTGGATCTGCTCTGCGATCTGGGGGCCGACCCGTTGCACGGGGTTCAGCGAGGTGACCGGCTCCTGGAACACGATGGCGATCCCCGGGCCGCGGAGCGAGCGGAGGTCGCTCTCCGGCGCGTCGAGCAGCTCCGAGCCCTCGAATCGGACCGAGCCCTCGATCCGGGTGGTCGGCGATCGTGTCAGCCCCATGATGGTAAGCGCGGTCACCGACTTGCCGCACCCCGACTCGCCGACGATGCAGACCAACTCGCCTTCGTCGAGCTCGAGACTGACGTCCTCGACGGCCTGGACCACGCCCCGGTCGGTGGAGAACCCGACCCGGAGCCCTTCGACCTCCAGCAGCGGCTCGGTCATGCCTGCAACCTGACCCGAGGCTCGGCAAAGGCGTGGAGGATGTCGACCGCGGTGGTGAGCAGGACGACGAAGAACGTGCCGTACATCACGATCACCATGATGGGCGGGATGTCGAGCAGGCCGATCGACTCGGCTGCGTACTGGCCGACTCCCTGGAGGTTGAAGAGGGTCTCGACCAGGATGGCCCCCCCTCCGATCACCCCGGCGAAGTCGAGGCCCCACAGCGAGATGATCGGGATCAACGATGTCCGCAGGACGTGGTGGACGAGGATGCGGCGCTTGGTCAGGCCCTTTGCCTTGGCCGTTCGGACGAAATCCTCACCCTCCGTCTCGATGATGCTCGATCGCAGGACCCGCGAGTAGAGCCCGATGAATCCGACCGACAGGCACAGCCAAGGCAGGATCATGTGGTCCAACCACCCGAAGAAGCTCTGGCTCATCGGCACGTAGCCCCCGTTGGGGAAGATGGCGACCTTGTAGGCGAGGAAGTAGAGGGCGACGGCGCCGATCACGTACACGGGCACGGAGATGCTCACCGACGCCAGCACGCCCATCAGCCGGTCGACGGTGCCGCCGATGCGCCGGGAGCTGAGGACCCCGATGACGATGGCGCCGGACAGCCAGATCACCGACGCCCCCACGGCGAGGGAGATGGTCGCCGGCAGCCCGGCCCGGAGCTGTTGCATCACGTTGATGTTCCCCGAGTAGGAGACCACCGAGCCGGTGAAGATCTTCCTCATCATGTCGGCGTACTGCACGTACAGGGGCTGGTTGAATCCCCACTCCTTGACCACCGTTGCCAGCGTCGCCGATGAAGCACCGCGACCGGCGATGCGCAGTGCCGGGTTCCCGTTGGGGATCACCTGGAAGATCAAGAAGGTGAAGACCGACACGAGAAAGAGCACCACCAGGCTCGACACCAGTCGGCGGGCGATGTACCTGGCCACTTACCGCCCTGTCATGGAGGTGGTGGTGCCGAGCGCATTGCGGAGGCTCTCTCCGAAGAGGTTCATCGAGACGGTGGTGGCCACCAGCATGATCACCGGCGCGAACAGCAGGCTCGGGGTGCTGGTGATGAGGGCGACGCCGGAGGCGATCATCGTCCCCCATGAGGGGTTCGGGGCCTGCACCCCTGCCCCGAGGTAGGACAGGCCCGCTTCGAGGAGGATGGCGTTGGCCACGATCAGCGGGACGAACACGACCACGGCCGAGATCACGTTGGGGAGCACTTCCGAGACGATGATCGACAGCGAGCCCTTGCCGAGGAGGCGGGCGGCGGCGACGAACTCCCGCTCCCTCAGCAGGAGGACCTGGGTGCGGATGGGCCGGGCGAGGTAGGGGATGAAGACGAACCCGATGATCAGGGCGGGGACGAACAGGGAATTCCCGCTGATCACGACCGGCCCGACCTTGAGTCCCCCGAGCTCCAGGGCGGTCCCGAGGGCGATGCCCAGCAGCACCACCGGGTAGGCCCAGATGACGTCGAGGGCGCGGGACAGGACGGTGTCGGTCCAGCCGCGGAAGAATCCGGCGAGGATGCCGGTGAGCGTGCCGAACGTCAGCGTGATCGCCGCGGCCAGGAACCCGATCGCCAGCGAGGTCCGGCCGCCGTAGAGAAGGCGGACCGCCACGTCTCGGCCGTTGCTGTCCGCCCCGAGGAGGAACTTCGACTGCCAGGTCGGCCCGATGGGGATCCCCGAGGTCGACACCACGTCGGTCGGCTTGCCTCCCACCGTGATCACCTCGGTCACGTGGTTGGCATCGGGTCCGGTGCCCGCCACGAACCTGGCGTACAGGGGGGCGCAGAGGCAGGCGATGACGATCAGGGCGAATACGATCACCGAGCCGATGGCGACCTTGTCGTGCAGCATCCGGCGCAGGGCCACACGGCGATGTCGCTCACCATGCGGGCTCGGGGTGTCTGCAGCGAGGGTCTCCGATGACGAGAGTGCGATCGGGCTCACGACGTGAGCTGCCAGCTGCTGTAGTCGTTGAGGTAGATCGGCGAGAAGATCGCCGTGGCGAAGTCGATCCGGTTGGACAGGAACTTCGAGAGCTGGGCGTAGCCGTAGACGAACTCGTAGGCCTGGGTGTTGACGTAGGTGTCGAGGTCGGCCCACTGCTGCGCAACCGACGGGAGCTGGCTGGTCGGCACCTGGTCGAGCGTGGCGGTCGCCTTTTCGATGACCGGGTCGTCGACGTAGCTGTAGTTGATGTTGTGGGTGGGGTTGATGCTGGCTGCCGACAGGGGGATGTAGAAGTCGACCGGGTTGGGGAAGTCCTGCAGCCAGTCGCCGTCCCCGGTCTGGGCCTTGGTCGCCGCGTCCCCGATGGTCGATCCGTAGATGGCCGGGGCTGTCAGCTTGACCGTGGCATTGAAGCCGATCGAGTTCAGCACGCTGGCGTAGTACTGCACGTAGGCGGAGCGGGGGCTGGTGTTGAACCCCCATACCGTCACCGGGGCGCCGGTCAGTCCCGAGCTGGCCACCAGCGCCTTGGCCTTGGCCACGTCGGGACCGTTGGTCTGGTTGACGCAGTTCCCGTCCTGATGGCCGATGACCCCGGGGGGGATGAAGTTGCACCCCGGGGAGAGGAATCCGCTGGACAGTCGTTGGAGTGCGGTGCGGTCGACCGCTTCGGACGCGGCGATGCGGGCGTTCTTGTTGTCGAAGGGGGCGATGGTGGTGTTCATCCAGAAGTAATAGGTCCAGGGGGTGGGGATGGTCTCGAATCGCGAGGACGCCGTCGACTTGATCGACGAGAGCAGCGTGGCGGGGATGGGGCTGCTCGGGTCGAAGGCGTCCACCTTGTTCTGCAGGACGTTCTCCGCCGCGATCAGTGGGTTGCTCTCGGTGGAGACGCTGATCGTGACGTGTCCGAGGGGTATGCCGGGGAGGTGCAGGGAGGCGAACCCGGGCGTCCGCACCATCTCGAAGGAGGAGTTGGAGACGACGTTCTCGAACATGTAGGGACCGACCCCCACCGGCGGGTTCGAGATCTGGTCGGTCATCGGCGTACCCGTCGGCACCAGCCCCGCGGCGGTGAAGGCGAGGACGTTGTCGAACGGCCCGTAGTTGGTGATCAGGTTGATGGTGATCTGGTTGGTGCTCGGGTCCGAGACGATGCCGCTGATCGACGAGGCCTTGCCCGTCTGGTAGTCGGCCGCGCCGGTGATGGTGGTGGTGAGGAAGGACACGCCACCCCAGTTCAACTTGATGGCGCGTTCGATGGTGTAGGCGAAGTCGCCGACCTGGACCGGCTTCCCGTTCGAGTACCTGAGACCCTGGCGCAGCGTGAGCGTGTAGGTCGTGCCGCCGTTGGTGATGATGGGCATTCCCGTGGCCAGGCCCGGGATCACCTGGGACCCCGCGCTGCCGTTGGCATGGGCGTAGGTGAGCAGGCCGGTGTAGACGAGCCAGTCCGCATCCTGCGACGGGGCGGTATAGGCCAGGCCGGGGTCGAGTGTCCCGGGGGACGACACCAGGTTGACGGTGGCGGTCCCGCCGCCGCTGCCGGCGGACGAGCTCGAGCTCCCCCCACCGCATGCGGCAAGCAGGATGGCGGCGGTCACCACCAGTGCACCCGTCCTCGTCGACTTCATGATTCTGGTGTTCACTGTCTCTCCCATCCCAGGTGCCTCTGGTCGATGCTTCTCAACGCTCGTCGTCCCTCTGTCCTACCGCTCCGCCGGCTCCGCACTGTGTCCTACCGCTCCGCCGACTCGATGGTGGCCGGCGTCGACCGACGATGGCCCGACCCCCCCGGAGGGTCTGGCGGATCCTCCAGCGCAGCTGCCAGCACGGCCATGGAGCGTCGGAACTCGGCGTCGACGCCGGCGTCGACCACGGCTCCCAGCTGCCGGTACGCGGCCTCGAGGGCGATCGCCACCGCCCCGAGGGCCCCGGCCTTATCATCTAGGTGCGAGATCCTGAGTCTCGGAGGAGACTCCAGTGCGTCGTTCAACCGCTGCTGGAGGGAGGGAAGGACAGCGCCGAGTGACCTGGACACGCCACCGCCGATGACGATCACCTCCGGTTCGTAGGCGACGGCGCACGCCATGCAGCCGGCGAATATGGCGTCGAGGACCCGGGCGCGTAACCGATGCTGGGGCCCAGGGTCGTCACGGCCGATCACCGCCAAGGGACGCCGATCCTCCAACCCCAGCTCCTCGGCCGCCCTGGCAATTGCGGTTCCGCTGATGACGTCCTCCAACACGGTCCCGTCGAGCGCCACCGGCAGCATGCCGATCTCACCGACCAGACCGGTTGCCCCGGTGAGCAGGCGACCGTGTAGGGCGACGCCGGCGCCCACGCCGGTCCCGATGGTCACCATCACGGCGACATCGGCGCCGATGGCGGCCCCGGCACAGAGCTCACCGACCAACGCCAGGTTCGAATCGTTCTCTACGACGCAGGTCCCTTCGAGACCTGCCTCGAGTTGTCGGCGGAAGCGGTCTCCCTCGATGGCCCTGAGATTGGGTGCGTGGCGGATCCGCCCCGTGCCTGGTTGCACCACGCCGGGGACACCGACGAGGGTGAAGGTCGGGAGCGGCCTGCGCTGGTCCGTGCATGCCTCGGTCACCTGATCGGCGATCCACCTCGCCAGGTCCTTCGAGGTGCCCCCGTGGGCGGTGGGAGTGCGCCACGCAGATTTCAGCCGTGCCCGATGGTCGGCCAGGATGAAACGGGTCGATGTGCCCCCGATGTCGATGCCGCAGACCAGGTCGTCCGCCCCCCTGAATCCGAGTGTCTGGGTCGACCGGCCGAAGGCGGACCCGTTGACCAGCGGTCCCTCGACGATCCTCCCGTCGTCGACCAGTTGGCGCACCAGCCGGGAGACGGTCGCCTTGCTGAGGCCGGTGTCGGCCACGATCTGCTGCCGGCTGGACTCGCCGCGGAGCACCACGGTCCCCATGATGGCGGCCTCGTTCTGGAGGCGTGCGTCAGAGGTTCTCAACGAGCCTTCCCGGGTGTAAGTTTCACACTGAGACAAGTTCTATGTTTGCACCGGCAACTTGTCAAGGCTGGATGCGACCGGGGGAGCCCCGATGTGTGATTCGTTCGTGACCATCACCGACGACGGGGTGATGTTCGCCAAAAACAGCGACCGTGACCCCAACGAGTCCCAGGTGCTCCAGTGGGTCGAGTCCGCCGACCATCAGCCCGGGGACCAGGTCGCCTGCACATGGATCGACATCCCCGAAGTCGCCCACACCCACGCGGTGCTGGTATCCCGCCCGTGGTGGATGTGGGGGGCGGAGATGGGGGCAAACGAGCACGGGGTGGTCATCGGCAACGAGGCCGTGTTCACCAAGGGCCCCCGCGGCGGCAAGGCGCTCCTGGGAATGGACCTGGTGCGCCTGGGCCTCGAGCGGGCCACCACGGCCGAGGGGGCCGTCGCCGTCATTGTCGAACTGCTCGAGCGCCACGGCCAGGGAGGCCCTTGTAGCCACGAGCGCCCCGGCTTCACTTATGACAACAGCTTCCTGGTGGCCGATCCCACCGGTGCGCTCGTGCTGGAGACGGCCGGCCGCCGATGGGCCACCGAGGCCGTCAGCGGCAGGGGACGGAGCATCTCCAACGGCCTCTCGATTCCCTCCTTCGCCCGGGCGCATGCCGATGGTGTGCGCACGTGGGTGGCCTCGGCATCCACCCGCCGCCGACTGACCGAGCCGCTGGCCTGCCGGGCACGCGGCCCGGCCGACCTCATGGAGGCACTCCGCGACCACGGCGGCACCCAGTCCCCTCGATGGTCGGCCGTCCACGGTGGTCTGGGCGCACCGTGCGTCCATGCGGGAGGGATCCTCTCGTCCAGCCAGACGACGGCGTCCTGGGTCTCCGACCTGCGGGCCGGGCCCCGTCATTGGGCGACCGCCACCTCTGCTCCCTGCACGTCCCTGTTCAAGCCGGTGGAAATCGCCGCGCCGGTGGACCTCGGCCCGCTTCCGACCAACGTCTTCGATTCGTGGACGACCTGGTGGCGCCACGAGCTCCTGCACCGGAGCACCATGGCCGCCCACGGCACGCTGCTGCCCCGATACCACCACGCCCGCACCCGGACCGAGTCGGGGTGGCTCGCCGACCCCCCCTCTTCGGAGGCGGCCTTCCGTGAGGCCGATCGGCTCGAACAGCAGTGGTCGGTCGATGTCTCCTCCGCCCACCTGCGCGATGGCCGCCCGGCTTGGGTTCGCCGATCGTGGCGGGCCATCGACCGTGCCGCCCGAATCGACAAGGAGCTCCACCGGTGACGGACACCCGCGTGACTGTGGTCGGAGCCGGCCTGTCCGGACTGGCGGCCGCCCGGAGGTTGCACTCGTCCGGGGTCGACGTGCTCGTCCTCGAGGCCCGATCGCGGGTTGGGGGCCGCACCGAGGGAGGCCACACCGCGGACGGGACCCCCGTCGAACTGGGCGGGCAGTGGGTCGGCCCGACCCAGACCCGGATGTACGCCCTGATCGCGGAGCTCGGACTGGAGACGTTCCCGACCTACAACAGCGGCGAGCATGTGGTGCAGCTGGGGGGATCGCAGGGTCGGATGGCCTCCAACCGCGGCGCGGTGCCCAAGCTGAACCCGTTCGTCCTGGCCGATCTCTTCCAGGGCCTGTCCCGGTTCAAGCGCCTGGCCGACAAGGTCCCCCTCGACCGGCCGTGGACCGGGCCCGGGGCCCGAGCACTGGACAGCCAGACACTGGAGACGTGGATCCTCCGGAACCTCCGCACCCGGACGGCACGCAACTACTTCCGGGTGGCCACCGAAGCGGTCTTCTCAGCCGAGAGCAGCAACCTCTCGGCTCTGCACGCCCTCTTCTACGCCCACTCGGGGACCGACTTCGAGGGGTTGTTGAGCACCGATCGGGGATCCCAACAGGATCGGATCGTCGGAGGGTCGACCCGGGTCAGTGAGACGATGGCGTCCGGCCTCGGCGACCGGGTCAACCTCGACAGCCCGGTGCGGCGCGTCGAGCAGAACGGGGCACGGGTGAGGGTGACCACCCGCGCCGGCGAGACCTACGATTCCGAGCGGGCCATCGTCACGCTCCCCCCGACGTTGGCCGGACGCCTCGAGTACGACCCGATCCTCCCGTCGTGGAGGGACCAGCTCACCCAACGCCTGCCGGCGGGCTCGGTCATCAAGCTGCAGGCCGTCTACGACGAGCCGTTCTGGCGGGACGACGGCCTCACCGGTCAGGCGGCATCGGACCGGGGACCGGTGAAGGTGACATTCGACAACTCGCCCCCGGGCGGGCGCCCCGGTGTGCTGATGGGGTTCATGGAGGCCGGCGACGGCCGTGCCGCCGCCCGCTTGTCCCTCGAGGAGCGCCGCGCCGCCGCGGTGGCGTGCTTCGTCCGCTACTTCGGGCCCAGGGCGGCCGCGCCCATCGAGTACCTCGAACGGGACTGGATGGCCGAGGAGTTCAGCCGGGGATGCTACGGCGCCCACTTCACGCCCGGCGTCTGGAGCGACTTCGGGTCTGCCCTCACCGAGCCGGTGGGCCTCGTCCACTGGGCCGGCGCCGAGTGCTCCCCAGTGTGGAACGGGTACATGGAGGGCGCGGTCCGCTCGGGGGAGCAGACGGCCGACGACGTCGTGGCCACTCTTGCCTGATGCGGGGAGCGCCCCCGTCAGTCGGCGGCCAGGGTGGCGACCACGTCCACCAGCCGATCGAGCTCCTCGTCGGTGTTGTAGTAGTGCGGTGATGCCCGGACGACGGCCTCCGGGTTCGGAGCGGCCATGTCGAGCCGGGCGAAGTGGGACTCGCTCACCGAGACGTTGATGCCGGCCGCCAGCGCGGCCTGCTTCACCTGTGCGGGCGTCGTGCCGTCGAGGGTGAAGGTGACGATCCCGGAGCGGCGTTGCCCACCGTCGTGGACGTGCACCCCGTCGAGCCCGGCCAGGGTGCCACGCAGTCGTTCGCCCAGGGCGCCCACGCGGGCGGCGATGGCGTCGAGACCGACGGACAGGGCATGGTCGATGGCCACCCCGAATCCGATGAAGGCGGCAACGGGCACCTCGAACTCGAGGAAACGGTCGGCCCCGGGGCGGAGCTGGAAGTGGTCGGCGTCGCACCACAGGGCCGAGCTCCAGCTGATCCCCGGCGGCCGCAACCGCTCGGCGAAGGAGGACTCCACGTAGAGCAGCCCGGTGCCCCGGGGCCCGCGCAGCCACTTGCGGCCGGTGGCGGTGGCCACCTGGCAACCGATGAGTCCGACGTCGACCGGCAGCTGGCCGACACTCTGACAGGCATCGAGGAAGAAGGGGACCCCGGCCCGGCGGCACGCCGCGCCGGCTTCTTCGACGGGGTTGACCAGCCCGCGGTGCGTCCCGATGTGGGTGACGGCGGCCAGGGCGACACCTCCGGGGCCGAGGGCGCCCGCCAGCGCGTCGAGGTCGACGGTGCCGTCGGCCGTGCTCGGCACCACTTCGACGGTGGCCCCGGTCAGCTCGCAGACCTGCAGCAGCCCGAGGTAGTGGCTGTCGTAGGCCAGACGGTCGGCCAGGATCCGCTGGTTCCGGACGATGCCACCCCCCAGGGCGAAGCCCCAGAGTGCCTTGGTCCACGACTGGGTGTCCGACCCGGTCACCACCACGTCGCCGTCGTCGGCACCCAGCAGGCGCGCTGCCGAGGAGCGGAGCGCCACCAGTCGATCGGCAACCGCGGAAGCGGCCTCGTAGCCGCCCTGGACCGCCTCGCGCCGGAGATGTCCCACCACGGCGTCGAGCGTCGCCTGTGTGGACAGGGCGGCACCGGCGTTGTTGAGGTGGGCAATCCCCCGGCAGCCGGGGGTCGCCGAGCGTTCGGTCTGTACGTCGATGGGGACGGGCACCAGCGCGGAGGCTAGCAACTGCCCTCCCACTGGCTAGGGTCGGTGCATGACCGAGGCGCAAGAACCCCTCGACGAACGCACCGTCGATCCCGATCCGCTGGCCCAGTTCGGTCGGTGGTTCGACCGGGCGGCGACCGTCACGGCCAGCCCCGAGGCCATGGCCGTTGCCACCGCCGATTCCGAGGGCCGTCCGTCGGTGCGCATGCTGCTGCTCAAGGGCTGGGGCGAGGACGGATTCACGTTCTTCACCAACTACGACAGCAGCAAGGGCCATCAGTTGGCCGACAACCCCCATGCCTCCCTCCTGTTCTTCTGGGAGCCCCTGGGCCGCCAGGTGCGGATCGAGGGCCCGGCCGACCGGACCAGCGCGGAGGAGTCCGACGCCTACTTCGCCACCCGGCACCGTGAAAGCCAGGTCGGCGCCCATGCGTCCCGGCAGAGCCGGCCCATCGAGAGCCGCCAGGCCCTGGACCGCCAGGTCGGGGAGTTCGAGGCCGAGTTCGCCGGCCGACCGGTGCCGCGGCCGCCGTGGTGGGGCGGGGTGCGGATCACGCCATCGTCCTTCGAGTTCTGGCAGCAACGCGACCACCGGCTGCACGACCGCCTCCGGTACACCCCGGACGGCGAAGGGTGGAGCATCACCCGCCTGCAGCCCTGACCCGACCCGGGCGGGCCCCGTCACATCGGATCGGGAGGCAGGCGGCCCTGCGCAGTATGTTCTTGCCATGGCAGACGACGCGTCCCTGGTGCACGATCGCACCAGCCGGCTCTTGGAGGAGCTCGATCCCCGCACCGCGCCGGTCGAGGAGTTCCGCTCCCGCCAGTACGATCTCGGGCTGGCCTGGGTGGGCTTTCCCGAGGGCCATGGCGGCCTCGGCCTTCCCCCCGATCTCCAGCGCGATGTGGACCGGCGCCTCGGCGAGGCCGGTGCCCAGGGGCCCGGGGCGCGTGAGTTCTTCGGGCTGACGATGGCGGGGCCGACCGTGGTGACCCACGGGTCGGACGAGCTCCGCCAGCGCCTGCTCCGGAAGTCGTTCACCGGCGAGGTCTCGTGGTGCCAGCTGTTCAGCGAGCCCGGATCGGGGTCGGACCTGGCCGGGCTGTCCACCCGGGCCGTCCGCGACGGTGACGAGTGGGTCATCACCGGCCAGAAGGTCTGGAACACCTTGGCCCACATCGCCGACCGGGGCATGCTGGTGGTGCGCACCGATCCCGAGGCGCCGAAGCACAAGGGCCTCACCTACTTCGCCCTGGACATGCACGCCGACGGCGTCGACGTGCGGCCGTTGCGCCAGATGACCGGCGAGGCCGAGTTCAACGAGGTCTACCTCACCGAGGTGCGGGTTCCCGACGCCGATCGCATCGGAGACATCGGCGAGGGCTGGCGGGTGGCCATGACGACGCTGTCCAACGAGCGCACCAGCATCGGCGGCGGGGGCGGCCCGCCCACCCGTGGATCGGGCTCGATCGCAGAGGCGGTGCGGATCTGGCAGAGCGAGGGGTTCCGGCAGAACCCAGTCGACCGCGACCGCCTGATGAGGTTGTGGATCGAGTGGGAGGCCCTGCGCCTGACCAACATGCGGGCCGGCCAGAACCGGAAGGCAGGCAACCCGGGCCCCGAGGGCTCGATCGCCAAGCTGATGTTCGCCGAGGTCAACATGCGCATCTACGAGCTGTGCGTCGACCTGCTCGGCCCGGACGCCCTGGTGGGCTACGACTACACGATGCGCCGGGCCGAGGGCCTCGGCCTGATCGGCCCCCCGGGGTCCGCCCGCAAGATGTTCCTCAGGTCGCGCGCCAACTCGATCGAGGGCGGCACCTCCGAGATCCAGCGGAACATCCTCGGGGAGCGGATCCTCGGGCTGCCCGGCGACGTCCGGGTCGACAAGGAGATGCCGTGGTCGAAGGTGCCGCGGAGTTGAGGTCGGCGTGGACGGGGCACGCGGGGTGACCGACGCCGGCAGCGCACCCGACACGTCGACGCGGTGACCGACGCCCGCGAGTTCCTCGGCCTGAAGCCGATCGGTGACGATCTCCACTGGCGGCTCGCCGTCATCCCGGAACTGACGACGCCGGGCAACTTCCTCTTCGGGGGGTGCGGACTGGGCGCGGCGCTGGTCGCCCTGGAGGCGGCCTCGGGGCGGCCCACGGTGTGGTCGACGGCCCAGTACCTGTCGTACGCGCCGACCGACTCGGTCCTCGATCTGACCGTGACGCTGGCAGCCGAGGGCCGTCGTGTCACCCAGGGCCGGGTCGTGGGCTACGTGGGCGACACCGAGATCCTCACGGTGAACGCTGCGGTCGGTTCGCCGGGGAGGCTCGCGGCCGACGGGGTGTGGGTCACGCCGCCGGAGGTCCCCCCACCGGACGAGTGCCCGCCTCGGAGGCTTCCCGGGTTCACGTCGGCGTCGATCTTCGACCGGATCGACGTGCGAATCGCCAGTGGCCAGACCTTCGAGGAGATCGGAGCCGGGCCTCCGACCCCGGGCGATCCGGACAGCGCCCTGTGGACCCGGGTACCCGGGCACCTCGAGCCGTCGGCGGCGACTCTGGCCATCATCGGTGACTACGTCTCGGGCGGGGTGTCACAGCCCCTGGGCCGCCGGGTGCTGTCCCGGAGCCTCGACAACACCCTGCGGGTGGTGCACCTCGAGCCGACGGAGTGGGTCCTCTGCGACATCAGGATGCAGGCACTGGTCGACGGGTACGGCCAGGGCATCGCCTACCTCTGGTCGGAGCAGGGTTCGTTGCTCGCCACCGCCAGCCAGTCGATGAGCGTGCGCTTCTGGGAGTAGTCGGACCCACCGGGACGCGGGCGCCGGTTCCGCGGATCCATCGGGATGGAACGGACCAGTCCCCGTAGTGTTGCGTCACGCGGGGGAATCGACAGGGAGAACCGATGAAGATCAGCACGATGCTCAGCTACTCCGGGGGTTTCCGGAAGGCGGCCGCACAGGTCGCAGAGTTCGAGAAGGCCGGGTTGGACCTGGTGTGGGTGGCCGAGGCCTACGGCTTCGACGGGCCCAGCCTCATGGGGTACCTGGCCGCACTCACCGAACGGGTGGAGATCGGCTCGGCAATCCTCCCCATCTACACGAGGACGCCCACCCTGATCGCCATGACAGCCGCCGGGGTGGACTCGCTGTCCGACGGCCGATTCCACCTGGGGTTGGGCTCCTCGGGGCCCCAGGTCATCGAGGGGTGGCACGGGGTGCCCTTCTCCGCCCCGATCGGGCGGACCCGTGAGATCGTCGACGTGTGCCGCAAGGTGTGGGCCCGGGAGGGGCCGCTCGTCCACGAGGGCACCTACTACAACATGCCCCTGCCGGCAGGCGAGGGGACGGGCCTGGGGAAGGCGCTCAAGATCATTGCCCACCCGGTCCGCCCGTCCATCCCCATCTGGATCGCCGCACTCGGTGAGAAGAACGTGGCCATGACCGCGGAGGTGGCCGACGGATGGATCCCGATGCTCTTCGTCCCCGAGAAGGCCCGGGCGGTCTGGGGACCCTCCCTCGATGCCGGTGAGGCCAAGCGCGACCCGTCCCTCGGGCCCCTGCAGATCACCGTCGGCGGGATGCTGGCCATCGGCGAGGGCGACGAGGTCACCGGGTTGCGAGATCTGGCCCGGCCCATGGTGGCGCTCTACGTGGGCGGCATGGGGGCCAAGGGGAGGAACTTCTACAACGACGTGGTGCGGCGCTACGGCTTCGAGGAGGAGGCCGAAAAGATCCAGGACCTGTACCTGAACGGCAAGAAGGCTGAAGCCGAGGCGCTGGTCCCCGACGAACTACTCGAGGCGACGTCACTCTGTGGCCCCGAGAGCTACGTGGCCGAGCGCATCGCCGCCTTCGCTGAGGCCGGTGCCACCCACCTCCAGGTGATCCCGGTGCCGATCGGCGATCAGCAGCCGGTCGAACTCATCGCCACGGTCAAGGAGCTTGCCGGCTGAGCATCACCGGCTCCGGGGTCGCCCTCCTGACAGGTCGTGCGCGGTCCCCTCGACCGCCACGACGACCCGGGGATCGGTGTGGTCGAGATAGCCGACGGCGAGCGCGTCGAGTACCTCGTCGGTGCGGCCGGGGCTGTGGTGGAACAGCAGCACCGTGCCCACGTTGGCCTCGGCTCCCAGGGCAACGGCATACTCGATGGCCGCGTGCCCGAAGGCGGCTCCCTCGGGGAGTTCATCGGCAGTGAGCAGCGCGTCGTGGACCAGTAGGTCCACGCCTTCGACCAGATCCACGACGTTCTTCGGGTAGCCACCCCACCCCGTCGGCCCCGGGCCGTAGAGGGTGGGGCAGTGGTCGGGGATGTAGGCCATGGCGGACTCGCCGTCGGAGATGCGGTAGCCGAAAGTGGTCCCCCCCTTGTGGGCCACCTCGGTGGCCGTCACCGAGAACTGCTCGAATTCGTGGGCACCGGCCTTCAGGGACGAAAAGGTCCAGGCACCACGCAGGCCTTCGGGGCCGATGGGGAAGTTGGGAGGCGACATCATCCGGCCCAGCGTCTCGGCTGCCCCGGTGCCATCGGCCTGGGCCGGCAGGAACAGGTCGGTGCGGGCATCGTCCCGGTCGATCGAGGTGCAGAAAGGCAGGCCTTCCACGTGGTCCCAGTGGAGATGGGACAGCAGGATGGTGCCGTCGAAGGGGGCGCCGTCGAGGGTCGTGCCCAGACCTCGGATTCCCGTTCCGGCGTCGAGCACCAACGATGGCGCGGCGCCGTCATGGGCGAGGGCCAGGCACGAGGTGTTGCCGCCGTAGTTGACGAAGTCGCATCCCGGGGTCGGGATCGAGCCACGAACGCCGAGCAGGTGGACCCGCACCCCTATCCCCGCAGGTCTTCGTTCCGGTGACCTTTGGTCAGTTCTTTCAGCTGCGCTGGGTCCATCACCGAGTGGGCCGCCACCGCAACCCGGCAGGGGGTCACGGCCACCAGCGTCGAGGTCCGTCTGCCACCTTCGATTCCTGAGCGCTCCCCCAACACCGCGCCGGGCCCGTACTCAGCGAGACGCTCACCACCCTTTTCGACCCTCATCACTCCATCGAGAACGAGGAAGACCTCGGTTCCGCCCTCACCTTCGGTCACCAGGGCGTCGCCGGCGGCCACCTTGCGGATCTTCGGCTTGCTCCCGTCACCCATCATGTGTGCCGAGAGCGAGCGCTCGAGAGCCGATTCGACTGCGGTGACCAGTGCGGGGGAGTCCTGATCTCCCCATGGGGTGTGCTTACCGAACGACTTGCGGTACCAGTCGCGGAAGTCGGTGAGCCCCGACTTGGCCGCCAGGTGACCATCGCCGTCGTAGATCCAGTGCCGGGGGAATCGACTCGCCCCCTGCACCTCGAACTCGGGAGGCTTCCCTGAGTACAGGGTGAGGCTCAGCGTCGACCACACCAGTGGAGCCTGCCACTGGATGAACGGCCGCCGACGAACCCTGCGTGGGGCCGGTAGCCCGGTCCGACCCCCGGAGGTCTGGGTGAACCGGACCCATCCGTCGCCCACCTCGGGCGGGGCTTGGAGGTCGGGCAGGGCCACAGCCTCGAACTCGTGATGCAGCCCAGCGAGCCCGACCGTGGTGGAGCCCATCAAACCGCCCCCCGAGTAGCCGCAGTCGGTGACCCGTGCGCCCTCGTCCAACTCCATCCACGCCGAAAGGACATTGGCGAAGCGGAACCGGTCGGTCGTTCTCAGGAGCTCGATGTCCTCGATGACATCAGGCGGCGGCTCGTCGTAGTGGGTGAACCCCGCATCGAAGGCCACCCGGGTCCCGCCACGCACTGCTTCTGAGGGAATCCATGACAAGGTGGTCACTGAGCTTTCGATCCGCATGCTGACACATTGCCGGCGGCAAGGCCGTCCCACCAGTGTGGTCCCCTGCTTCATGTGGTGTGGCTGGCACTACCGAGGATTGGGTGCTTCCGCCCTGTGACGGTGGCGGCCGATATGGGACAACTGCCTCATCATGGTTACCGAGGACCAACCGGACGCCAGCATCACGGTCTTCCTGGCTGATGACAACGTCATCGTCCGGGAGGGTGTCCGCACGCTCCTCGAGAGACAGAGCGATCTTCGGGTGGTCGGTGTCGCCGAGGACTACGACACGCTGGTCGAAGGGGTCATGGCCACCGAGCCGCACGTTCTGGTCACCGACATCCGCATGCCGCCGAGCTTCCAGCGCGAGGGGATCGAGGCGGCCCGGGAGGTACGCCAACGCCGCCCGGGTACCGGTGTGGTCATCCTGTCCCAGTACGACGATCCCGAGTACGCCATCTCGCTGGTGGCCGAAGGGTCCGCTGGTTACGGCTACCTGCTCAAGGATCACATCGCCGAGGGCAATCAACTGGTGGACGCGGTGCGGGCCGTGGCCACCGGCGGTACCGCGCTCGACCCTTCGATCGTTGACGCCCTGGTGAGTCCCGTAACAACCCATGGCGGCCTAACCGCCGCGGAGGAGTCGTTGTTGGGCTGGGTGGCGGAAGGCAAGCCGATCAAGGCGATCGCCGCGGCCCAGCGGACCACACCGGAGGCCGTCGATGCCCAGGTCGAGGCGCTCTTCGTCAAACTGGCCCAAGGGGTCTCGGCCGGAACCGAGGGAGCCATCCGCAGACTGAGGCTTCTCCACCAGTGCATCGTCGATCGGGAGGAGCAAGGCGAGTCGTTGTCGCGACTCCTCCCCGGTGGCCTGGCGGAGAAGCTGCGGCTGGATGGCCGGGAGATCGGACGGACCGAAGTGGTTGAGGTCACCGTTCTGATGAGCGACATCCGTTCCTACTCGACCATCGCCGAGCATGCCGATCCGAGCCAGTTGGCCGGACAGCTCAATACCCACCGCGCCGCCATGAACGAGGCAATCCTCGGTCAAGGTGGAACGATCATGCAGTTCGTCGGAGACGCGGTGATGGCGGTGTTCGGCGCCCCATTCTCCCAACCCGACCACGCCGACCGGGCGCTGATCGCCGCGGCCGATGCCCATCGCCTCCAAGCGGAGGTCAACGCCGGATGGGAGCGAGACGGCCTGCCGGCGTTCGGACTGGGAATGGGGCTTTCCACCGGTGAGGCCGCCGCTGCCCTCCTCGGTTCCGAGGAGCGACTCGAGTACACCCTGGTCGGTGACACGGTGAATCTGTCCCAACGCCTGCAACAACTGGCCGATTCGGGGGAGACTGTGTTGAGCCAGGCGACCATGGACGCGTTGGCGGAACCGGTGGAGGCGACACGCTTGCCCGAGCAATTGGTCAAAGGGAGGGACACGCCCGTACGAGCATGGCGCATCGCCCGCCAGGCCCCGGTAGTCGCCGTCCTCGCCGATTCGGATACCAGCCCATTGCGAGCGGAGAGATGAGATGAATCCCGAAACCGCTGTACTCGTCGTAGAAGGAGTGCGGAAGACCTTTGAGGCGGAGAATGCGCCGGTCCGAGCGCTGCGAGGAGCCAACTTGCGAGTACCGGCCGGTGACTTTGTGGCGCTGATGGGCCCATCGGGGTGCGGGAAATCGACGCTCCTCAATCTGGTTGCCGGGCTGGATGTCGCCGACGAGGGGACGATCAGCGTGGGTGGAGAGCTGGTCACCGGCCGCACCGAGGACGAGCTCTCACTGATCCGGCGGGAGCACATCGGCATCGTCTTCCAATTCTTCAATCTGCTGGAGAGCATGACCGCGCTGGAGAACGTCGCCCTACCGGCGATCATCGCCGGTGCCAAGCGCCGCCCGGCCGAAACCAGGGCCCGGGACCTCCTCGATCTGTTGGGAGTGGGCGACAAGGCCAAGGCGGTGCCCGGGGCCCTGTCCGGTGGCCAACGCCAACGCCTGGCCATCGCCCGGGCGTTGGCCAACGAGCCGACCCTGTTGCTGGCCGACGAGCCGACCGGTGCCCTCGACTCGGACAGTGGTCACGAAATCGTCGAGCTGCTCTCCCGACTGCACCACGGCGGTCAGACCATCGTGCTGGTCACCCACGACAACGATGTGGCCCAGGCCGCCGAGCACTTGATCCACATGCGGGATGGACGGATGGTCGACACCCCGGAGAGCAAAGCGGTGGGCGTAGGTCCGGCAGTCCTGTGACCACGGTGCCGACCACTACCGGCGACGGGCAGGGCATGGCACTCGGGGTGCCCATCGACCTCGAGCACCGGCGACCGCGAGTGGCCGCCGCCGAGGGGGGAGAGGACCGGGCGCGTCTGTCGCCGGCCGTCCTGTCGGTGGTCCCGGCGCTGGCCATTGTCGGAGTCGGCTTCGCCAAGGCGGTGGCCGCGGGCGTGACCCCCGACGACGCCATCCGTTTCGAGCTCACCCTGGGCTGGGTGGCGGCCGGCGTGTGCCTGCTGGTCCGCCCCAGGCTGCAGCGATTGGGTCGTTTGGTGTCGCTCGCCGCGTGTCTGGGCGCCACCAGTTTCGCTGCCGCGGTGATCGGCCAGACGACCGCCGGCGCCACCGGGCATGCGGCGCGCTTCGCGGCCACCCTGCTTCCGGCGCTGCTGATGGCGGTGGGCATCCACTTTCTGCTCTCCGTGCCCGACGGGCGCCTGATCTCCAGATCCCGACAGGTCGAAGTGGCGTTCGGCTACGCGGCCGGAAGCGCCTTCGGGCTGTGGTTGTGGTTCGGCCCGGGCCGGATGACCGATACCGCGGCCATCATCGGATGGTCGGTGGCCATCGCCGTCGGGCTGGCCTCCACCGCCCACCGCTACCGCTCTGCGCCCGGTATCGACCGGCAGCGGCTGCAGATCCTGGCCGCGGGAGCAGTGGCCACCCTCGAATTCGGTCTGGTGGTCGTCGGCCTGGCCGTGTTGGTCAAGTGGCCCGGCCATCAGTGGGCCATCGCCGCCGGGGGAACCGTGCTGGTGCCCGTCGGGGTGGGTGCATCCACCTTTCCGCGCCTGCTGGGCAGGTCCGACCGGGTGCTGGTCTGGCTGTTGACGGTGACCGGCCTCTCCATGGTGGTGCTGGCGGTCTACTTGCTGGTCATCTTGGGCTTCGGGCACCAGCCGGGCTCGGGAGACCGGGAAGTTCTCGGCCTCTCGATTCTGGCTGCCGCCATCGTGGCCCTCGGCGCGTCGGTCTTCCATCAACGGGCCCAAGAGTTCGCCCAGCGTCTGGTGTACGGAAACGATGCCGTCCCCGACGACGTGGTCAAGACGTTCAGCACCCGCCTGACCCGGGCGGTGACCATGGACGAGCTTCTGCTGCAACTGACCGAGTCGTTGCACAAGTCGATGGTCCTGACCAGTGCTGAGGTCTTCACCGGCTCCAGTGAGGTGCTCGAGCGCAGCGCATCGATCCCGGACCGGGGGGCGGGCACACTGCACATCGGCCCGCGGGAGCAGCCGGTGGTGGCCCGGTCCGGCGTATCGGGCAACGCCTGGACCGCGGTGTGGTTGCCCGCGGTGATCGCCGGACGGGACCACGCCCAGCTCCGGGTCTGCCCGATCACCTACGGCGGCGACCTGCTGGGGTTGGTGGTGGTGGAGCGGCCGACCACCGAGCCCCCGTTCACCGAAAAGGAGGACATCGTCCTGACCGAGCTGTCGCGCCAGGTCGGACTGGCTCTCCACAATGTCCGCCTGGACTCGGCCCTGCAGTCCACACTCGATGAAGTTCGAAGGCAGGCCGCCGAATTGCGTGCCTCCCGCTCGCGTATCGTGGCGGCCGCGGATGCCGAGAGGCGCCGGGTGGAGCGGGATCTCCACGATGGCGCCCAGCAACATCTGGTGGCACTCGCCGTCAACGTGCGCCTGGTCCGTGACCTGGTGAGCGAGGACCCAGAGGCCGCGACCGAGGCGCTCGACGAGATCGCCGTCGAGGTCAAGGCCACGGTGCAGGAGCTGAGGGATCTGGCTCACGGGATCTATCCGCCGCTGCTGATGGACAATGGGCTGCCCGATGCCCTCCGGGCCGTGGCGTCGAGGAGCCCCCTCGACGTGGAGGCATCGGTCGACGGGATCGGGCGCTTTTCGGCCGCCGTCGAGGCGGCGGTGTACTTCTGCTGCCTCGAGGCGCTACAGAATGCCGCCAAGCACGCACCCGACGCCCACGTGCAGCTCCGGGTGTGGGAAGAGGAGGGCGGTCTCCTCTTCGCCGTCAAGGACGACGGGCCGGGTTTCGACCCCGAGGTGGCCCAGGCCGGACATGGATTCATGAACATGAGCGACCGCCTGGGTGCCATCGGGGGCTCCGTCCGGTGGGAGTCGACGCCCGGTTCCGGGTCCACGGTGCGCGGCTCGATCCCGCTCACCTGAGACTCGCCCTGCGTGCCGTTGGGCAGCAGGACAGCGAGCGTCAGGTGGGCAGGAACCCGATGGTCTCCCGCTCGGCCCAGATGCGCTTCAATTCGGCCGGGCCGAACTCTTCCTTGTTGACGTAGGCCCGAGCACCACTGGTGGCGGCGTCCGGCGGGAGGTCCTGGGGGCTGTAGGTGGAGCAGAGGATCACCACCACGTCGGGTTCGGCGGCCACGATTCGGCGGGTGGCCTCCACCCCGTTCATCCCCGGCATATTGATGTCCATCAGCACCAGTGCCGGCCGCAGTTCGGCAGCCTTGGTAATTGCCTCTTCGCCGTTGGTGGCCTCACCCACCAGGACGAAGCCATCCAACCGGCGCACGACGGCGCGCGCCGCCGAGCGGAAGGGGGCCTGGTCATCGACGACCATCACCGGCAGCTCTGTTTCCATGATGGGCAATTCTCTCATGAGTGGTGCACCCTCGACAGGGAGCTAGCACTCCTCGGGGGTGTGGCTACCCGGTGGTCTGGCCGCCCAGATAGATGAGTACCGCCTTGACCCGCCGGTTGACATCCTCTTCCTCGGTCAGTCCGAGCTTGGAGAAGATGGCGTTGGTGTGCTTCTCCACCGCCCGCTCCGACAGGAACAGGGAGGCGGCGATGGC
>DAIMIK010000001.1:0-65509 GCA_036722795.1 Acidimicrobiales bacterium | reverse complement strand
CGGGTACAACACGCCGTGGGACTTCGACGACCCGGGCAAGAGCGTCTGCCCGAAGACGAACCATCTCTGGAAGCCGGTGATCGCCGCCGTCAACGGGATGGCCTGTGGCGGTGCCTTCTACATCCTGGGCGAGGTCGACTTCATCATCGCCGCCGAGCACGCCACCTTCTTCGACCCACACGTGACCTACGGCATGCCGGCCGCATTCGAGCCCATCTTCCTGCTGCACAAGATGCCGTTCCAGGAGGTGATGCGCCTGTCGCTGCTGGGCGCCCACGAGCGCCTGTCGGCCGAGCGCGCCCACCAGGTCGGGCTGGTCTCGGAGGTCGTACCCGGCGCCGAGCTCCACGCCCGGGCCCGCTGGGCGGCGCAGGCCATCGCCGACCAGCCTGCGCTGGCCGTCGGGGGCACCCTGCGGGCACTGTGGATGGGCCTGGAGCTCTCGCGCCGGCAGGCCCTCGACCACGCGTTCCTCGTCACCCATGTCGGCACCGACCCCGTGCAGCTGGCCGAGGGTCAGGAGCGATTCACCTCGGGCGAGCGGATCGACTGGCGCCTCCGCTGACGCAGGACCGGCTCCGGGGTCCCGACCCCAGCGGTCGGCCGGGTCTCAGCGCGGGTCGGCCAGCTCGCCGGCGCGCCGGCGGAGGGCGGAGCGGTCGGGCTTCCCGACGCCGAGGAGCGGGACCTCCTCGAGGTGGACCACCAGTTCGGGCGTCTTGAACCGGGCCACCCCCCGGGCCGCGAACCAGCGACGGCACTCCTCGACGTCGACACGGGGGCTGCCCACCACAAAGGCTGCCACCCGCTCCCCGAGGCGCTCGTCCGGGCACCCCACGACCACGGCCTGGCGTATGTCGGGGTGCAGCTCGAGGACACGCTCGACCTCGGCCGAGGCGATGTTCTCCCCTCCTCTGATGATCAGCTCCTTCAGGCGCCCGACGATGGTCAGCCAACCGTCGTCGTCGAGCGTCCCGAGGTCGCCGGTGGCGAACCACCCCCGCCGCACCGCGTCACCGGTCTGCGCGTCGTCGCCATACCCGACGAAGAGCTCGGGTCCGCGCACGAGGACCTCCCCCCGCTCCCCCGCCGGCAGAGGGCGGCCGGGGGCGGGGTCCGCTACCTGGATCCCCGCGCCGCCGACCGAGTGGCCGTCGGTGTCCCGGGCCTTGTCGGCCTCGTCGCTCCACGTGCTGGTGGTGACGGTCGGCGCCTCGGTCGAGCCGTACGTGCGCTTGACCATGGCCCCGAACCCGTCACGGGCCGCATCGATGAACTCGGGGGTCACGCCCATGGCGCCGCACGACACCACCCGCAGGCTCGCCACCTGCTCGCGGTAGCCCGCCACCTCCAACATCCCCATGAAGAGGGTCGGGGGCCCGATCATGAAGCTGACCCGGTTCCGGCCGGCCAGGTGCACCCCCCGCTCCGCGTCCCACTTCTCCATCAGCACCACCGGCATGGCCGCCGCACCCGGCACGAGCACCGAGTTCAAGAGGCCGGACACATGGGCCAGCGGCGACGGCATCAGGGCCACGTCCCCATCGCCCAGCCCGTGGGCGGCGGCCATGCTGTGGGCCTTGTAGGCCAGGCCCCGGTGGGAGTGGAGCACCGCCTTCGGGTACCCGGTCGAGCCCGAGGTGAAGAGCACGACCGCCAGGTCGGACCCCCGGGGGTGGCCGGCAGGTACGGGTCGGCCGCCGAGCAGGGCCTCGAACCGGGGGTCACCGCTGCGCACGCCGATGGCGTCCACGACGTCGGCCAGGGGCAGGCCGCCGGCGCTCAGGGCCACCTCCGGCTCCAGATCCGTCAGCATCCGCTCCACTTCCGACGCTCCAACCTGATGGTGGATCGGCGCCGCGACCGCCCCACAACGCCAGCACGCATGGAAGAGAACCAGCGCCTCCCACCAGTTGGGGAGCTGCCAGGCCACCACGTCGCGATGTCGGACGCCGAGCGCCCGCAGCCCACCGGCCACCGACGCCGCCAGGCGATCGAGCGTGCCGGTATCGATCCGGACATCCCCGTCCACCACCGCCAGGGCACCGGGTGACCGCGGAGTGGACAGCAGCCGGTCCAGTGTCGGGACATCCCAGGCACCCCCCGGCAGCCGGTACTGCGCGGACCCGCGTTGGCGGTACGAGGCCCGGAGCCTCACGGGCACCCCGACCACCCCCGTCGCCCGGCGGCGGGTGCCCCGGGCAGTCCCCGGCGGACGGGTCGGCACCGAGGGATCCGGCCAGCACGGCCGCACACGACCACCCGTCCTCGCACGGTCCCTCCTCCGTCGCCGATGGTCCGTTGGCACTCCGGACCCCTCCGGAGCGACCGGTGCCACCATAGGGCAACTCTCGATGCCTCCCCCAACGGTGGGGACCGGCGCCAGGTGCCGACGCCGCCACCCGCGGATCGACGCCGCCGTGGCACCGGCGCGATGATCCGGTCCGGGTGCGGGCCGACCGGCAGCGGACGCCCGGGCACAGTGAGGGAGACCCATGACCGACGGCTCCGGACGAGACGATGCGACACTGGCCGCCGGGCTCACCCGATGGTTCGCTCACCACCACGACCTTCCCGGGGTGGAACTGACGGGGTTCCAACGCCCGTCCGCGGGCTTCTCGAGCGACACGGTCTTCTTCGACGCGGCATGGACGTCCGACGGTGCCCGGCACGAGCGGGCGCTCGTGCTCCGCATGGCGCCCCCGGGGGACGGCACGTTCCCGCACTACGACCTGACCGTGCAGTGGCAGGCCCAGCAGGCCGCCGTCGCCGCCGGGGTGCCCGTCGCCGACCCCGTGCTCGAGCCCGGAACAGGGTGGATCGGCACCCCGTTCCTCTTGATGCCCCGGGTGGAGGGCCACCTGGTGGGCGGGGTCACCCATCGGGACCGGTGGCTGCTCACCCTGGACGACTCGGCCCGGGGTGCCCTCTACCGCGACTTCGTCGCCGTGCTCTCCCGGATCCACCGGTCCGACGTCCCCCTCGACTCCGCCATCCCTCGTCGCGACAACGGGGCCGAGCTCGACCACTGGGACGCCTATCTGACATGGTCGAGCGGCGGGTCGCCCGTGGCCACCCTGGTCGACGCCCTCGGGTGGTGCCGCGACCACCGGCCGGCCGCCGAGCCGGAGCCGGCCCTGCTGTGGGGGGACGCCCGGCTCGAGAACGCGGTGATCGGCGACGACCTCCGGGTCCGGGCCGTGCTCGACTGGGACATGACCTCCATTGGGGCACCCGAGCACGACCTGGCCTGGTTCACCGGCCTCGACCTCACCATGGGCCACCTGTTCGGCGAGCGGACCGCCGGGTTTCCCGACAGGGCCGAGACCATCGCCCTGTTCGAGGGCCACTGCGGCCGCCCGGTCGAGCACCTCGCCTGGTACGAGACGCTGGCCATGGTCCGGAGCACGGCGGTGATGACCCGCCTGGGTTACCTGCAGCGGGACGCCGGCCGGCCCCTGCTTCTGCCGATCGACGACAACCCGATTCTCGACCTGCTCCGGGGCCGGCTGTCCTGACCGTGGCCGACGGGCCGGTCGGGCGCCGGGACCCGATTCAATGTTGAGTCCGCCGATAACGGCGTATGTGCCAACATGAGAATGATCGATTCACGCCATCGAGGAGCACACATGGACAATCCGCCGGCACGCGACGACGACCCGTTCGCGGCGATGGACCCCGAAATGGCGGCCAACCCGCAGCCCATGTTCAAGGTGCTGCGGGACACCGTGCCGGTCATGCCGGTCGAGGGCATGGGTGTGGTCCTCACCCGCAAGCTGGACGTCGACGAGGTCCTGCGCCATCCCGAGATCTTCTCGTCGAACACGGACGCGGTGGACCTGAAGAACATCCGGCCGCTGATCCCGCTGCAGATCGACCCGCCGGAGCACAAGAAGTTCCGGAAGCTGCTCGATCCCATCTTCGCCCCCCGCGAGGTGGCCCACCTCGAGGAGCCCCTCACCCGGGCGGTCAATGAGCTGATCGACCGCTTCATCGACGACGGCGCAGTCGACTTCTCCAAGGAGTTCTCCGTGCCGTTCCCGACCCGGGTCTTCCTGAGCCTCCTCGGGCTCCCGCTCGAGGAGCTGCCGCGCTTTCTGGCCATGAAGGACGGGATCATCCGGCCCCACATCGTCATCGGCGAGCCCTACGGCAGCGAGGCGATGCAGGAGTACCAGAAGAAAACGGCCGACTCCATCTACGACTACTTCAACGTGGTGCTCGACCAGAGGGAGGAGCAGCGACAGGACGACCTGCTCAGCCGGTTCCTCGACGCCACCGTGGACGGCCAGGAGCTCTCTCGCGAGGACATCCTCGACATCTGCTTCCTCTTCCTGATCGCCGGGCTCGACACCGTCACCGCCACGCTCGACTGCATCTTCGGCTACCTCGCCACCCATCCCGATCAGCGGAGGTTGATCGCAGAGGACCCTTCGATCATCCCGGCCGCCATCGAAGAGCTGCTCCGGTGGGAGACGCCGGTCATGGGTGTGGCCCGGGTCGCCGTCCGGGACACCGAGGTCGGTGGCTGCCCGGTGCACAAGGGTGACGGGGTGATGATCATGCTCGGCTCGGTGAACACCGACGAGGCCGACCTGCCCGATGCCGACGTCGTCCGGTTCGACCGCGAGGTCAACCGGCACGTGGCCTTCGGCGGGGGCGTGCACCGGTGCCTCGGGTCGCATCTGGCCCGCCAGGAGCTCCGCGTCGCCGTGCGGGAGTGGCACCGCCGGATCCCCGAGTACGAGGTCGCGGAAGGCCACACCCTCGTCTACACCCCGTCGATCCGGTCGATCGACCATTTCCCGATGGTGTTCACCGCCGCCACCTGAGCCGTTCCGGACCGGCAGCCGAGTGGCACCGTTCCCCCGTCCCGTCCGCCGGCCCATCCCCGCGCACCGAACCGACACCACGACAGGAGCAGCCATGGACTTGAGTCAGCACTCCGCCATCGTGACCGGCGGGGCCGGCGGCCTCGGGGCCGCCACGGTCCGCCGCCTGACCGCCCTGGGCCTGCGGGTCGTGGTCTTCGACCGGGCGCTCGAGGCCGGCGAGGCGCTCGTCCGCGACCTGGGGTCCGGCACCGCCGTTGGGGGGGACGTCAACGACGACGTCGACGTGGCCACCGCCCTCGACGCGGCCGCCGCAATGGCCCCGCTCGGGGTGCTGGTCAACGTGGCCGGCGGCGGCATGGGTGGGCGCACGCTGTCCAGGGACAACACACCGCTCTCCATGGACGCGTTCCGGGCGACCATGGAGCTCAACGCCCTCGGCACCTTCAACGTCACCCGATTGGCCGCGGCCCGGATGGCCGCCAATGCCCCAGACGAGACCGGGCAGCGCGGCGTGGTGGTCAACACCGCGTCGATCGCCGGCTACGAGGGTCAGACCGGGCAGGTCGCCTACGCCGCGGCCAAGGCGGCGATCCTGGGGATGAGCCTCCCGCTGGCCCGCGACCTGGCGCCCGTCGGCATCCGGGTGTGCGCCATCGCCCCGGGCACGATGGGAACACCCCTCATGCAGAGCGCCCCCGAGGAGATGCAGGCCAAGCTGGTGGAGAACATCGTGTTCCCCCGGCGGATGGGTGAGCCCGACGAGTTCGCCCGCCTGGTGGAGAGCATCGTGACCAACCCCTACCTCAACGGGGAGAACATCCGGCTCGACGGCGCGTTGCGCTTCCCGCCCAAGTAGGCCGCGAGGCCCCGGCTCCCGGCGCCGCGGTCGCGTCGGTGCGGGGTCAGAGGATGGCCCCGGTCTCCTTGTGGGCGATGATCGCGTCCCAGTCCAGGCCCAGTTCGAGCAGGATCTCCTCGGTGTGCTGCCCGTGCTCCGGAGCGGGCAGCAGGTGGTCGGCCTCCTCGTTCATCTGCACCGGGTTGGCCACGAGGTCGTACTCGCGGCCGTCCCCGCGCTCCACGTGCGCCAGATAGCCGTTGGCCCCCACCTGGGGATCGTCGACCAGCTCACTGGCCATCTGCACCGGGGCCCACGCCCCCGACAGGTCGGCCAGTGCCGTCTTCCACTCCTCGTAGGTCCGGGAGGCGAACACCTCGTCGATCGCCTTGACACAGGCCTCGCGGTTGGTGAAGCGGCTGGCACCGTCGACGAACCTCGGATCGTCGATGAGGTCCGGCCGACCGATGCAGGTGCAGAACTCCGGCCAGAACCGGTCCGCCTGCAGCATCATCAGCGTGATGAAGCGGTCGTCACTCGTGCGGTAGCTCCCGACGAGAGGATTCGGGGAGGCGCTCCGATTGAACTTGGGCATCGGATCCCCCCCGTAGAGGCCGGAGGCCACTATGTCGGGCGACAGCACCCACATGGCCAGGCCGAGCAGCGACACGTCGATGATCGGGGCCTCTCCGGTGGTGGCACGCTGGAGGAGGCCGGCGGCGACCCCCCCGGCGATGGCCATGCCACCGGCCAGGTCGCCGAAGGCTGCCCGTCCCCCGATCGGGAACTTGGCGTCGGGCGGAGTCAACGCATGGGCCACCCCCCCGCGCCCCCAGTAGACGGAACCGTCGTAGCCGGGCTTCTCCCGGTCCGCGCCAAGGGGCCCCTGGCCCGAGCCACGGGCGTAGACGATGTTGGGGTTGACGGCCCGGATGTGCTCGACGTCGATCTTCAGCCTCTGGCGGACAGCCGGCAGAAAGCTGGTCAGGAACACGTCGGAGCTCTCGACCAGCTTGTAGAGGAGGTCTCTCCCGGCATCCGTGGAGATGTCGATGCCGATGCTCCGCTTGCCCCGGTTGGGCTGTTCCATGATGTAGTTCACGGCGTTCTCCCCGCCCGGGATCAGGCCCATGGAGACAAGGCCCCGCTGGGGATCGCCGGTCTGGGGATGCTCGACCTTGATCACGTCGGCGCCCCAGTCGGCCAGGACCGCCCCGGCCGCCGGGACGAACGTCCACGCCGCCACTTCGAGGACTCGATATCCGGACAGTGCGTTCGCCATTCTGGCTGATCCTTTTCTCGGGTGGCCGCCGTCTTGAGGGTCGACCGCAGGGGCAGAAGTGTCGTGAGCGGACGGTCGACGGGACGATCAGTCAGACTGGCCGACCGAGAGCAGGTCGGTGGCCAGCGTGCCGCGCTTGGCGATCCCTTCGCGTGCCGTCGACCGGATCGAGACGTCGTGGCCCGCCGCCTGCGCCCGCAGCGCACCCACCGTGCACCGCTCCCGACCGCCCAGGGCGGCGAACGGATCGTAGTGGAAGTGGCGCATGGCGTTCAGGTGGGTGATGCGGTCGAGGTCGTGGTCGGAGATGCCCGAGAGGTTGGCGGCCAGGGTCTCCGGTGCGGTCGGCCAGGTCGAGTCGGAGTGGGGGTAGTCGCATTCCCACATCACGTTGTCCATCTCGAGGTACTCGCGGCTGGCTACACCGAAGTGGTCGTCGATGAAGCAGGTGAGCACGTTCCGGTTGAACACCTCGCTCGGCAGCTGGTTCCCGTAGTCCTGCCCGGTCCAGGCGTGGTGGCGGTCGTAGTTGTAATCGATCCGCTCGAGGAAGTAGGGAATCCAGCCGATTCCGCCCTCGGACAGGGCCACCTTGAGGTCGGGGAAGCTCCGCAGGACCGGCGACCACACCAGGTCGGTGGCCGCCTTCACGATGTTCATTGGGGTGAGCGTGATCAGGCAGTCCATCGGGGCATCGGGTGAAGTGATCACCAGTTCGGACGACGAACCGATGTGCATGCACACGACCACTTCCTCCTCGCTGCACGCCCTCCAGAACGGATCCCAGTGGTCGGTGTGGATGCTGGGCCACCCGAGCTTGGACGGATTCTCCGAGAAGGTCACCGCATGGGCCCCCTTCGCCGCGGTGCGGCGCACCTCGGCGGCCATGACCTCCGGGTCCCAGATGGCCGGCAGGGCGCACGGGATGAAGCGACCCGGGTGGGTGCCACACCACTCGTCGATGTGCCAGTCGTTGTAGGCGCGGACCATGGCCAGTGCCACGTCCTTGTCCTCGGTGCGGGCGAACAGCTGTCCGCAGAACTGGGGGAACGACGGGAAGCACAACGAGCCGACCATGCCGTTCGCATCCATGTCCTTGACCCGCTCGTCGATGTCGTAGCAGCCGGGGCGGAGCTGGTCGAAGGAGGTGGGTTCGAGCCCGTACTCCTCACGAGGGCGGCCGGCGACGGCATTGAGCGCGACGTTCGTGAGCACCTGGCCCTCGTAGAGCCAGGCGTTGGTCCCGTCCTCGTTGGTGATGAACCGGGGGGCCAGGTCGACGTACTTGGCGGGCAGGCGGCCGTCGAACATGCCTGAGGGCTCGACGACGTGGTCGTCGACGCTCACCATCACCATCTCGTTGATCTCCATCGGCATGCTCCCCCTCTGGCCCCATGGCGTGGACACGGTGATTCTGGCAGACCCTTTGGTGGCTGTCATCTCACGCGGCGCTAACCGCACAGACCCAGGAGGAGAACGGGGCTGTCGCAGCGCCGGGGCCCAGCCGGGCCGGACCCGTCGCCGCCACCACCGGGCCGGCCGCCGGTTCGAGTTCCGTTCGGGCCTCGGGTCACGCCTCGTGCACGAGGCGCCCGCCGACCACGGTGGCCACCACGTGTCCGGAATCCAGATCCTCGAGCGATCGGCGGTGGTCGCAGTCGAGGAGGCAGAGATCGGCCCGCGCCCCGGGACCGATGGTGCGGGGTGGCCCGCCGGGCGACCCGCCACCGGAGAGGAAGAGCCGGAGGGCGCGCCCGGGGCTCAGCCGCTCGGTTGGCCCCATCGGACGACCAGAACGGGTAAGGCGTCGCACGGCCGCGGTCATGGCCACCCCGGGTCCTCCGGTCCGAACGGGGCGTCCGTGCTCCCGCCCAGGCCCGCTCCCGCCCGCTCCAGGCTGGCGCACCGGTAGAGGTGGGGGAGGTCGTCCGCCTCCACCTCCACCAGGTAGTCGTCGCCCCGTTCGAGGAGGAACGACGGCTGGGTGACCACCGTGATCCCCATGCCGGCCAGACGCTCCACCAGGTCGGGTGGCAGGACCCCGCCGTGCTCCATCCGGTCGCCGGCCCGGGCCCCGACTTGCTCCCAGGCGGCCACGGCCAGGACCGATGCGACCCTGGTCACGCAGTGCAGGGCCACCGGCCGGACCGGTGCACCGCTTCGAGCTGTCCGGCCAGCCCGTCGACACCGGGGCACCGCCCGTCGGAGACCATCACCTTGGCCGGTCCGAGGTCGAGCCCCTCCGGCACCCGGGCCTCGGCGGCGCCCATGGCCCCCACCCGCTGGACGACGGCGCCGGAGCGAGAGGCCGCGGCCAGGGCCTCGAGGTCGGCCGCGGTCCGGGTCGGCGTGGCATCGGTCACCCCGGTCACGCCATAGGAGGCGAGCCGACGGCTCACGACACCGAGGTCGGGTGACCAGCCCCGGGGGAGGCGTGCGGCGAGCGAGTCGTCCCGGTCGAACAGCCGGCCCGTCGGCACACCACGCCCGTCCCGCTCTACGCCCTCGGACCGGTCGCCCCCGACCCCGAGCTCTGCACAGCCGCCGAGTTGAGTAGCCACTGATGTCCCGAGCGATGCTGCACCCGCACCGGTCGGTCCGGCACCATGTCGTCGAGCACCCACCGGTCGAGCCGGTCGCCGGACGTCCCGTCGTACCCGACGGCACGGAGCCAGGCGCCCGGCGCCAGCCGCGAATCTGACTCGCGCAGCAACCGGCGAAGGTCACCCGGTCCCGACGCGGCGCCCCCGCCGACGTCGACCGACGTCGACTTGGCCGCCATGGCCATCAGATGCAGACGAGGCCGCCGGCGCAGCGGATGTCCACCCGGCCGCCGGCCAGTTCGACGTCGCGCACCAGGAGCGCCGTCATCGGGGCCTGGGTGCCAGGCGTGCCGACCCGTCGACGGCTGGCGTGGGCTGGACCAGGCCACCGGCCACATCAGCCATCGACGCCTCGATCAGGTGATCGCCGCCTTCCTCGAGAGCGGTGAACACGGCCGACGCCGCCGCAAGCCCCGTCACCGGGTCGGCGACGGCGTCGGCGCAGAAGCACGGTCCTCGTTCGTCCCAGACGACGAGGCCACCGGCTGCCGCGGCGTCATCGCCGAAGGCCACCCGCCCCCCGGAGCCGGCCGAGCTGCCGTACCCGCTGATCGACAGCCAGATCCGCGGCCGATGGTCACGGACCGTCGACTCGGGATCGAGGCCGAGCTGCTCGAGCGCCCGCGGCCGTGCCGCCGTGATGACCACGTCGGCCCCCTCCACGACGCTCCGCAGCGTGCGTTGGCCTTCGGACGACCCGAACTCGACGACCGTGGACGTCTTGCCCCCGTTGAGCGATCGATAGTGGTCGGGCTGCCCCCGTCGGGCGCCGTCCGGCCGTGACGCCGATTCGACCTTGACCACCGCGGCGCCGGCCCGGCGGAGAAGCGCCCCCACCAGTGGGCCCGCCCACAGGGCCGACAGGTCGGCAACCACCAGCCGGGTCATCGGTACCGCCGGCGCACCCGCTCCCAACCGGCGCGTCCGGATCCCGGTGACGTGGCCGTCCGATCCCCCCGGCGCCGCGGCTTCCCGTCGGCGCTCCCCCACCCGGGCCACCGGCAGGCCGAGCAGCGTCGAGCGCTCGAGGAGCCCGACCACGCCGTGACGCTCCGCCTCCGCGGCGACCGTGGCCCAGTCGCTGCGGCCCACCGGCCCGTCGAGCCCCAGCCAGGCGGCGACCAGGTCCCAGTCGCTCGGACGGGCCAGGCTCACCCCGATCCACCCGTCGCCGGCGCGGACCAGCCGGGAGGCCCGGCTGCAGCTCACAGCTCCACCCCGACGCATCCGACCGAGCACGGCGCGCTCAGCCATGACCGCCAGGGGATCGACCACCACCGGCCGCCCCAGTCGTCCCGAGCGACGGGCGATCTCCGTGGCCAGGCGCCGCACGCCGGGGACCAGGCCCGGCGGCGGCCCGAGCCCCGGACCATCAGGCCGACCGGTGAGCATCATCAGCCCGGACGCCGCCCACGCCGTCAGCGTGTCGGCCGGCTCCGGCCCGACGTCGGGCGCCGGGCATCCCCCACTCACGTCAACCGCCCCCGTGGCCCATGGCGGCAAAACACTACCCTCATGTCATGCACCCCACCGTCGTCGCCGGGCCCGACTTCGCCCAGGTCCTGGACAGCGGCGAGGCCTTCGAGGAGCTCGCCGGCAGCGACGGGCATCTGGTGCTGGTCGACGGCGACGACCTGCCCGACGCCCTCGGGAGCGACGCGACGGGACGCCTCGTCACGCTGCCGGCCGTGATCGTCGCCGTCATCCGCAACCCGGACCGCCGACCCGACTGGGCCGATCTCGTGCTCGCGGCGGACGACCCGCGCCTGGTTGCCGTCCGCTCCGCCGTCCGGGCCAACCCTCAGGCGGCCACCGTGCTGGCCGTGCTGCTCCGGTCCGGGGGGGCACGGTCGATCCCCGAAGGGCTGCTGGCCGAGTCCACCGCCTACGGGCTCCTCCAGGGTGGCCCGGAGTTCGCCCGCTGGCGGAGCGGGCGGTCCGTACGCCACCGGGCGACCGGCGACGGGCCGGCGGTCCTCGTCCGACGGCGGGACGACGAGCTGTGGGTCACCCTCAATCGGCCCCGGGTCCTCAACGCGCTCGACTCGGCGATGCGTGACGAGTTGGAAACCGCCCTCCATGTCGCCGTGATGGACCCCTCCATCACCTCGGTGCACCTCGACGGGGCCGGCCCCTCGTTCTGCAGCGGGGGTGATCTCCAAGAGTTCGGCACACGGTCCGATCCCCCGTCCGCCCACCTCGTGCGCCTGCTCCGCAACCCCGCGAGGACGATTGCCGAGCTGGCCGACCGCACGGTGGCCCACCTCCACGGCGACGTCGTCGGGTCCGGTGTCGAATTAGCCGCGTTCGCCCACCGGGTGGTGGCGGCCCGTTCCACACGCCTCTCCCTCCCCGAGGTGCGGCTCGGGCTGATCCCCGGGGCCGGGGGGACGGTGAGCCTGCCGCGCCGCATCGGCCGTCACCGGACCCTGCTACTGGCCCTTGCCGTCCAATCGGTCGATGCCGCCACCGCGCTCGACTGGGGGCTGGTGGACGAGGTGTCCGGGTGACCGGGACAGTGCCGGGTTACCATCCTTGCGCCGGGGCAGGTCGGGCAGTACGTGCGGCCCGACGTCCTCGACCACGCCGGCACGGCCGGATTCCAGCGTGCAGCCCTCCCCGCGATCGGTAAGGGGCCTCGACCTTGAACATCGCACTCCTGCTCGACCTCGCGGCCGACACCCTCGGCGACCGCACCGCGCTCACCGACGAGTCCGGTGACCTCACCTACGTGGAGATGCGGGCCCTCGCCCGGTCGGCCGGAGCGCGGCTCTCCGAACGGGGGGGCCGCACGCTGGCCTTCGCCGACGTGAATTCGGCGGCCGTCCCGGCCGCGCTGTTCGGGGCCGCCTGGGCCGGGGCCGCCTACGCCCCGCTCAACTTCCGGTTGCCGCCCGACTCCCTGAACGCCCAGGTCGCCCGCCTCGACCACCCGGTCACCGTCACGTCGACCGAGCTGTCCGGCCGGATCGGCGACGCGTCGAGCCAGTCGTCGGTCGAGTGGGAGCGCGGGATCCGGTCCTCGACGGGCACGTCGGAGGCCGCATACCGGCCCGAGCCGGAGGGCGCCGCGGTGATCCTGTTCACCAGCGGTTCGTCGGGGGCGCCCAAGGCCGCGTTGCTGTCCCACGAGAATCTGCTGTCCTACGTCATGGAGACGGTGGAGTTCGCCGGCGCGGGCGCCGACGAGGCCCTGATGCTGGCTGCGCCACCGTTCCACATCGCCGGCGTGGCGGCCGTCCTCACTTCCGTGTACTCGGGGCGCCGACTGCTGCCCCTGGCCGGGTTCACACCCGAGGGCTGGCTGCGCCAGGCCCGTGCCCGCAGTGCGACCCACGCCTTTCTCGTGCCCACCATGCTGGCCCGCATAGTCCAGGTCATGCAGTCCGATCCGGGGCTGCGGGTGCCGACCCTTCGCTTGATCTCCTACGGCGGTTCCCGAATGGCCATGCCGATCCTCGAACGGGCCCTCCAGCTGTTCCCCGATGTTGACTTCGTCAACGCCTACGGGCTGACCGAGACCTCGTCGACCGTCGCCGTGCTCGGCCCCGAGGAGCATCGGGAGGCCCTGGCCAGCGCCGACCCGGACGTGCGTCGCCGGCTCCGCTCGGTCGGGCGGCCGCTGCCCGGCGTCGAGGTGGCCGTCGTCGGCGTCGACGACCGGCCGGCCCCGCCGGGGGTGCCCGGACCGATCCGGGTCCGAGGGCCGCAGGTCGGAGGTGAGTACCTCGACACGGAGTCCGGCCTCGACCGGGCCGGATGGCTGGTGACCGGCGACGTGGGGTTCGTCGACGACGACGGATACCTGTTCGTCGAGAGCCGGGCCGACGATGTGATCATCAAGGGTGGGGAGAACCTCTCGCCCTCGGAGATCGAGGACGTGCTGCTGCGGCACGGCTCGGTGCAGGCCGCCGCCGTGGTCGGCATCCCCGATCCCGAGTGGGGCGAGACGGTGGCCGCGGCCGTGGTAGTCGAGCAGCGACCGGACGGGCCCGGCCCGGATCAGATCGCCGAGGCGCTCATGACCTGGGTGCGCGAGCAGCTCGGGTCGTTCAAGGCGCCGGTACGGGTGGACGTGTTCGACGAGCTGCCGGCCACCGCCACCGGCAAGGTCCTCCGACGGGTGGTGCGCGACCGCCTGTCTGCACCCGATGCCGGCGCCCCGGCGACGCCACCGGTGGGACCCGGAATGGCTAGCCGGTGAGCGGGCCGATCACCTTCCGGCCGAAGGACTCGAGCGTCGACGGCGGGGCGAAGTCGGTAAACCACACGTAGAATCGGTCGACGCCCTGGCGGTGGTAGCCGGTGAAGTGCTCGATGAGCTCGTCCGCGTCCCCGACCATCAGCCGGCTGGTCATCCCGCCGAACCTCCGACGGGCCACGCCCTCGATCTGGTCACGCTGCGACTCGACGGGGATGTACCCCACCAGATGCTGGGTCGACACCCGGGCCGAGCCGACCTGGGGCCGCAGTTCCCCCAGGCGATCGAGCGCGTGGACCGGCAGGTTCCACCAGTCGGCGTGCCGTCGGACCAACTGCAGGGTCCGGGGGCCTAGTCCACCGACGACGATGGGGATCCGGGTGAGCGGCGTGGGCTGCTGACCGGCGCAGTCGACCGTGAAAGACTCCCCCCGGTGGACGACGGGCTCGCCACCCCAGAGCGCCTCGATCAGCTCGAGGCTCTCGCCGAGTCGCTGCACGCGCCGGTCGGCTCGATCCACGGTGACGCCATAGGACACCAGCTCGTCGGGGACCGACCCCGACCCCAGACCCAGCTCGAACCGTCCACCCGAGGCGTGGTCCAGGGTCACCGCCTGGCGGGCCAGCATTGCCGGGTGGCGCAGGGCGTCGCACAGCACGAGGTGGCCCACGACGAGGTCGGTGGTACGCGCCGCCACCCAGGCGGCCAGGGTCATGGCCTCGAACATGGGAGCCGACTCGCTCAACGGGGGCGCCAGGTGGTCCATGAACGCGATGCCGCCGAATCCGCTGGCCTCGGCGGCCATCGCCCGCTCGGTGATCGCCCCGACGCCCATCCGCATCTGGGGAAGGTAGAGAAAGAACTCCGGCCCGTTCACCTGGCGTCACACCGCCTCGTCCTTGCCTCGTCGCTGTGTCGTCGCTTCGGTCACGTCGCCGCCCCACGGGCGTGCGCGGATGCCGGCGGGTCGGCAGGTGGCCCACTCCCGCTGCCGGATACGCTCGCGCATGATAGCAATCGCCTCGCTCGAGGACCTCACCTCCCACGTCGGCCGCCACCTCGGCTTCAGCGACTATTTGGAGATCACCCAGCAGCGGGTGGACAACTTCGCCGAGGCCACCGGTGACCGCCAGTGGATCCATGTGGACGTCGCGCGGGCGGCAGGAGGGCCCTTCGGCGGCACCATCGCCCACGGCTACCTGACGCTGTCCCTCGGGCCGTTGCTGCTCCACGACCTCCTGAGTTGGCAGAACATCAGGATGGGGGTGAACTACGGGCTGAACCGGGTCCGGTTCCCCAGCCCGGTGCCCGTCGGGTCCCGGGTGCGACTCGGCGCCGTCCTGCTGGAGGCCGAAGACCTGGGCGGCGGTGGGGTGCAGGCCCGCGTCGAGTTGACCTTCGAGCTCGACGGCGCGCCCAAGCCTGCCTGTGTCGCCGAGCTCATCCTGCGCTACTACTTCGACCAGTAGGCCCGCCGCCGTGGGATCGGTGCCACTGGGGCCAGCCGCCGTGGGGGCGGGGGACCCGCAGCCTCAGAGGTCCCAGAACCGCTCGCGCCCGGACTCCCTCAGTTGCCGGTGGAGCTCGTCGGCCTCCGCCGGGCCGAATACGCGGTAAGCGGCGTCACCCCTGGTGCGGACCCACTGTTCGTCACCCGCGGTGCGGTCCGGCCGGTACTTCTGGTGGACCAGCGTGCGGGTCAGCACCTTGTTGGTGGGTGAGGTGGGGACGGCGGTCGAGACCCGGATGTGCGTCGGCCGCCACTTCGGGCTGAGATCGGCCTGCCCGTCGATCCATGCGGCGAATTCCACCGGATCGAACGCGGCGCCGGACCGCATGACCAGCGTCATCATGACCCGGTCGCCGGCCTCGGGGTCGGGCACCCCGTAGGCGACGCAGACCAGCACGTCGGGATGTCGGGCCACCACGGTCTCGATGGGTCCCACCGGGAAATTCTCCCCGTCGACCCGTATCCAGTCGGCGGTCCGGCCGGCGAAGTAGAGGAAGCCCTCGGCGTCGAGGTACCCGAGATCACCGCTCCAGTACCAGCCGTTGCGGGTCGCCCGCTGGTTCGCCTCCTCGTTGTTGTAGTAGCCCTCGAACACCCCGATGCCCGAGGTGTTGACGATCTCTCCGACGCACGCAACCGGGTCGACCAGGGTGCCGGAGTCGTCGAAGGTGGCCCGGGGCAGCTCTCGCCCGTCCTCGCCGAAGATCTTGAGCTCGGGCCCGGCCCGGCCCACCGAGCCCGGCGGGGCGTCCTCGATCCGGGTGACGGCGAGACCCCCCTCGGTGGCACCGAAGGCATCGATGACGTGGACGCCGAAGCGTTCGGCGAAGGCCCCGACCACCTGGGGTGCGCCCTCGTTCCCGTAGGCCACCCGCAGGGTGTTGTCGGCGTCGTCCGCGCCCTCCGGCTGCGCCAGGATGTAGGCCAGCGGTTTGCCGGTGTAGTTGAAGTAGGTCGCACCGTAGCGACGGACGTCACCCAGCCACCCGGACGCGGTGAACTTCCGGGCCAGGCCCACTGACGCTCCCACCACGATGGACGGGGCCCACCCGACCATCACCGAGTTGGAGTGGAACAGCGGCATCGAGACGTAGCCGACGTCGTCCAGGCCGATCCCCATCATCTGGGCCATGCGGTTCCCGGTCACCAGGATGCGACGCTGCGAGCAGATGACCGCCTTGGGGGCAGCCGCGGTCCCACTGGTGAAGATCAGGGCCCACGGCTGTTCCAGACCGACCTCGGCGTGGGGATCGCTGTCGGGCTCCGAGGAGAGGGTGTCATCGAGAGACTCCCCCACCACCAGCACGTTGTCCAGCTCGCCGAGGACCGGGGCGATGAGTCCGTAGTGCCCGGGCTCGTACACCACCAGGTCGCAGTGCGTGTGGCGCACGTCGTGGAGCAGGTGCTCACCACTGCGCGTGTGGTTGACGCCGACGATCGCGGCCCCGGCCAGGGCCGCCCCTCCGAACGCGTAGAGGTACTCGGGCACGTTGTCGAGCAGCACGCCCACATGGAGCGGCCGGTCGGGCCGCTTCGACCGGAGGAAGAGGTTCGCCCACCGGCACGAGGCCCGGTAGTACTCGGCGTGGCTGATGACCAGGTCGTCGAAGCGCACCGCGGGCCGATCCCGGATCGCCGGGTCCGCGGCGTTGCGCCGGAGCAGGGCGGCCGCGCTCTCGGCCGGCAGGGCGGCCTGGCCCAGGGCCGGGGCCGCTCCCGCAGATGAGGACGTCATGACCGGGCCCTCACATGACAGGTGTGCCGGCCAGCACCGACGACCGGAGCTCGGCGGCCAGTGCGGCCCGGTGGCAGGACGCGTCGCCGTAGTCGAGTTGGGAGAACTGGGCCCGCTTGATGTAGAGGTGGAGGTCGTGCTCCCAGGTGAACCCGATCCCCCCGTGCACCTGCAGGCCCGAGGACATCACCCGCTTGGACGCGTCAGCGCACCACACCTTCGCCGTCGCGGCCGCCAGCGACCACCCCGGCTCCGCGGTGGAGACCGCCCAAGCGGCGTACCACGTCGTCGAGCGCATGCCCTCGACATCGACCAGCATGTCCGCACACCGGTGCTTCACCGCCTGGAAGCTCCCGATGGGCACGCCGAACTGAATCCGATCCTTGGCGTACTGGGCCGCCAGCTCCAGCACGCGGTCTGCGCCCCCCAGCAGCTCGGCCGACGTGGCCACCGCCCCGAGGCCACCGAGGCGCGCCGCCTCGGCCGCCCCACCGAGGCGCACCGCCGGCGTTCGGTCCATGGTGAGCCACGACAACGTGCGGGTGAGGTCCATAGCCGGCTCGGCCGGTGGGCGGCCCACCTCGGCCAGGTCGACCAGGTAGACAGCATCGGGCACGACCACCACCGCGACATCGGCGACGGAGGCACCCTCGACGGGACCCAACCGACCGGTCAGGAGCACCTGGTCGCCGTCGCCGGAGCACTGCAGCGCATCGGGCCTGGCCGTCCAGGCCACCGCGCCCATCGACGAACCCTCAAGCAGTCCGGCCGTCACCTCGCGGTGGTCGGTGCGTCCTGCCAGTGCCGCCAGTGTGATCAATTGCGGGGCGAAGGGGACCGGGGCCAGGTGACGCCCGGCCTCTTCGAGCAGCACGGCCGCCTCGACCCACCCGAGTCCGAGGCCACCTTCCCGCTCCGGTACGGCGACGGCGATCCAACCCTGGTCGACCATGGCGTCCCACAGCACGTGGTCGTAGGGAGCACCGCCGGCCAGGTGGGCGCGGACCTGCGGAGGGCCCGAGTAGCGGTCGAGGAGTTGGCGGGCTCCTTCCTGAAGCGCCCGTTGATCGGCCGACAGATCGAAGTCCATTGCTGGATAGTATGACGCGGATGCCGCCGAATCAGTGGGGCCAATGGACCTGAGTTCGAGCGGTGCCGAGCTCGCCCTCCGATCCGACATCTGCTCGTGGCTGCACGAGCACCTTCCCTGGGAGTACGGAAAGGGCCTCCCCCACCGGTTCGACGACCTCGCTGACGAGGTCGCATTCGGCCGACGGTGGCAGGCATCGCTGGCCGAGGACCGGTGGGTGGGCGTGACCTGGCCCGAGACCTACGGGGGGCGGGGCGCAGGACCGACCGAGTACTTCATCGTGCAGGAGGAGCTGGCCCGGGCCCGGGCGCCGGAGATCGTCGGCCGGATCGGGGTCAATCTGGCCGGGCCCACGCTCCTGGCCCACGGCCGCGAGGACCAGCGGGTCCGCTGGCTGCCCAAGATCCTGAGGGCCGAGGAGATGTGGTGCCAGCTGTTCAGCGAGCCGGGAGCGGGGAGCGACCTGGCCAGTGTGGCCACCCGGGCCACCGCCGTGGACGGCGGCTGGGTGCTCGACGGGCAGAAGGTGTGGACCTCCTACGCCCAGTTCGCCGACTGGGGTGTGTGCCTCGCCCGCACCGATCCCGAGGCGCCGAAGCATCACGGCCTGTCCTATCTGGTCGTCGACATGCACGCGGCGGGCGTAGACGTGCGTCCCCTGCTGCAGCTGACCGGGGAGGCCGAGTTCAACCAGGTCTTCCTGGACCAGGTATTCGTGCCCGTCGACCAGCTGGTCGGGCCCGAGCACGAAGGATGGATGGTCGCCAATTCGACGCTCTCCCACGAGCGGGGGACCAATCCGCGCCAGCTGGTGATCCACATGCAGCTGCTCGACGAGCTCCTGCGCATGGCCGTCGCCAACGGCAGCATCGACGACGCGCGCCTCCGGCAACGACTGGCCCAGGCCTACGTCGAGGTCCGGCTCTTCCAGCTCCACAACCTCCGCAGCATCAGCCGACTGGCCAAGGGGCTCGACCCGGGGCCGGAGGGCAGCGCGCTCAAACTCTACTGGAGCGAGATGAGCAAGCGGCTGCACGACACCACCATGGCGGTTCTCGGCGAGTCTGCACCGCTGTGGAAGGGTGCGGCCCACACGCCGGGTGACGGCGAGTGGCAGCGGTCGTGGCTCTATTACCAGGCGTCCTCCGTCTGGGCCGGGACCAACGAGATCCAACGCACCATCCTGGCCGAGCAGGTGCTCGGCCTCCCACGACCGAGTCGCCCGGGACCACCGGGCGACGGAGCTGCACGTTCGCCCGAGAGGAGAGTGTCGTCCCATGGATGAGCCGGTTGTCCTCTACGAGACCCGTGGCCATGTGGCCACGATCACCATGAACCGCCCGGAGGTGGCCAACGCCCAGGACACCGCCCTGATCGACGGCATCGACGCCGCGCTCGACCGGGCGGACGCCGACGACGAGGTCCGAGTCGTCGTGCTGGCCGGCAACGGCAGGCACTTCTCCGCCGGCCACGACCTGAAGGCGCTGGTCGGCGACACCGAGCCCGACGAGTGGCGGCTGATGCGCGAGACGCCTGAGGGGAAGTTCCGGCACGAGCAGGTCATGTACTACGAGCGCTGCAAGCGGATCTACTCGTTCCGCAAGCCGACCATCGCCGCCGTGCAGGGAGCCTGCGTGGCGGCCGGGCTGATGCTGGCCTGCATGTGCGACCTGATCGTGGCGGCCGACGACGCCACCTTCCAGAATCCTGTGCTCCGAATGACCGGTGCCGGCGTCGAGCTGCTGGTCGAGCCCTGGGAGCTCGGCATTCGTAAGGCCAAGGAGTTCCTGTGGACGGGTGAGAAGCTCGACGCGCAGGAGGCGTGGAGGCTCGGCCTGGTCAACCGGGTCGTCCCGCGCCGCGAACTGACCGAGCGGGTCAACGAGCTGGCCGACCGAGTGGCCCTGGTCCCGCCGGCGACCGCGCAGGTGGTCAAGGACTCGCTCAACAACACGGCGGCGCTCATGGGCAAGGAGGCGTCGTGGAAATACCACTTCATGGCCCATCACTGGATGCACAACACCGAGACGGCCACCTCGGCACTCCGGGCCCGTCGGGAGAAGCAGTCCATGTCCGAGGTCTTCGCCGAGCATCGTGACTGAGCCGACGGGCGCCTCGGTTCGAGGGGGCGAGCCGCTCGGCCCGTCCGGGGGGCCACGACCAGCGGACAGCCCTCCGCTGGCGGGCATCCGGGTCGTCGACGTCGGCACTCGGATCAGTGCGCCGTTCTGTGCTGGCCTGCTCGGGGAGATGGGGGCCGAGGTCATCAAGATCGAGGATCCACGGGGGGGCGACTTCATGCGTTCGATCGGGCCCTTCGTGCCGACCGACGACGAAAGCCCCGGGTACTCGTTGTGGTGGGCCGTGGAAGGCCGGGGTCGCAGGGGGATCACCTGCAATCTGCGCGAGCCCGCAGGCCAGGAGTTGTTCCGGCGCCTGGCGGCCACCGCCGATGTGGTGTGCGAGAACTTTCGGCCGGGAGCGATGGAGCAGTGGGGCATCGGCCCCGAGGACTGCGATCCCCACCTGACGTGGGCGCGGATCAGCGTGTTCGGCCAGGACGGTCCCTACTCGGGCCGAACCGGACTGGACCGGATGGGCATCGCGTACGGCGGCCTGCTCCACCTGACCGGGTACCCGGACCGGCCCCCGGTGCGACCCGGCGTCTCGGTGTCCGACTACCTCACTGGCACCTTCGCCGCCGCCGCGGTGGCCGGCGCGCTCTACCGGCGGGACGGGCCGGGGGGAACCCGACGCGGGGGGGTCGTCGACGCGCCGCTGTACGGCTCGATACTGCGGATCCTCGAGTGGACCGTGGCCGCGCAGGATCGCCTGGGCACGACGCGCCAACGGGAGGGGAACCGGATGGCGACGTCCGCTCCGATCGACAACTACCCCACCGCCGACCGAGCCTACGTCTGCGTGGTGGCCGGATCGAACGCCAATTTCCGCAGGCTGTGTGCCGCCATGGGGCGCCCCGGGTTGGCCGACGACCCGCAGTGGAGCACGCTGGAGCGACGGGCCGAGCGGTCCGACGAGATCAACGACCTGGTGGCCGAGTGGACGTCGACGCTCACCGCCGCCGAGGTCGAGGCGGCGTGCATCGCCCACGAGGTCCCGGTGGGAACCGCCTACAGCGCGCTGGACATCCTGGGCGACCCCCACTTCGCGGCCCGCGGCGACCTGGTGACCGTGGACGACCCCGTGGCCGGGCCGCACCGCCAGCAGGCACCCTTCCCCCGGCTGGACGGCCGTCGGCCCGCTGCACCCCGACCCGCTCCCGGCCTGGGCGAGCACAACGACGAGGTGTGGCAGACGATGGTCGGACTCTCGGAGGCCGAAGTGGACCTCCATCGCCGGAACGGCGTGATCTGAACGTGCCGGAACGACTCAGGAGTCGGACCCGGCAAACCGGGGTGGGCGCCGCTCCTTGAACGCCGCCATGCCCTCGGCCATCTCCTGCGACGTCGCGGCCAGCGCCTGGGACTGGGCCTCCCGGTCCAGTGACAGTGGGAGGGCCGTTTCGAAGGTGGCGTTCAGGAGCTGCTTGGACAGCCCCAGTGACCGGGTGGGCCCTGCGGCCAGGCGGGCGGCCAGCTCACCGGCAACGACCATGAGCTCGTCGACCGATGGGAGGCACCGGTAGGCCAGCCCCGACGCCACGGCCTCGGCGCCGACCAGCTCCTCCCCCAGCATCACCATCGCCTTCGCCCGCGGCAGCCCCACCAGCCGGGGCAGCAGGTAGGCCCCCCCGGCATCGACGACCAGGCCCCACCGTGCGAACGACCAGATGAACTTCGTGGCCGGCTGCACCAACACGAAGTCACAGGCCAGGGCCAGGTGGGCGCCAGGGCCGACAGCGGTGCCGTTGACTGCGGCCACCGTGGGCTTGTCCAACTCCCATAGCTCCCGGATGAAGGTCTGGACCCCCTTCCGGAGCGCCTCGCTGGTCGAACGCGGGTTGAACCCGGCCGAGCCCGCCTGGCTCACGGTGGAGGCACGCAGGTCCATGCCGGAGCAGAACGAGTCACCCGCTCCGGTGACGAGCAGCGATCGCACCCCGTCGTCGTCCCGGGCCTGCCGGACCACGTCGACCAGGTCGTCCCGCATGGAGACGGTCAGCGCATTCCGGGCATCCGGGCGATCGAGGGTGATCCGGCCGACGTGATCGCCACCGACCTCGTATCGGATCATCGCCGGATGCTATCGGGTGGTACCGTCCGCTAGCTTGCACAGCATGTCCGACAAGGTCTGCTCGCTGGACGACGCGGTGGACCACGTGCGGGCCGGCGACGCCGTCCACATCGTGACCAACCACTCGCGGTGGACGGCCGCAGCCCGCCACCTCGTCCGGCGCTGGTGGGGGCAGGACCCCGGCTTCACCCTCGTCATGCTGAGCCTCTCGAGCCTCGGAGCGTTGTTCTTCCGGGGCAACCTGGTCAAGAAGGTGGTCACCGGCTACTCCGGCGACATCTTCCCCAACTTCTCTCCCAACCCCTGGTTCGCCGACGCGTACCTGCGCGGGGAGGTCGAAGTGGAGCACTGGTCCTTCCTCACCTTCCTCCAACGGCTGGAGGCGGCAGCCCGTGGACTCCCCGCGGTCACCACCGGCTCCCTGGACGGGTCCTCGATGGCCTCGAACCCGGGATACGCCCGAGTGGAGACGCCGTTCGGCGAGGTCGGGCTGCTGGAGGCCTACGCACCCGATATCGCCCTCCTCCATGCGCCGATCGCCGACCGGCACGGAAACCTGGCCTTCAACGCCCCCCGCCTCGAAGGCGTGTGGGGGGCATTGGCGGCCCGGCGGGGGGTCGTCGCCACCGTAGAGCGGGTGGTGGACGACATCCGGCCCTGGTCCCACCTCGTCCAGGTCCCGGCCCACCGCGTGCTGGCCGTGGCCGAGTCCCCGATGGGGGCCCATCCCGGTGGGCTCTTCTCCCGCGACACCCCGGTGCCTCCCTACGGCGAGGACCTCGAGTTCTGGTCCGAGGTCCGCACGGCCAGCCACGGGCCGGACTTCGACGAGTGGATCGAACAGTGGGTGCTCGGCCCCGCCACCCAGCAGGAGTACCTCGAGCGCCTGGGCCCACAGCGCACGGCGCGCCTGCGGCGGCGGGCGGAGGCCGACTCGTGGCGCGACGACGAGGCCTCCTTCCCCCCGGACCTGACCGCAGCGCCCGCTTCGTGGGAGATCGCCGCGGTCCACGGCGCCCGCTATCTGGCCGACCGGGTGCTCGCCCTCGACGCCGATGCCGTCCTGGCCGGGGCCGGCGTGGCCAACCTGGCCGCCTGGCTCGCCGTCGAACTGGCAAGGGGCCGTGGCTCCGACGTGGTACTCACCGCCGAGCTGGGGCTGTGGGGTTACCGTCCCACCCCGGCCGACCCCTTCGTCTTCAACCACCGGAGCTTCCCGACCGCCACCATGCTGGGCGATGCCGACCAGGTCCTCGGTAGCCTGGTCGGCGGCCCGGGCACGACCCTCCTCGCCTGCCTGGGTGCGGCCCAGGTCGACCGCCACGGCAACATCAATTCGACGGTCATCCCCGGCAAGGTGTTTCTGGTGGGCGCGGGTGGGGGCAACGACGTCGCGTCGACGGCCGACGAGGTGGTCGTGATGTCCACGCTCACCCCGCGCCGGGCCGTGGCCGACGTTCCCTACGTCACCTCGGTCGGCCGGCGGGTGCGTGCACTCATCACCGATCTCGCCGTCTTCGAGAAGGCCGGTGCCGACGAGCTGGCCCTCACCGCGGTGGCGCCTGGGGAGGGCAGCCCGGGCGAGCGCATCGAACGGGTGCGGTCGCTCTGCCCGTGGGACCTCCGGATCGCCGACCCGGTGGGCGAACTCGACCCGCCGGACCCCGCTCACATCGAGATGCTCCGCCGATGGGACCCCCAGGGCCGGTTCCTCCGGCCCGACGCCTAGCCCAAGCGCCGGCTCACTCCGCCAGGGCGTCGAGCCAGCCCGGCGAGACCGTCGAGCGGCCGGCGGCGACCGCCGCCCCGATGTAGTTGCGCTGGGCCTCGACGGTCCCGGCCCCGATGCACAACCCCCGAACGTCCCGATACGCACGCTCCACGGGGTACTCGTGGCTGTAGCCGTAGCCACCGTGGATCTGGATGGCCTCGTCGCACACGAACTTGGCGGCCAGGTTCGCCGCCGCCTTGGCCAGCGCGGTCTCCAGCGGCGGGGGCGTGCCTCCCGGGCCGGCCAGGTGAACGGCCCGGGTGAGCAAAAGGCGGGCGCCCTCGAGCTGGGCGGCCATGTCGGCCAGCTTCCATCGAAGCCCCTGCAGCTCGGCGATGGGACGGCCCCCGACCTCCCGCTCGTTCATGTAGCGCACCGCGTGCTCGAGCGCACCCTGCGCGGCACCGATGCACATCGCCGCGTTGCCGCACCGCTCGTGGTTGAGGTGGCCCAGCAGGACCTTGAAGGCGTCGCTGTTCGCCGCGTCACCGGCGATGAGCACGTCGTCCCCGCCGACGGCGACACCGTCGAAGGCCACCTCGGCCTCGGTGGCAGCATGGATCCCCATGCCCTGGTGCCGGCCGGTGATCTCCACGCCGTCGCGGTCCATCGGGACGACCACGGCACCGATGCCGTCGGCGCCGTGGCCACCGGGCCACCGGCACCACACCAGGATCCCCCGGGCGACATGCCCGAGTGTCGAGTAGTTCTTGTAGCCGTCCAGACGCCAACGGCCGATGCCGTCGGGCACCAGGGCACTCCGCATGTTCTGGACCGCGGACCCGGCGTCCGGCTCGGTGATGCCGATGCTGACGATGGCGTCACCGTCGGCCACCGCCGGTAGCCACCGGTCCTTCAGGGCATCTCCACCGAGATGCTCGATCCCCCGCGAAGGGCCGTTGAAGGCGAGCTGGCAGCAGATGGCGGTGGACACGTCGTGGCGGGCGATCTCCTCCAGGACGACGGCGGCCTCCACGTCGCCCAACCCAAGGCCGCCCCACCGCTCACCGATGGTGATCCGGAACAGATCGGCGGCCGCCAAGGCCCCGACCGCCTCCGCCTGCAGCTCACCGGTGCTGTCACCCTGCCGGGCGTGGGGGGCCACGGCACGACGGCCGACCTCCCTGGCCAGGCTGCGCAACGCGCTCTGGTCCTCGCTCTCGGCGAACGGATCCGAACCTCTTGCACTGGACACGACGATCCGACTTTCTGGCCGACGAAATGGTGGTGTCATACTATTCCATCGCCATTCGTGCCCGGTGGCCCGGCTGCACGCTGTGAATCATCCATCCGAGGAGCTGCATGCTGTTGAACGACCGCGTGGCCATCGTGACCGGAGCTGGGCGGGGCATCGGTCGCCAATTCGCATTGGAACTCGCTCGCCAGGGGGCCTCGGTCGTGGTCAACGACCTTGGGGTGGGCCTCCGGGGCGAGGCGTCGGAGGGGGACCCGGCGACGTCGGTCTGCGCCGAGATCGAGGCGATCGGGGGCCACGCCGTGCCGTCGCACGAGTCGGTGACGGACTTCGAGGCGGCCGCCCGGATCGTGGCCACGGCGGTCGACACCTTCGGTCGCCTCGACATCCTCGTCAACAACGCCGGAATCGTGCGGGACCGCACGCTGGTAAAGATGACCGAGGACGACTTCGACGCCGTCGTGGCCACCCACCTGAAGGGCACCTTCAACTGCACGCGCCATGCGGTGCCGGTGATGCGGGAGGCGGGCTACGGACGGGTGGTCAACGTGACCTCGTCGGCCGGTCTTCGGGGCAACTTCGGACAGACCAACTACGGCGCCGCCAAGGCGGGCATCATGGGCATGACCTTCGTGTGGGCCCTGGAGCTGGCGAGGGCCGGGATCACCGTCAATGCCATCGCCCCGGCCGGTGCCACCCGCATGACCGCCTCGCTGGGGGCGTCGGACGCCGAGCCGGACCCTCGCCTCGATCCGGCGATGAACGCCCCGCTCGTCGCCTTCCTGGCCTCGGAGCGTGCGGCCCACGTCAACGGCCAGGTCTTCGGCCGCACCGATTTCAGCTACACCCTCTTCCGACACCCGAAGCAGATCGCCTGGATGAACAAGGACGGGGGCTGGGACACCGAGTCCGTGGCCGAGCAGTTCGACACCATGCTTGGCCAGCACCTGCAGGCCGTCGGGATGGTCATGCCGGCCGGGCTCTCCCAGGACACAGCACGATCGTGAACGGAGGACCGTCGGGTAGCGTCCGCCCGATGGCTGCGGTCACGGTGAACCACATCGGTCTCTGCGTCACGGACCTCGACCGCTCGCGTCGGTTCTACGAGGAGGCGCTCGGGTTCCGCTACGAACGCTCGCTGCAGCCACCGGACGGGGTGTGCAGCACGCTGCTCGGCGTGGAGCTGCCGGTCGGACTCACCGCCGTCTACCTCACGCACGGCGACTTCGTCCTCGAGCTGCTGCAGTTCGGGCGGACCGGCAATCCTCCGGCCCGGGAGCGACCGATGACCGAGCCGGGCCTCACCCATCTGTCACTCACCACCGCCGACCTCGAGGCCACCCTGGCCCGGGTGCCGGCCCTGGGCGGCCAGGTGCTCGAAGAGACGAGTGTCGGGGTGGCCGTCATGGTCCGCGATCCCGACGGCCAGCTGCTCGAGCTCCTGGCAGCCAGGGAGCACTGATCAGGGATGCGCTCGGAGGAGCTCGCCACGCCGGCCGCCGCCACCGCGTCCGAACTTGTCCGACTGCAGGCCGACAACGACCGCCGGGCCCTGTTGTTCGAGGGGGCGGAGTGGTCGTGGCGCGAGGTGGTGGCCGAAGCGGGCGTCCGCTCCCGTCTCCTCCGGGAGTTCCGTGACGACGGCCCGTTCCACGTCGGCGTCCTGCTCGAGAACACCGACGAGTACCTCTTTCTGCTGGCCGGTGCCGCCCTGGCCGGTGCCGTCATCGTCGGGCTCAACCCGACCCGCCGGGGCGAGGAGCTGGCCCGCGACATCCGCAGCACCGACTGCCGGCTGGTGATCACCGACTCGATCCAACGGATGCGGCTCGACGGGCTCGACCTCGGCCTGGGAGCCGAACGGACCCTGGTGACCGACGGAGACGGGTACCGCTCACGACTCGACGCAGCGGGACACCGTGCGCCACCGGCCCGGACCCCTGGCCCCGAGGACCTCTACCTCCTCATCTTCACCTCGGGCTCCACCGGTGTCCCCAAGGCGGTGCGCATGACCCAGAGGCGAGCCGCGCTCGCCGGGACCCGCATGCCGTTCGCCCCGGACGACGTGCTCTACGCGGCCATGCCCCTGTTCCACGGCAACGCCCTGTCCTCGGCGGTCTTCCCCTGGCTGGCAGGTGGGGCGACCCTGGCCCTCCGTCGGCGGTTCTCGGCGTCGGGATTCCTCCCCGACATCCGCGACACGGGGGCCACCTTCGTCAACACCGTGGGGCGGGCCATCGCCCACATCGTGGCCACACCGCCGACCGACCACGACCGTGACCACAAGCTCCGCTTCGTCCTCGGGCCGGAGACGTCGGGCCCCGACAAGGTCGAATTCACCCGGCGATTCGGCGTCCCGTTGATCGAGGGATACGGATCGAGCGAGGGCGCGATCGTGCTCCTCCCCGTCGCCGGGGCGCGGCCGGGCGCCCTGGGCCGGGCGCCCCGCGGCGCGGAGGTCCGGGTCGTCGATCACGCCACCGGCGAGGAGTGCCCAGCGGGGACCTTCGACCGGCACGGCAGGCTGACCAATCCCACGGTAGCCATCGGCGAGCTGATCGGACGGAGCACGACGTCGGTGTTCGAGGGCTACTACAAGAACCCCGAAGCCGAGGCCGAGCGGATCCGCGACGGTTGGTACTGGTCGGGCGACCTCGCCTACCGAGACGAGGACGGCATCTTCTACTTCGCCGGGCGGTCGGGCGACTGGCTCCGGGTCGACAGCGAGAACTTCACGGCGGCGCCGATCGAGCGGATCCTCGGCCGTCTCCCCGGGCTGCGGGGCGTCGCCGTCTACGCGGTCCCCGACAGCCGGACCGGTGACCAGGTCATGGCGGCACTGGAGCTCGAGCGGCCGAGCCGGTTCGATCCGGTCGCCTTCGCGGCATTCCTTGCCGATCAGCCCGACCTGGGCACGAAGTGGGCACCCCGGTACCTCCGCATCGTGTCCGCGCTGCCGGTGACCGGCACCGACAAGATCGACAAGGCACCGCTCCGCTCGGAGCAGTGGGCGTCGTCGGATCCCTACTGGCAGCGGATCGACCGGCAGGGCGGGTACACCCCGATGACACCGGCAGACATCGCCGCACTACGGGAGGAGTTCCTCGCCAACGGCCGGATCAACCTGTTGTCCGGCTGACCGAGCCGTTCAACCGCTCAACAACACGGGCATGAACCGGGCCCCGTTGACCAGCGTCGACGCCGTGTAGCTCGGCTCACCGTGGAGTCGGTACCTCGGGTACCGAGCCAGGAGCTCCTCGAAGAAGATGCGGGACTCGAGCCGGGCCAGACTCGCTCCCAGGCAGCTGTGTTCGCCGAAGCCGAAGGCGAGATGGGTCGGATGGACCGGGCGCCCGACGTCGAACTGGTCGGACGTGGCGCCGAACACCGACTCGTCCCGGTTGGCCGACGCGTACAGCATGACGACGAACGTCCCGGCCGGCACCTCACACCCGGCGATCTCCGTGTCGATCGCCGCGGTCCGGCCGAAGGCCTGGATCGGCGTCACCCAGCGGAGCATCTCCTCGACGGCCCCGGGCACCAGCGCCGCGTCCGAGGCCAGCGCCGCCCGCTGCTCCGGGTGGCGGGCGAGGGCCTCGGCCCCGCCCGAGATCAACGTCCGAGTAGTCTCGTTCCCGGCCACCAGCAGGGTCAGGCAGAACCCCATGATCTCGGCCTCGTCGAGCAGCCGATCACTCACCGGCGTCGTCTTGAGCAGCCCGAGCAGATCGACCCGGTCGGTGTGGGGCGACCGGACGTGCCCCATCAGGAAGCCGGCCAACTGGCCCAGCTGCTCGGCCTGCTCCGCGGACGTGCTGTCGGTGCTCTCGATGGCTGCGTCCGACCACCGACGGAGTTGCGCACGGTCGGCCCCGACGACGCCCAGCATCTCTGCGATCACCGCGATCGGGATCGGCGCGGCCAGGGCCTCGACCAGGTCGACCGGCTCGTCTGCCGGAACGGCGTCGAGGGCCACCTGGACGACCGTGCGGATGCGGGCCTCGAGTGGGGCCAACGCCCGGGGCGTGAACTGCCGATTGACCACCGACCGATAGGCGGCGTGCATCGGCGGGTCGAGGTGGAGGATGGAGAAGGCGCGCTGCCCGGTGCCCTCCGGGTCCCGCAACGGGTCGTTGACGAGCACCCCGCGGCCGGACACGAAGCGCGTCGGGTCGCGGCTGACCGCCCGGACGTCCTCATAGCGACTGAGGGCCACCATCCCGTCGACCGTCGGTTGCACCGGTGCGTCGCGCCGGAGCCTCGCCAGCACGTCGTAGTAGTCGGGCCGGAGGAAGAACCCGGGTGTGCCCAGACGCAACGCCGGGCCGCCCGGCTCTCGTCCATCCATGCGTGGCCTCCCCCGGGCTCGGCGCGCCCACATCCCCACCCGACCGGGGGCGCCCTGCAGCAACCAGCACCGTTGTACAGCGCCCCCCGTGGCGTGTCAATCCGCAGCCGGTCCGCAGGTCGGCGACGCCGGCCTCCCCGCCGGGGACCAACCGGCGGTCGCGGCGCTGCGCACCGTTGGCCCGACCCGAAGTCCGCGCCGCCCCGCCGGGGTCGCCTCGGGCATGACGAGCCCACGCCCCGTCGCTTAGAGTCCGGGTGGCCGACAACCGACCACCTTGCCGCAGCCGTGGGGCGGCCACCCCGGACCAGGAGACTCACGAGATGCTGGTGATCAGAGAGCGCATCGATCGGGTCGAGGTCCTCACCCTCAACCGGCCGGAGGCGGCCAACTCGCTCAACCCGCCCCTGATGGCCGAGCTCGGCGCGGCCCTGGGGGAGATCCTCGAGGACGCCGACGTCCGGGCGGTGGTGATCACCGGCGCCGGCGAACGAGTCTTCTGCGCCGGCATGGACCTCGCCGCACTGGGTGACTGGAGTGCCGCCGGCGACCAGCCGGGTGGCGAGGTCATGACCGCATTCATGGAGGGCTCCTTCCCCAGGCCCCTGATCGCCGCGGTCAACGGCGCGGCCGTCGGTGGCGGGCTCGAGCTGATGCTCGGCTGCGACCTGACCGTGGCCGCCGAGCACGCCCGCTTCGGGCTCCCCGAGGTCAAACGGGGGCTGTACCCCGCCGGCGGCGGGACCCTGCTGTCCACCCGGGTCCCCCTGGCCCTGGCCCTGGAGATGGGGATGACCGGACGACTGATCGACTCCCACCGCGCCGTTGCCGTCGGACTGGTGAACCAGGTCGTGCCCGCCGACGAGCTGCTCGGGGCGGCCACCGCCCTGGCCGGCGAGATCGCGGCCAACGGGCCCCTGGCCGTGCAGCTCACCAAGCGGCTCATGCGGGACACGGTCACCGTCGGACCACACGCCGGCCGGGCCACCGCCGAGCAGGCCGATGCCGTCCTCCGGAGCGAGGACGCGGCCGAGGGCGCCGCCGCATTCATGGAGAGGCGCTCGCCCCGATTCGTCGGTCGGTGAAGCAGAGGAGCGTGGTCCCATGACCCACCACCGCCACCTGGGAGCCCAGGCGAAGGAGCATCCCGACCGAACGGCGGTGATCATGGTCGGATCGGGCGAGGCGACCACGTATCGTGAGCTGGACGAGCGATCGAACCGCCTGGCCCACGTGTTCCGGCAGGCCGGCCTGCAGGTCGGCGACCATCTGGCCCTGATGATGGAGAACGGCTCCCCCCTCCTCGAAGTGGCCTGGGCCGCCCAGCGCGCCGGGCTCTACTACACAGCGTTGAACGGTCACCTCCGGCGCGACGAGGCGCAGTACATCCTCGACGACTGCGGGGCCGTGGCCCTGGTCATCACGGCAGGGCTCGCCGAGGTGGCCGCCTCGCTGGACCTGGACCGCGTCCCCCTGCTCATCTCGGCCGGTGGCGAGGTCCCCGGGTTCTCGCGCTACGAGGACGTCCTGGCCCGGGGACGTCCGTCGTCCATCGCCGACGAGGCCGAGGGCCGCGAGATGCTCTACTCGTCGGGGACCACGGGGGTGCCCAAGGGCGTGCGCAAGGCACTGGGCGTCACCTCTCCCGGCGATCCGAGGGCACCCTCGGTGGTGATCGTCGAAGGCATCGCCGCCATGGGCATCGACGACCAAACCGTCTACCTTTCACCGGCACCGCTCTACCACTCCGCGCCGCTGGTGTACTCGATGGCCATGCACCGGCTCGGTGCCACCTCGGTGGTCATGGAGTCCTTCGACCCCGAAACCTGCCTGGCCGCCATCGAGCGCTACCGGGTGACGCACGCCCAGTTCGTGCCCACCATGTTCACCCGCATATTGCGCCTGCCCGACCGGCAGCGCCTCGCGCACGACATCTCCAGCCTCCGCTACGTGGTGCACGCGGCGGCGCCGTGCCCGGTTCCGGTCAAACGGCGCATGCTCGAGTGGTGGGGCCCCATCATCTACGAGTACTACGCGGGAACCGAGGACGTCGGGTCCTCGTTCATCGGTCCCCACGAGTGGCTGGCCCACCCCGGCTCGGTCGGCCGACCCATGGGCGAGATGCACATCGTCGGCGATGACGGCGAGGAGGTTCCGACCGGCCAGACGGGGACGGTCTACTTCGCCGGCGGCCGGGAGTTCTCGTACCACAACGACCCGGACAAGACGGCGGCCATCCAGAACCGACACGGATGGAGAACGCTGGGTGACGTCGGGTACGTCGACGAGGACGGCTACCTCTACCTCACCGACCGGTCGGCCGACATGATCGTGTCCGGCGGGGTCAACATCTACCCGCGTGAGGCCGAGCAGGTGTTGCTTGCCCATCCGGCGGTACTGGACGCCGCCGTCTTCGGGGTGCCGGACGACGAGATGGGAGAGTCGGTCAAGGCGGTGGTCCAACTTGCCGATCGCGACGTCGCCGTCGGCGAGGACGAGCTCCTCCGGTGGTGCCGCGAGCATCTGGCCCGATACAAGTGCCCCCGATCCGTCGACACAGTCGCCCAGATGCCCCGGGACCCCAGTGGCAAGCTCTTCAAGCGGCTGCTCCGCGAGCCCTACTGGGAGGGGCGCTCCTCCCGCATCGTGTGAGCGACCGTACCGGGCCGGCACCGGGCCGGCACCGGTCGGCCCGACCGGTGCCGGCCCCTCAGCCGAGCATCGAGAAGCCACCCACCCCGCGCTCGGCCATCTCGTGGCAGAGGGTGTCGTACGGTTCGACGATGCCGTAGGTCGTCTCGCCCTCGCTGACGAAACGCGCATGGTGTTGATCGAGGCCGCAGATGTGGGACCGGACGGCCGGGTCGTTGACGTCGTAGGTCTCGCCGGTGACCACCCCGTCACCTACGTCCATACCGTGCCAGATGTCACCGACGGGCGTCCCACCGTTGGGTCCGCCGTACATCCCACAGCGCAGGAAGGCGATCTGGTTGCCGAGGCGCTCGAACGTGGCGGTGCGCTCCTCCCCCCCGGAGAAGACGTAGTCGATCTCGCCGGAGAGCAGCAGGTGGGTGTCGGGCTCGAATCGGAGCCGGTAGCGCCGGTCGCGCAGGGTGCCACTGCCCCGCCGCTCGTCGCCGAGGTTGTAGAGCACGTGGTCCCCCCAGATGCCGTACTCCTCGAATTCGACCCACTCCCCCGAGTGGGGGTGCTGGCGCCCGCTCCACAGCGCCGGCCCGCCGACGCCGTCGCGGGTGCCCCAGTGGTGGTCCCGGGTACCGAGGAAGGCGTCGGTCGTCAGTTCGAATCGCCGGCCACCGCTGGCCACCCATCCCGACTGCCGGCCGAATCCGTCGTAGCCGGCCACACCGGCGAAGGGCCGGGTTCCGACGAACATCCCACTACCGAGGTTGCGGTAGACCGGCCGCTTGGTGTCGAACCACGAGATGTCGAAGCCGATCCCGTGGTCGTTGCCGTCCAGTCGCAGACGCCACTGTCGGAACGGCTCGACCACCTCGAAGCCCAGCGGGCCGACCGTCATGTCCATGCGGTTAAGCCCGAGCTTGCGATGGGCCCGGACCGTGGTGTGCCGTCCCCGGTGGTTGACGATGGCGAACGCCTCGGCCGTCCCCAGGTTGGGGTAGATCCCCATGCCGGCGACGACGAGCAGGTCCCCCGTGCGGTCCTGGCAGGTGAACCACATGCGCTCGTAGGCCTGCACGTCCGACGTCCACATCACCCGGACGGGATTGGGGTGGTTGTGGATGAGGAACTCGTCCAGGCCCGACATCGGGTAGTGCTCGACACCGGCGTCGAAGCGGTCGCCCCGCAGCGGATCCGGCATTACCCACCGATCCCGTTGATGGCCTTGCGCTCGACGTACTCGTCGAGGCCGGCAGCTCCCCACTCGCGCCCGATCCCCGACTCCTTGTAGCCACCGAAGGGCGCCAGCGGATCGGGCGCATAGCCGTTGATCCCGAAGGTACCGGCCCGGACCGACCGGGCGACGCCAAGGCCCCGGTCGACATCCGCGGTCCACACCGAGCCGGCCAGGCCGTAACGCGAGTCGTTGGCCAGCCGGACCGCGTCGGTGTCGTCGTCATAGGGGATCACGCTCAGCACCGGGCCGAAGATCTCCTCCTGGGCGATGCGCATCCGGTTGTCCACATCGGCGAAGACCGTCGGTCGGACGAACCAGCCGACCGGCTGCCCCGGGGGAGGAGCGGTGCCGCCGGTGACCAACCGGGCGCCCTCGGCGCATCCGACGTCGATGTAGCCGCGCACGCGGTCCTGCTGGCGCTCACTCACCATCGGCCCGATCTTCGTCTCACGGGCCAACGGGTCGCCCACCGTGAGACCGTCCGCCAGTGACGCCACCATCTCGACCACCTCGTCGTATCTCGAACGGGGGGCGAGGATGCGGGTCTGGGCGGCACAGGCCTGACCGTTGTTGACGAACGACGCGTATCGGAGACCCTTGGCCGTCACGTCGAGGTCGGCGTCCTCCAGGACAACCGCAGCCGACTTGCCGCCCAGCTCGAGGCTCACCCGCTTGACCGCCTCACCGCAGCGGGCCCCGATCTCGCGGCCGGACGCCGTCGACCCGGTGAAGGCGACCTTGTCGACGCCGGGGTGCGCCACCAGTGCCCGACCGGCCTCGACCCCTCCGGTGAGGATGGAGACCGTGCCCGCAGGCAGTCCGGCCACGTCGACGATCTCGGCCAGCATCATGGCATCCAACGCCGCCTCGGGGGCGGCCTTGACCACCACCGTGCAGCCGGCCAGCAGCGCCGGGGTGAGCTTGGTGGCGATCAGGACCTGGGGGACGTTCCAGGCCACGACGGCGCCGACGACGCCAACCGGCTCCCGACGCTCGAGGTACTCGGCGTACCGGCCCGTCCGACGCTCCTCCCACGGGGTCCGCGCCGCCACCTCGACCATCGACTCCATGATGTCGAGCGGGGCACCCACCTGGCCAAGGCGCGAGAACCCGATCGGAGCACCGTTCTCGGAGCTGATCGTCCGGGCCATCTCCTCGGACCGCCGGGTGAACTCGGCGATGACCCGCCGCACCGGTGCGATCCGCTCGTCCACGGGCAACCGGGACCAGTCCGACCGGTCGAAGGCCTGCCGGGCCGCGGCCACCGCCCGGTCGACGTCCGCCGGTCCTGCGGCCGGCACTCGGCCCAGCACCAGCTCGGTGTGGGCCTCGATGACGTCGAAGGTGTCCGATGATGCCGGCTCGATCCACGCCCCACCGATGAAGAGTCGCGGATAGTGCCGCATGAACTGGTCTCCTGTGGTGCCCATCCGGGCATCGGCCGGTTGAGTTCTACTCGGTCCCCCGTGGGCCGTCAATCGGACGGAGGAAGGCCGGGGGGCGGGCGGTCATCGGGGCAGGCCGAGGATCCGCTCGCCGATGATGGTGCGCTGGATCTCCGAGGTCCCCCCGGCGATGGACGCCGCCTTGCTCCACAGCCACTGTCGCTGCCACTTGCCCCGCGCCGGGTTGGCCTCGGCGGGCCCCCACAGCGGTGACGCGTCTCCGAGCACCGCCAGTCCGGCATCGGAGAGCTGCTGGGTCATGTCGGTCCATGTCAGCTTGACCACGCTCGACTCCGGCCCCGGCTCGATGCCCCGGCCCAGGCGAGTCATCGTCCTCCAATTGTGGAGCCGGAGGACCCGGAGCCTCACGTAGGCGTCGACCAGCTGGTCGGCCACGAGCTCGTCGTCGAGCGCGCCCGATACCGCGGCCAGGTCGAGGAGCTGCTCGAGGTAGACCTCGTGCACCACCTGCTCCTTGAAGGGGAACGTGGTGCCACGCTCGTGGGCCAGCGTGGTGTTGGCGACCGACCACCCGTTGTGCAGGCCGCCGATGACATGGTCGGCGGGTACGAACGCCTCTTCGAAGAACACCTCGTTGAACTCGGCCTCGGTGGTCATCGTCATCAGCGGTCGCACCTCGATGCCGGGGGCCTCCATGTCGACCACCACACACGAGATGCCCCGGTGGCGCCGTGCGTCGGGGTCGGTGCGCACCAGGGCGAGGCCCCACCGTGCGTACTGTGCATAGCTCGTCCACACCTTCTGGCCGTCGAGCAGCCATCCACCGTCCACCTCGGTCGCCCGGGTGGTGAGCGAGGCCAGGTCGGATCCGGCACCCGGCTCACTGAAGAGCTGGCACCAGATCTCTTCGGCGCTGAGGATGCCCCGCAGCCACCGGTCACGCTGGACGTCGTCGCCGTGGGCCAGCAGCGTCGGGCCGACGAGGTTCACCCCGGTGCGGTTGACCGGTTGGGGTGCGCGCGAGCGGGCGTACTCCAAGTTGAAGATGGCCCCCTCGAGCGGAGAGGCGCCGCGTCCGCCGTACTCAGTGGGCCAGTGGATGCCGACCCACCGGTCGGCCGCCAGCCTGGCCTGCCACCGGCGGCCCCACTCGAACTCGTGGTCGAACGACTCGAATTCTGGAGCGGGCTCCACGTTGGCCTCCAGCCAGGACCGGATCTCGTCCCGGAAGCGGCGCTCGTCATAGGTGAGGGAGAGGTTCACGTCCACCTCCCCGCCGGGACCGGGTGGCACCCCGCCCGCCCGACTGCGGGCGGGCGGGCGCGTCCCGCTCCGGCCACGGCCGGCCCGGAGGCCCTGATGACGGTGGACGACATGCCACAACGTTGTAGCGCAATCCGGGCGGCCGTGCCGACAGGTTGCGGGGGTTCGTGCCATACTCACCGGAGGAGTACCGGTGCACGGGGTGAGGGCACGGGGTGCGGGCACGGACCACGGAGGACGACCATGGCCGCTTCGACAGCGATGGACATCGACCCGATCACAGCCGAGGTCGTCCGCTCGGCGATGGAGACGGTCTGCTTCGAGATGGCGACCTACATCTCGCGGACCGCCACGACACCCATTCTCAACCAGTCGAACGAGCGGAACGCCACCATCCTCGACGCCGCCGGCCGGTTGGCGGCACTGTCCGTCGGGATCCCCCAGTTCATGCTGTCCAGCACCCTCCCGGTGAAGTACGCCCTCGACCTCTTCGGCGACGACCTGACACCTGGCGACGTGATCGTGGCCAACGACCCCTACCACGGCGGTGGTCACCTCCCCGACTTCAACGTGTTCGCGCCGGTCTTCGACGATGACGGTGCCCTGCTGCTCATCCCATCGATCCAGTGCCATCACGGTGACACCGGCGGAGCAATGGCCGGTGGGTACAACGTGTTCGCCAAGGACATCTGGTCCGAGGGCACCCGTTACCCTGCGCTCAAGATCATCGACGGTGGGAAGGGGCGCCGCGACGTCGTTGCCCTCATGCGGGCCAACAACCGGCTGTCCGGCTTCATCGGAGATCTCCGCTCACAGGTCGGGGCGGCACAGCTCGGGGTGGCCCGCCTCCACGAGATCGCCCGCCACCACGGCGCGGACACCGTACGGGCCACGGTCGAATGGTCGATCGACGACTCGCGCCGGAGGCTCCAGCGGGAGATCGAGCGATGGCCGGATGGCGTCTACGAGGCAGACACCTACTTCGACGCGGATCCTGCCGGGAACACCGACATCTTGGTCCATGTCAGCACCGTGAGCGGCGCTCACTTCGTGGTCGACTTCACCGGGTCGGACGACCGCCCTGAGATCCAGGCGTGGTCGACGTTCGGCAACACTCGGGGCAATATCGTGGCCCAACTGGCCAGCATGGTGGACCCGACGATCGCCAAGAACGAGGGGTTCTTCGACTCGATCGAGATCATCGCCCCGCTCGGCTGCTGCGTGAATCCCACGGAAGGCAAACCGGTGTCCAGCAGCACCCACCACCCCGGAGTCGAAGTGAGCGACGCCATCGCCGTGGCGCTGAGTGCCGTCATCCCCGAGAGGTGCAGCCCCCAGACCTACAAGTTCGGTAGCCCGCGCCAGATGTGGGGGGACCTCGACCCTCGGACCGGGAGGTCCTTCTTCGACCACGGGGGCGAGGTCTCTGCCGGGTTGGTGATCGCCGTGAAGGGTGTCGACGGGTCGGGGGCGCTGTCGGCCTCCTCGGGCAATCTCATCAAGGCCACCGCCGAGTTCAACGAGGGCCTATTCCCCCACTTCATCCGCGGCCGGAACCATCGAACGGACTCGGGGGGCCGGGTCAATGGCGCGGTGCCTGCGGCAGCCTGTTCGTCAAGGAGGCCCGCACCCCTACCTATGTGAACCAGCACGTGGTCAACCAGCATCATCTCCACCCCGGCATCGCCGGCGGCCTGAGCGGTGCTCCTGACCGCTGCGTGCTGAAGGGGACGGTCGAGGTGGCGCCCTCGGTTGCCAATCTGCTGCTCGAGACGGGCGAACAACTGGTTTACGAGTTCGGGGGCGGCGGCGGATGGGGGGACCTGCTCGACCGCGATCCACAGGCGGTCCTCGACGACGTCTGGGACGAGTATGTCTCGATCGAAGGCGCGCTTCGCGACTACGGCGTCGTGATCGTCGGCTCCCTGGAGGGCATGACCGTGGACATCGATGCCGCGGCGACGGCAGCAGAGCGCAAGCATCGCCGCGAGCAGTGACGCGCTGCAGCGGAGCCCCTCTCCGGCGCGGAGCCGCTCGGGCCAGTGCTCGGTCTCGGAGCGCGCCCCTTGACCGTCCAGGTGACCTCTCGTTACGATCCGGTTGGCCAGGGGGAACTTCCGGTTGGCCCAGGGGAACATCGCCGGCGGAGCACCCGGGGACCTGTCCGATCGGCCGCCCTCCACCTCGTCCCTCCCATCCTGGACTCAGCAGATCCGCCCCGCACTCGACAGGAGTCGCAGCATGACGACCACCGCGCCGACAGGAACCCAGGTCATTTCCGGCGGTGAATTCCGCATGCTCGTTGACGGCGTGCTGGTCGAAGCAGCCGAGGGTGGCCAGTTCGACAACATCAACCCGGCCACCGAGGAAGTGCTCGGCCAGACCACCGACGCGACGACGGTCGACATGGATCGGGCCATCGCCGCGGCACGACGCGCATTCGACGAGACGGAATGGTCCATCGATCGCGTGCTCCGTCAGCGGTGCCTCCGCCAACTCCACGACGCCATCGTCGCCGAACAGGAGCTCTTCCGGGCCGAGCTCGTCGCCGAGGTGGGTTGTCCGATCGCCGTCACCTACTTCGCCCAACTCGATGCGCCCCTGGCAGAAGGCCTGCTGTGGCCAGCGGAGAACATCGACCACTTCGAGTGGGAGCGTGCTCTCCCGGACAACAGCGCCTTCGGCATCCCGAGCTGGCAGCGGGTCGTCAAGGAACCGGTCGGCGTCGTGGGTGCCATCATCCCCTGGAACTACCCCTTCGAGATCATCCTCGGAAAGCTCGGCCAGGCCCTGGCCACCGGCAACACGATGGTCATCAAGCCTGCACCCGACACCCCGTGGAGTGCCACTCGAATCGGACGATTGATCAGCGAGCACACCGACATCCCCGCCGGTGTCGTCAACATCGTCCCATCGTCGGACCACATGGTCGGCGAGCAACTCGTCGTGGACCCTCGAGTCGACCTGATCTCGTTCACCGGATCCACGGCCACCGGACGGCGCATCATGGCCGCCGGGGCGCCCACCCTGAAGCGTCTGTTTCTCGAACTCGGTGGCAAGTCGGCCGACATCATTCTCGAGGATGGCGATCTCGAAACCAAGATGGCGTTCCTGGGCTTCACCTGCATGCATGCCGGCCAGGGCTGCGCCATGCTGACCCGCTACCTGATCCATCAGGAGCGCTACGACGAGGCTGTCGAGTTGGCCAAGGCGTCCATGGAGAGCGTCGCCTACGGTGACCCGACCGATCCGGCCAACATCCAGGGTCCTCTGATCAGTGCACTCCAGCGCGAGCGGGTCCTGGGCTACATCGACAAGGGCGTCGAAGAGGGCGCTCGCCTCGTGACCGGCGGGGGTCGTCCTGCCCACCTCGAGAAGGGCTACTACGTCGAGCCGACGCTCTTCGCCGATGTCGACAATTCGATGACCATTGCCCGACGGGAGATCTTCGGGCCCGTCGTGGTGATGATCCCGTTTCGCGACGAGAACGACGCCGTGCGGATCGCAAACGACAGTGAGTACGGGCTCTCCGGTGGCGTCACGTCGGCATCCGAGGAGCGCGCCCTCGCAGTGGCCCGCAGAATCCGGGCCGGCACGGTCAGCGTCAATGGTGGGATCTATTACAGCGCCGGCTCTCCCTTCGGCGGATACAAGGCCAGTGGGATCGGACGCCAGAACGGCACCGAGGGCTTCGAGCAGTACCTCGAGACCAAGACCATCGCCGGCAGTCGATGATCGGCTCCGGCACCGTCGACTCCTCGCCTGTGGTCTCGCCGGATCCGGACGGCGCCCCCGGGGCGCAGGCCGAGCACGGTCGGGTCATCGCGGCCGGTGAGCATCTCCTCCAACAGATGTCCTTCCGCGATGTCACCGACACCGACGCGGACCTCGCCATCGAGCTCGACCTCGATGCCCGGGTGAAGAACCCCCGAGGCGGGTTGCAGGGCGGGCTGATGGCCACGTTGGTCGACGTGGCCGCCGGCCGAGCGGTTCTCAACGGGGTCGGGCCCACCGACAGGGTCGCCACCGCCGATCTCCCCATCCACTACCTGCGAGGGGTCACCCAGGGCCCTGCACGGGCTGAGGCACACGTCGTTCGCCGGGGGCGCAGCCTGGCCGTGGTGACCGTCGACGTGATCGATGTGGCTACCGGCATGCTGTGTGCCGTCTCCACCCTTACATTCTCCATCGCCCCCGCCAACGGACTCCCCCGGTCATCTCACGAGTGGCGCCCGGCGCCACCGGCCTCCGACCAGCCGGCGTCCCGACCGATCCGTCAGCACACCCACCATGATCGCCGGCACGCCGGCGACGAATACAGCCAGGAGCAGTGATGTCCGAAGAATTCGTGACCTATGAAACCCTCGACGACGGCCGGATCGCAAGGATCATGCTCAACCGGCCTGAGGCCCGCAATGCCCAAAACCGGGGACTCCTGGTCGAGCTCGACGCGGCCTTTCTGCGGGCCGAGGCCGATGATGCCGTCCGGGTCGTGATCCTCGGCGGCATGGGGCCGATGTTCTCGGCTGGGCACGACATGGGCTCGAAGGTCGCCATGGCCGAATGGAGCTCCGACAATCCGCACCCGTCGCGCCTCGTCAACGGCGGTACCCGCAACGGTGCCGAGCAGCGGATGTTGCAGGAATGGCACTACTACTTCGAGAACACCCGCCGGTGGCGGAACCTCCGTAAGATCACCATTGCCCAGGTACACGGCACGGTCTATGCCGCCGGCCTCATGCTCATGTGGGCATGCGACCTCATCGTGGCGGCTGACGACGTCTCCTTCGCCGACGTCGTAGGCACCCGTTTGGGCATGTGCGGAGTCGAGTACTTCGCACACCCCTGGGAGTTCGGCCCTCGCAAGACCAAGGAGCTGATGTTGACCGGTGACTCACTCGACGTGGATGAAGCACACCGTCTCGGCATGGTCTCCAAGGTGTTCCCGGCCGCCGAGCTCGGTGCCCGGACAGTCGCATTCGCCCGTCGCATTGCCGAGCTGCCCACGATGACTGCGCTGCTCATCAAGGAGTCCGTCAACCAGACGGTCGACAACATGGGCTTCTACAACTCGCTCAACGCCTGCTTCACGCTTCATGAGCTGAACCACGCGCACTGGGCCGAGGTCCATGCTGACGGAATGCCCATTGCCACAGTGGAGGACGGGATTCAGGATTGGCGGGCCGCGCCACCGGTTGGGCCTGCGCTCAAGACGGAGGCCTGACCGCGTCCACCCGGGACGATCCCACTGGGGACGTTCAATCCGACGACGGAAGCGCCTTTGCCGTCTTGATGGTCAACTGCTCGCCGTCGAGGCCGAGCGAGCCCTCACCGGCCTTCACGCACAGGATCTCGACGCCGTTGGAATCGTCGGTGTACCGCTTCCCGAGCAGTGTCCCCCCCGAGTGCCCCAGGGACAGGACCGCATCGGGATCGACGGATCGGTCGAGGGGGACGACCGGGACGCCCCCGCAGGTCAGCAGCCCGTCCTGCGCGGCCTTGACCACCACGACCTCGGTCTGGCAGACCTGGCTTCGAAATCGCATCCCTGGCTTCAGTTGCAAGTCGCAACTCCCCCGTCACCGAACAGTCCCGGCTCCGTCGAACGACCGGTGCTCGAGCACAGCGACCGTACCATAGGGGAACAGCCCAGGTGGGGGCCGCGCACGACTGGCGAAGGCGCAATTCCGGACGGCACCGACCCGGCCACCACCCCGGTCATCGACGGTTGAGACAGGCGTCACGTAGTGATAACGTGATTCTCGTTTCGAGAGATGCTCTATGCGGCTCGCACTCGGAACGTCACACTCGGAACAAGGTGGTTTGCGGGGCCCACCGGTCCCTGGCAAGCCCCCGGGGGAAGCAAAGGGGACAGCCTGTGCCATCTCGAACGCTCGACTTTCCGGTCTTCGATGCGGACAACCACATGTACGAGACCCGCGAGGCGCTGACCAAGTTCCTGCCCAAGCAGTATGCGAAGGCGATCGACTACGTCGACGTCCGCGGCCGGACCAAGATCGTGGTCCGGGGGACGATCAGCGACTACATCCCCAACCCCACCTTCGATGTCGTCGCTGCCCCCGGTGCGCAGGAGGAGTACTACCGGCACGGTAATCCCGAGGGGAAGTCCTACCGGGAGATCATCGGTGACCCCATCAAGTGCCACCCCGGCTTCCGGTCCCCGGAACCACGCATCGGGTTGATGGACGAGCTCGGCATCGATCGGGCGCTCATGTTCCCGACCCTGGCCAGCCTCATCGAAGAGCGCATGAAGGACGACCCCGACCTCATCCTCGCCGTGGTTCATGCCCTGAACGAGTGGATGTACGAGACGTGGACGTTCGACTACCAGGATCGGATCTTCGCCACCCCGGTCATCAGCATGGGGATCGTCGACAAGGCCCTTGCCGAGCTCGAATGGGTCCTCGAGCGGGGTGCCCGCTGCGTGCTCATCCGACCGGCACCGGTTCCGGGCCTGCGTGGTACCAGGTCGCCGGGCCTTCCGGAGTTCGATCCCATCTGGTCCCGCATCCAGGATGCGGGGGTCCTGGTGGGGATGCACGCGTCGGACAGCGGCTACAGCGAGATCGCCAACTGGTGGGAGGAGAGCTCGGAATTCCTCCCGTTCCGACCCTCCGCCTTCCGGATGATCTCCCAGGGGAAACGCCCCATCTGCGACACCATGACCGCATTGGTCTGCCACGGTGCATTCACCCGGTTCCCGGACCTCAAGGTCGCCGCAGTCGAGAACGGCGCCAATTGGGTCGGCCATCTGCTCCACGACCTGGGCGATGTCTACGCCAAGATGCCCCAGGAGTTCCCCGAGGATCCAGTGGCCGCGTTTCTCCGCAACGTGTACGTGAACCCGTTCTGGGAGGACGACCTGGGCACACTGGTGGACCTCGTGGGCGCCGATCACGTCCTGTTCGGCAGCGACTACCCCCACCCTGAGGGCCTACGCGATCCCATCGCCTACGTCGATGAGCTGCAGGGGATGCCTGACGAGGTGGTCCGCAAGATCATGGGCGGCAACCTCGCCGGTCTCATGGGGGTCCCCGTCCCCGTCTCCGTCTGACCCCGTCGGCGCGTTGACCGGCCGCGCTGCCCGCAGCACCGGTCGGATCAGGACGACGGCTCCGGCCCGACGATCGACACGAAGCTGACGCACTCCCCCGGCGCACCGCCGAGGTTGTGGGTCAACCCGAGCGTCCGGCCCCGTGCCAACGAGTCGATCTGCCGCTCCGGCGGAGCCTCGCCGCGCAGCTGCAGCCAGCATTCGAACAGCATGCGCAGGCCTGACGCTCCGATCGGGTGTCCGAAGCTCTTGAGTCCTCCGTCAGGATTCACCGGCAGTTCGCCGTTGCGATCGAACGTGCCGGCCAGGACATCCTTCCATCCCAGCCCCCGCTCGGAAAAGCCGAGGTCCTCCATCAGCACCAACTCGGTTGCCGTGAAGCAGTCATGCACCTCAGCCATGGCCAGCGTCGACCTCGGATCGCTGATGCCGGCCTGGCGGTAGGCGTCCTCGGCCGATCTCACCACCTCCGGAAAGGTCGTGTAGTCGTAGTCCGGATCCATCGCTCCACCGCCGGGGCCGGCCACGAAGCTCAGCGCCTTCACGAACAAAGGGTGATCGGTGTAGCGGTACGCGTCCTCGACCCTACAGACGATGGCGGCGGCCGAGCCGTCGCTCACCCCGCTGCAGTCGAACACACCGAGTTGACCGGCGATCAGCGGCGACTTCGTGATCGTCTCGATCGACACCTCTTTCCGGTACTGGGCACGAGGGTTCACCGCGCCGTTGCAGTGGTTCTTCCAAGCGATGCGACTCATCACCTGCTTGAGCTCATCGGGATCGACGCCGTACTTGTGACAGTAGGCCGGTACGAGGAACGAAAAGGCAGCAGGGGACGACAGTGCCGCATCGGTTCCGTCCCCGATCGGCCGGACACCGGTGAGTCCCGAGAAGCCCGAGTCCTTCAACTTCTCGACCCCGATGGCCATGGCCAGGTCGTACGCCCCCGATGCCACCGCATAGCAGGCATTGCGGAATGCCTCCGATCCGGTGGCACAGAAGTTCTCGAGCCTCGATACCGGCTTGTAGTCGATCTTCAACGGCTTGGACAGCGTCACCCCGGAAACCCCGGAAGCCATGGTTCCCAACCAGAACGCATCGATGTCGTCGACGGTGACCCCGGCCGAGGCGATGGTGTCCTTGGTTGCGTCGATCAGCAGGTCGTCCACTCCCTTGTCCCAGCGCTCGCCGAACGGCGTGCATCCCATACCGACGATTGCCACTCTGTCGCGGATCCCGTTGCTGCTCACGACCGATCGCCACCGATGCCCTCGACGGACCCCCCGGTCTCGACCGGCCGGGCCTTCCAGAAGTAGTTGTGCACGCCTTGTGCGGTGTTGAGCCGACGGAACACCATCTGGACCCTCGAGCCCACCCGCATGGTGTCGGGGTCCACATCGGTCATCTCGCAGCGAAATCGGCCACCACCGTCGAAGTCCACCACGGCACCGACCACCGGTGGCGACAGGCTGTACGCCAGCCGATCGACGGTGAACGTCGCAACCCGACCACCGGCGTCGGCCAATCGAACACGCTCCATCTGGTCGATGGCCCGGCACCGGAGGCACACCCGGGCCGGAGGGAGGTGACGGAAGCCGCAGGCGATGCAGTCGCTGGCCTCGAACCCACTCTTCCATGAGGTCGACCGCCACGTCGCCGGTGCCCCAGGTCGCTGGGGATCGGGACGGCGAGGCGGCTCCCGGCGGAGCTCTCCCCTCCAGGTGAGGAACCGGGCGTAGGGGAGATCGTCGCCGCCTCCCGAAGCAAGCTCGGAGATGGTCGGGACGCCGCGCTCCCCTCGTGCAGCGCGGAGCGAAGGAAGCTCCGAGGTGGTCCGGAACAGGAACACGTCCGCTCCGTCGGCCACCACGACCACCGCGATCAGCGCTCCGGGCTCAGCCTGCTCGAGAATGTCCGCCAGCATCAGCCCTGGCTGCGCGGCACCCAGGTTGCCGATGGACGGCGCGTGATCGGCAATCGTGGCCTCGGGTCGGATGCCGAGCCCTGTCCGCGATGCCTGCACCGCCCGCTGGTGCAGTCCGGCGATCACCAGGTGATCCACCTCCGATGCCACAATGCCGGCCCTCTTCAGCGCTTCGGTGCAGGCCGACTCCACCAACGGCACGTATACCTCTTGGCCGAACCGCTCCTCCCACAGCTGGGAGTCATCATCGCCTGGGGTCCGCCAGCGATCGAGGAACTCCGCGGTGGTGGCGGCGTGGGAGAGCAGTTCGGCGGCGACCCTGTCGCCACCAGTGCCGTCTCCGAACACGAATGCCACCGCACCATCGCCACTGTCTCGTTCTTCGGGCCCACCAGCCAGGCCGGTCCGCAGATCGGACACCACTGCCAAGGTCCGCTGCTCACCGGCCATCGCATGAGCCGATCGGAGTGCACCGGCTGCCGAACGGACCGAACCGATGAGGTCGTAGGCGGAGGTCCAGATCGGCAATTCGAGCGCAGCATGGATCGCCGTGGCGTTGGTCTTGTCGAGATACGCGGGCGCCGGTGTGGAGAAGAAGAGGTCCGCCGGGACCGGGCCCCCGAGGTCGGCAAGGGCGCGCCGCGCAGCCTCGACACCCATCGTGGTCGTGTCCTCGTCGTACGAGGCCACCGATCGCGTGCCCCGGCCGGACGGCACACCGAGGCTCGAACCGATGGCGGCTCGCTGCAGTCGCCAATACGGGAGATATGCCCCCCACGAAAGGATCCCTGCACTCACGTTTCCTGTCCTTGTCCCGAAGGCCCCGGGCTGAACGGGGCGTTCTCCTGTGAGAGCCTACTGCTCCGACGTGGTTCCCTCCTCTGGCTCGACCGCCACCAGGAAGCCGCCTTCCGACGTCATCTGGCAACGATCCCCCGGTCGAAGCACCAACGTGGTGAACGGGCTCGTCACCACCGCAGCACCGACGATGACCATTCCGGGACGGATCGACTCGGCGTCGAAGGCCGGCACGTCGAGCTACTCCCCCGCCACCCACATCCTCCGGTGACCGATGGGCGCGGGCTCATCGTCGGATCGATCGAGGGACGATGGCGCCATCTTCTCGACCTCACCGATGGCGGTCAGTCGAAGTCCGCGGAGCACCGGCTCCTGCGCCCGGGCCTCGATGAGACGGGCTTCCTCATTGCGCCGATGGAACTCACCTACGGCAGCCTCGACGTCGGTGGGCGAGTCGACCGGGATGGCGACGTCGAAGGTCTGGCCGGGATAGACCATCAGCAGCGACCACTGGAGGCGCACCTTGTCATCGGGCACACCTGCGACCCGCAACTCATCGGTGGCGACACTGCTGAGCTCATCGGCCATCCGCTCGAGTAGGGAGGGATCGGCCTCTTGCCATGGCACCACATAGCCCCGGGACTCGTCGACCACATGATCGGCAGTGAGCAGCCCGAGCGCCGATAGGCCGGCAGCGCCACGCGGAATGAGGGCGTGTGCCATCCCGAGCGCGGCAGCCTGCGTCGTGGCATGGACCGCACCCATTCCGCCGAACGCAACCAGATCGAGTGACCTCGGATCGGCACCGGCAAGGGACAGGACCCGCCGGACCGCATCCGTCATGTGGGCGTCCACCAGACGCACGGCGGCGACGGCCGTCTCCTCGGCATTCATGCCGAGTGGCCCGCCGAGTTCGGCCAGCGCAGCCCGCGCACCTTCTCGGTCGAGTTCCATGCGGCCGTTGGCGAATCCACCGGGCTCGAGTCGGCCGAGCACGAGGTCGGCGTCGGTGATCGTCGGTTGGGTGCCTCCCCTCTGATAGCAGACCGGCCCCGGTGAGCTCCCCGCCGACTGGGGTCCGACCTGGAGCACCCCGTCGTCGACCCAGATGATCGATCCTCCTCCGGCCCCGACCGACGAGATGTCGACCATGGGTATGCCGATGCAGTACCGGTGCCTCCAGTTCCAATCCATCTTGACTTCGGGACGCCCATTCCGGATCAGGCACAAGTCGTAGCTCGTGCCTCCCATGTCGACACTCACCACGTCACCCAACCCGGTCGATGCGGCCGCGCGCGCTGCCGCATTGACGCCACCGGTCGGACCGGATCCGATGGTCGCCACCGCCCGCTGGGCGGCGGCTGCCGCGGTGGCCACGCCGCCCGCCGATGTGGCCACCAACAGGTCGCTATCGAAGCCGAGCGATGCCAGCCGATCGGAGAGCCTGCCCAGGTAGCGGGCGATCGGCGGTCCGACGTAGGCATTCACCAGGGTCGTCGAGGTCCGCTCGAACTCCGGGGGTTTGGGTAGCACCTGGTGCGACAGCGAGACCATCTCGACATCGGGAAACTCCTCGACGATCAGCTCGCCGGCCCGCAGCTCGTGGGCGGGATTCAGGTAGGAATGCAGAAAGCTGACGGCAATCGACGTGACACCGAAGGCTCGGAGCCGAGCAACGGCCTTGCGCACTGCCTGCTCGTCGAGAGCTGTTTCGACCTCTCCCTCGGCGGTCATCCGCTCCGGGATCTCGAGGCGAACCCGCCTGCGGGCGATCGGGTCGGGCGGGGGGAACGCCGGATCCCAGATCTCCTCCTTGTAGCAACGCCGGAACTCGATCTCATCGCGGAACCCTTCGGTGACCAGCAGCCCGGTCGGCGCTCCAGACATCTGGATCATCGTGTTGTCCCCGGTCGTCGTCCCATGGACGATGGTCCGCGCCTGCGCCATCATCTGCTCCACGGTGAGCCCTTCGGCCACCGCGAGCTGCGCCAGCCCGGCCAGCACCCCGACGCTCTGGTCCTCGGGAGTGGTGGGCGCCTTCTCCAGGAGCACTGACCCGTCGGGCCGAAGGAGCACACAGTCGGTGAACGTCCCACCGACGTCGATTCCGAATCGATAGCTCATCACCCTCCCAACCACAGCGCGCCCCCCGGCATCGCTCAGAAAGGGATCCTACCGGCAACGGTGCCTACCGACAGGGGCCGAAAGAAGCCCACTCTTGATCATGTGACCAGCACGATGCGATCCGGGCCCGCCCCTATACTCGGATAACCGGCACTCCGCACGGCGCCCGTCCCACGAGCTCCGGCGTCCCGCGACCTACGCTAGCTTCGAGGCCCGTTCATGAAAGACGAGAGTTCCGGAACGACCCAATGGCAGGAGCGCACGGTCGAACGTTCGCTGAAGGCGGCCCGGCAACGGGCCATCTCTCGGGGAAGCATGTTCATCGCCGCGGCTGTCGAGCTACTGCGGACCACGGGAAAGCCGGACTTCACCGTGCAGGAAGTCGTCGACCACTCGGGCATGTCCCTTCGGTCCTTTTACCATCACTTCGCCACGAAGGACGACCTGCTTCTGGCCCTGGTGGAGGAGACCGTGCAGCGTCACGTCGGATCGGCCCGGAAGCAGGTCGAGGCCGAATCCGACCCTGTCGTCAAGCTCCGGGTCCTCTTGACCTCCATGTTCGGCAGCGAAGAGACCGACGATCCCGCCTCACGCGGGCTCGTCCTCTTCCAGTGGCACCTGGCCGGCTCGCGCACCGACGAGTTCGCTGCCTCGTTCTCACCCTACGTCGACATCGTCATGGAGATCCTCGAGGCTGGCGCGGCGGCGGGAACCTTCCGCACCGACATCAGCGTGCCCGTGCTGGCAAGCCTCGTCATCCACACACTGGTCTCGATCCTCGACATGCGCGTGCTCGGAGTGAATCTCAACGACGAGGCAGTGACCACCGACGACATGGTGCGCTGGTGCCTGTCCGGCGTGATGGCGGGGACGGTCGAAACGGTCTGACGGGAGGCACTCGGTCAGCCGGCGACCTCGATGACGGTGGCGGATCCCATCCCACCACCGGCGCACATGGATGCCACCCCGATCCCACCGCCCCGGCGCCGGAGCTCGTAGATCAACGTCACCAGCATGCGTGCTCCCGTTGCCGCAATGGGATGCCCGAGGCTGCACCCGCTCCCGCTGACGTTCACGATCTCCTCGTCAAGCCCGAGCATTCGGCAGCTGGCCACGCTGACCGAGGCGAAGGCCTCGTTGATCTCGAACAGGTGCACGTCGCCCACGGAGAGCCCGGCCTTGGCCAGTGCTCTCGGAATCGCCTCGGTGGGCGCAAGCCCGGTCCGCGCCGGCTCGACCCCCACCGACGCCCATGACCGAACGGTCGCCAGCGGCTCGAGTCCCCGTTGCCCGGCCAAGGCACCCGATGCCAGGCAGAGGGCCGCGGCCCCGTCGTTCAAGCCGGCGGCGTTGCCGGCGGTGATCGAGAAACCGGCGATCTCGGAGTGCAGTGGCTTCAGTGACGCCATCTTCTCCGCCGTACTCTCACGCCGGGGATGCTCGTCGCGTTCCCACTGGACGACCTCTCCGTCCTTTCGGGTGATCTTCATCGGAACGATCTCATCGACGAACCGCCCGTCGTCGATGGCTGCGATGGCCCGCTGATGGGACCGTAGCGCCCAAGCGTCCATTGCTTCGCGGCTGACTCCGGCTTCTTCCGCAGTGTTCCATCCGACCGTGATGGACATGTCGGCGCAGGGAGCATCGGGTGTCTCCGGATGGCTCGGGGGGAGCCATCCGTCCAGCCATTCTTCGGTGCCCGGTGTCCGGTAACGGCTCATCGGCGCGGTCGACTGCGAGTTGGTCCCACCGGCGATCACCGAGTCGGCCATTCCGGACAGGATCGCCGACGCAGCCACCTGCACGGCGGCAAGACCCGCCGCGCAATGCCGGTTGACGGCCAGTCCCGGGACATGCCCCAACCCGGCGGTAATGGCGGCATGCCGTGCGATCACGCCACCGCCGTAGAGTCCCTCACCGAGTACGACGTCGTCGACGTCGGTGGGTTCGAGCCCGGAGCGTCGGAGAGAGTCGGCGACGACGACCTCGGCCAGGTCGAATGCCGAGGTCTCGGTCAGGCTGCCGCGGTATGCGGTGCCGATGGCGGTGCGGCAGCCAGAAAGGATCATTGCATCGGTCATGGATGCTCCATTCATCGTGTACGGGGAAGGCCAAGCCCGCGCTGGGCGATCATGTTCCGGTGGATCTCACTGGTGCCCGCATAGATCGTGGTACCAACCGAGTGGCGAAGCATGTACTCGAGGATGCCGTGGGAGGGTGCTGTCGGATCGAAGTAACTGCGCAGGGCATCGGGTCCCACGATCTCCACGATCTCCTGCGCCCGCTTCTTGAGCGCCTCGGAGCTGAACAGCTTCGACATCGGGCCTTCGGCGGTGACGGGGACCCCGGCTTCGGCCATCCAGGCAACCCGCCGCTGCAGCAGGCGGGACACCTCGAGATCGATGGCCATGCGGCCGAGGGTCTCCCGCACCGCTCCGTCATCGAGGCGGGAGGCCCCGTCATCGTCCACTGCCTCGGCGGCCCACGCCTCGGCCTCGACCAGGAGGCGCTCGATGGCAGCGGCAAACCCGGCGGCGTGCTCGGTGGCCAGGGCCACCGTCATCGTCGTCCAACCCTCGTCGACCTCTCCAACGCGCCAAGCGTCCGAGACGCGAACATCGTTGTAGTAGGTGATGTTGGTGCGTTCACCCGAGAGCGTGTACACCGCCTGTACCTCCACCCCTGGCTGGTCCATGGGCACGAGGAACATCGTCAGCCCTTTGTGCTTGGCCACATCCGGGTTGGTGCGGGTCAGCAAGAAGACGTAGTCGCCGATCTGTGCATTGGTGGTGAACATCTTCTGGCCGTTGATCACCCATTCGTCGCCGTCGCGCACCGCCCTCGTGGCTGCAGCGGCGACGTCCGAGCCTGCTTCGGGCTCGCTGTAGCCCAGCACCATCACGATCTCACCGGCGAGGGCCTTCGGGATGATCTCGGACTTCTGGGCCTCGGTACCCGCCAGCCTGATGACCGTGGCCACCATGATGGTGGTGCCGATGCCGTAGGTCGGAGCATCGGCGAACCGCAGCTCCTCGCCGATGACGAGCATCTCGATGGGATCGAGTCCGCGACCCCCGAGCTCGACCGGCCACCCGGGTGCCATCCACCCCCGTTCGACCAGTGCCCGGGTGAACTCCGGATCGTGTGATACCCCGCTTCGGTAGACCTGCTCCTCGAGCTCACGGGTCACCCGCTCTTCGAGGAACGCCCGGACCTCGGCCCGGAGCTCGTCGCTTGCTTCACCGAGACGGAAATCCATCATGGTGCACCTCGCGGCCCGTAACGCCGGTCGGCCACTCGCTGGCATGCCGCCGCCGGGCTCATGACCACATTGGCCCACGCCCGAGCCCGCCTGTAGTAGAGCTGGATGTCGTACTCGAGCATGAAACCGTAGCCACCGTGGAAGTGGAGGGCGGCATCGCTCGCGTCGCGGGCTGTCTCAGCGGCGAACGCGAATGCCATCGCCGCCAGCTCGGCGAATCGATCGGGCTCCTCACTCGCCGCCCAGGCTGCCTCACGCGCCAGCAACTCGGCACCGGCGGCCGACGTCGCGCAGTCGGCAAGACGGTGGCCCACCGCCTGGAACCCTCCGATCTTCTGGCCGAACGCCTCACGGTCCTTGGCATACTCGACGCCGATCTGGACCGATCGACGGGCGATGCCGGCCAGCGCATTGGCGGTGAGCACCAGCCAATCATCAAGTGCGGCGTCGACCGCTGCGGACGCATCCTCACCACGGCTGAGGGTAACGGCTGCAGCCATTGCCGACCCCGACAAGGGAATGTCTGCCAGCGGCATCGAACCGACGTTCTCGGGCACGACCCGGTCATCCCCGACCGGTACCGCCACGAGGTCACGGTCGTGCAGTACGACGAGGTCGGTTGCAATCGCCCCTGCAGGAACCAAACGGGCGACCCCCCCACGAGGTGGGCGGAGTGCCACCGCCACCAGGCGGTCACCGGCGAGGGCGGAGCCCAGCAACTCGCCCGCGGCCACACCGCCGACCCGGGCCAGCAACCGGCACGCGACCAGCATCTCGATGAGCGGTGCGGAGCCGAGCGCCCGCCCATGCTCCTGAGCGACAAGGGCGAGATCGAGCATGGAGGCGCCCCAGCCTCCGTGGACCTCGTCGACGGCCATGCTCACCGTCCCCATCCCGACCAGCTGGGACCACAGGTTCGGATCGAAGCCGAGCGGCTCGGCGGCTCGCACCCGCCCCGATGAAGACTCCTTGGCATACAAGGTTGCATACGCGTCGATCAGCTGCTGCTGCTCTTCGCTCGGACGAAGCTCCATCGGCCGCTACTCGGAGGGCATCAGTTGGGAGAAATCGATCTGGCCGGTCTGCAAGGCGGCGAAGAACCCGCCGTCGGCGTAGAACGACTCACCGACGACATAGCTCGCCCGAGGGCTTCCGACCAGCACCATTGCCCATGCCTGCTCCTCGGGGGTGGAGTACGAACCCACCGGCCCCAGGGCGGCGTCGACGAGTTCCTTTCCGACTGCATCGTGGAAGTACGGCATCATCGCAGTCGTGGTCGGGCCGGGATTGGTGCAGTTCAGACGTATGCGGTGGTCCTTCATCAGCCCGACCGACCGCCATGCCGTCCAGGCATTGATCGCCTGCTTGGAGGCCGCGTAGGCATTACCGCTCCACACCGCGGGGTTGGCCTCGAGCCACTGCTTGCCCGAGGCGAAGTCGTCGGTGGCGAACAGCTCCATGTACGTCCCGAGGTTCTGTTGCCAGCCGATGCCGCCCGCGGATGCGACGTAGACGATCGAGGAGCCAACCGGCATCTTCGGCACCGTCCGTTCGATCAGTGCGCGGCCACCCACGAAGTTGACCAGCATCACGTCGAGGTCGGAGAAAGGTGGACCGGGAAGGCCCGCGCAGTTGAAGAACCCATCGACCTCCCCATCGATCTGGTCGGCGGCGGCACTGATCGACTCGGCATCGAGAAGGTCCACATGGATCCGTTGCTCGACAGGCGCAGCGACAGGCGCTCGATCGAGCCCGATCACCTTGGCGCCGAGCTCGGTGAGCAGTCGGGCGGTGGCGTCACCCATGCCCGAGGCGGCACCCGTGACGACAACCGTCGTTCCGGCATATTGCAGTACGTCATCCACTACGTTCCCTCCCAACTGGATACCCACAGATCCGAACGATGCGGAACGTACGCGTGGGGACGTTGTACCGCGCCTCTCGTCCACGGCCGTCGTCGCGGCCGGGCAACCGGTTGGAACGACCACCGCCGTGGCCGCACGAGGTCACCGGCACCCGATGCACAGCGCCCATTGTTTCCCCTCCAAGGACTCGCTCTCACTCACGCTCGTCGACCTGTGTACCCGTCGCGCCGGAAACAGGGTTGCCACCACGGTAGAGCATCCTTGTCGGTCTGCCAAGCTGCTCGTTCCGCCGGCCCGATCCCATCGGCGGAGCCCTCAATGGGCGGATCGCCGACCGGGCTGTGGTGCCTGATCGGGCGTGAAATGACGGATCATGTTCTCTTGCGCGAATGATGCCACCAGCCCGCCGTCCTCCGAGAACACATGGGCCCGACCGTAGCTGCGGCCACGCCCCGCTGCCGGGCTCTCGTGCGAGAGGAGCATCCAGCTGCCGGCGTCCACCGACTCATGAAATACGAGCGTATGGGTGATGACGGTGGTCGAAATCGATACATGGGCCATGGACTGGCCGATCCCGGCATGCGGCCGCATGGCCGTCCCGATCAGGAAGCCGTCAGAGGCGAACGCCAGAAGGGCCTGGTTGATGGTGGCGTCGGCCGGGGCACCGATGAATCGTGTCCAGACATCGAGTTCCGCAGGACCGACGGCCCCTGGGTCGGAAACGTCGACCCCGTCGACCACGCGCACCTCCCAGAACCCGCTCGAGTGCTCGGATCTCGGGGCGTCCATGGGCGGCGTCCCTCCACGCCGGTCCGGCTGGTGGCGGATGAGGTCGGGCTCCGGCTGGTGGAGGAGCACCAGCGACCGCGTGCACAGGCGGCTGCCCTGGCGAGCCGTGACCGATGCACTGGCGAACGAGCGTCCGGTCTGAAGCACATCCACGTCGAACTCGAGGGGTGCATCAGTCGATGCTCCCCGGGCGAACACGGTGTGGATCGACTTCACCTCCTTGGTCGGATCGACCGCCGCACCCGCCACGATCGACTGTGCCAGCAACTGGCCGCCGAAGACGACCGGCGCAGCTCCGAAGACGATGCTCGTTCCGCGGTACGAGCCCCCGCTTGTCGGCTCGAGGGCGAGTGTCGCCAGCAGGGCGTCGATCTCCGTCATCGTGGTGGACTCCTCCGGCCGTAGGAACGAATCGGCATGCAGAGCGTACCGGCGGCGTACCGGCTGTGATGGCTCGGCCGGCGTCGAGAAGATGCAGGCGCGAGCAGTGCCAGGGGAAGCTCCCAGCAAGGCGACCTGGCTACGGCTGCGGCCCTCGGGCGCTGTCCGCACCCGGCGGCAGCTCCCAACCGGCCCCCATGCCGGGCAGTGGACGCGCTGTCGAAGCACGGTGCCGATCAGTCGGCGAAGACTACTCTTGCCCGGGTAGAGGCGTACTCTCGCCGGTTCGGTCGGAAGGCCGGACAGCGCCCCGTTCAAGGAGCTCGACCGCCATGCCCGACCAAGCGCCCCGATCGACTCCTGACCCGCACGCTCCTTCCCGTGAGCAATTCGCGTCGGTCGATGAGTTCCGGTCCTCCCTGCGCTCCTGGCTGTCCGCCGAACTGACGCCCGAGTTGTCGGAGTCCGCCCATGGCGCCCCTGACGCGGCGAGCCTCGAACTCCAACGGGAGTGGAACCACCGCCTCGCCGATGCCGGCTGGGCTGCGCCGGCCTGGCCCGTGGAGCACGGTGGCCGCGGCGCTGGCATCGAAGAGCAGCTCGCCTACATGGAGGAGATGAGCGCGGCCTCCGCCCCCGGCCCCCTCAATGTCATCGGGGTGTCCAATATCGCGCCGGCGATCATGGCGTACGGGACCGGTGAACAACAGAGGCGATTCCTGCACCCGATGTTACGTGGGGACGAGATCTGGTCCCAGGGCATGTCCGAGCCCGACGCCGGATCGGATCTCGCGTCGCTGCGCACCACCGCCGTCGCCGACGGCGACGAGTTCGTCATCAATGGCCAGAAGACCTGGAACAGCCTCGGCCATCTCGCCGATTGGTGCCAGCTCTACGTCCGAACCGACCCCTCCGTCCCCGATCACAAGGGCATCAGCTGCCTGCTCGTCGACCTCCGGACCGCCGGCATCGAGGCCCGTCCGCTACAGACCATCACCGGCGAGCAGTCGTTCAGCGAGCTGTTCTTCACCGATGCCCGCGTGCCCGCTTCGTCATTGCTGGGTCCACTCCACGGTGGCTGGAAGGTGGCGATGACCACATTGAGCTTCGAACGAGCCGGTGTGGCCCGCCTCCACCTCGGTCTGTCCCGAAAGCTCGACCACCTGCTGGCCGAGCCGGCTGCCGCCACTGCGCTCCGTGATACGAGATTCCGCGATCGCGTGTCGGCCGTGTACGCCGACATCGCCTGCATGCGATGGATGGCGAACCGCTCGTTTGCCCGGATGCGCAACAACGAGCCCACCGGGGTGGACGGCAGCCTGGCCAAACTGGCCTGGGGTCGGGCCGAGCAGCGCCTTGCCTCGCTCGCCCTGGATATGCTCGGTGTGGGTGCCTCCGGTCAGTGGGCCTACAACATGGCTGCAGCCTGCCAGACCACAATCGCCGGAGGGACCACCGAGATCAACCTCAACATCGTGGCCGAGTTGGGACTTGGACTCCCCCGGGAACCTCGGATCCGGTAGTCCTCGCCTCTCGGTCGGATCGGCCGAGGTGGGATCACCCGTCCTGAGGTGTGGCACGGAGCTCCACGGCACCCTCGGGGCAGTTGGCAGCGGCCAGCTCGGCCTCGCGCTCCACTGAAGGATCGAGATCCCCCTCGTGGAGGAGATTCCCGAACCCGCTGTCATCGGAGCCGAACACGGAGGGCGCCAAGGTGTAGCACCGTCCATGTCCCGTGCACTTCTCCATGTCGATCCGGACCTGCATCTCGCGCTCCTTGTGTCCCCTCCCCGCGGACGCTAGCCAGCCCGGACACGGGAACCGGGGATTCCCCCACCGGCGCTCCATCCGTTCACCACCGCCGACAACTGGCCCATCAGCCCGTATCGTCGTGGGCCAGGGCGGCTACGATCCCTCGAGACCGGATGGAGGAGGACCCGTGGCGACGAAGCTGGTAGGCGCGAGCGTTTGGGAAGAGGAGCTGTACGAGTTCCTCACCTCTCACGAGCAGAGCGAGCGTGAGGTGCTGGACGAGTACCAGGAGGCCGCCACAAGCTCCGGGTCGAGCGCATTCCGCTATCTCAGCGCCCTCATCGTCGAGGACGAGATCCGCCACCATCGGGTGTTCGTGGAGCTGGCATCCGCGCTGAAGACGGATGCCGAGCTGCGTCCCGAGGAGCCGGTGGTGCCCCGCCTCGATCACTGGGGGCCGGACACGGCCCACGTCGTCCGGACGACCGAGGAACTCCTGGAGCGGGAACGTGCCGACGCCAAGGAATTGCGTCGCCTGGTCAGCCACCTGAGGGAGGTCAAGGACACCACCCTGTGGCAGCTGCTGGTCAAGCTGATGGAGATGGACACGGCCAAGCACATCGAGATCCTCGAATTCGTGCTGCAACACGCCCGGCGGACCCTGCAGTAGGCCCCCTGCCGCCGCACCGACGGCGCAGACCCGTCCACCGGAGCGGGCCGGGGGACCGGGTCGGCGTCCCCGGCGCCCGGGATCAGGTCGCGGGCTCGGGACCACTGACCGCGGGGAGGCCGTGGAACGGGCTCCCCTTCTGCCTCCACTCCTCGTACCTGACGAAGAAGGCATCGCCGAACGGGTCCTCGCCGACCAGCGCCATGCCCGCCCGCCAGATGGTCAGATCGTCCGGTGCCAGCTCCGAGGCCCGCGCCACGTGGCGCCGGGTGGCTTCCTCGTTCCCCCGGCGGTGCGCCTCGGCGGCCACCCGGAAGTGGAGGCGCGCCACCACCTCGTCTTCGGAGAGATCACCCACGGCGTGGCGGGCCTCCTCCTCGGTGACCGGGACCACTCCCTCCCGCACCCACCGCCGGACCTCGTCGAGGTGGGGGGCGGCCTTCACGCCGGTGAAGTCGGAGAACGTGTCAGTGCCGAAGGCTTCTCCGTTGGGCCGTGCGATGCGATCCTCCTCGTCGATCCACACCACGGTGGGCACGTTGGAGATGGCGTACAACTCGGTCAGCACATGGTTGGGGTCGTAGAGGACCGGCATGGTAATCCCGTCCGCGAACGGCCGGACATCGTCCGCACTGTGGTCGATGGCCACCGCGACGACCGTGAACCCGAACGGGCGCAACTCGTCGTGGAGGGCCTGCCAGCCCGGCAGGTCGTAGCGACAGCCACACCAGCTCGCGAAGGTGACCAGCAGCTTCTTCGTCCCGATCCATTCGTCCAACCGGTGCAGCCTCCCGTCGAGGCCGGGCAGCTCGAACGCCGGGGCGCGAAGATCCTCGAGCGCCTGCCGCCTCAGCCCGGCGGGCAGAGCGACCGCCATCAGCCCCGCACCGACGTCGACGACAGCCGGCCGGCCGAGCGCGCCTGCGACCGCAGCCACGTCGAGCCGCTCCCCCACCGTCAACGAGCCGACGTCGGCCACCGGCACGCAGGTGCCCTCCCGGCACAGGCCGCTCGGCTTCAACTCCCACCCGAGGACATCGGGGAGCCGGTCGGCATCGATGAGGAACGTGCCACGAGCCGGGTCGGGCGTCGCCTCGACGGTCCGCACCCCCTCGGCGGTGATGGTGATCTGGGTCACGACGCTCCTCCCGGTTCCGTCCCCACCGTTGCCGTGGCTCCCGGCCGCTGTCAACCCACCCCCGATGCGTCGGGGCGCGGGCGACGCTCCGGGCCGGCCAGCCCGGCGGCTTCCGCGAACTGGCGGCTGCGCTCGCCGAATCCCCCCCCACCCTCGGGAGTGGGGGCACCGGGGGAGAAGAGCACCACTCCCCCGACCGGGGTCGACGCCGCCGCCGCCCGCACCGCGGCGTCGAGATCCTCTGCCGTGTGCACCGTCGCCGTGGGTCGGCCCCCACCAGCGGCGGAGGTGATGGCGTCGACCAGCCGTCGCGAGTCCGGGGGGAGGACGATCACCCGGGGAGCCGGTATCCGGTCGACCAGCGCATCCACCAGCACTGCAGGGTCCACGCCACGGTCGGCGCCACCCAGGATCACCGTCAGCTCACGGCCGGGGTAGGCGTCGACCGAGGCCGCCGCAGCGAACGGATTCGATGCCAGGGCGTCATCGACGAAGGTGAGCCCGTGGCGCTCACCGATGGTATGACAGCGCGAGGGCAGCCCGGCGAACCCGTCCACGGCCGCCGCCACCGCCCATGTGGACGGGGCATGCCCGTCCAGCAGCAACGTGGCCGTGATCGCACCGCACAGATTCCACACATTGTGGCGGCCCGGCGTGCGCAGCATCCCGGCTTCGACCAACGGCTCGCCGTCGAGCTCCACCATTCCGGACGGAGCCAGCCGCACCCGGCCGGCGGGGCCGTAGAGCGTACGGTGGGGATGGCCTTCCGTGCGCTTCAGCGCCTCAGGGCTCGCCGCGCTCACCGCCAGCTCCCCCGGGGGACCGGCCTCGAGCAACCGCAGCTTGTCGCGGTAGTACGACTCCTCACCGCCGTGCCAGTCGAGATGATCGGCAGCCAGACTGGTCAGCACGCACACCCCGGGGGTGACCGTGACGTCGGCCGCCTGGTACGAGGAGACCTCGACGACGTAGGCGTCGGCCGGGGGCCGGCCGTACATCTCGGTGACCGGGACCCCGATGTTGCCGCACAGGGCCACCTCCGATCCGTCGTGCCCGAGGATCGCCGCGATGAGCGCAGCGGTGGTGCTCTTCCCCTTGGTGCCGGTGATGGCCACCACCCGGGCGTCGGCGAAGTCCTCGAGCCAGAGGGCCATGGCCGTGGTCACCGACACGCCGGATCCCTCGGCGCCCAGCAGTTCCGGGCGATACCGGCTCACCCCCGGGGAACGGACCACCACGTCCACATCGGCCCACCGCATCGAGGCGGGGGTGACCACGTCCGCCGGGCCGGCCGGCCGGCGGGCCACCCGGTCGGTGGCGATCTCCGGATGGTCGTCGATCAGCACCGGCTCCACCCCTCGGTCTCGGAGGAGTGCGACCATGGCCAGGCCCTCCTGCCCGAGGCCCCAGACCGCCACCCGACAGGTGACCAGCTCGTCGAGGGTCACGGCGTCGCCGTCAACAGGCGACCCACCGCGGCCGCCACCTCCGGGTCCGGGAACGCCAGTGCCGAGTCGGGGGTCAACAAGGCGGTGACCTCCCGGTCCGACACCATGTCCGCAGCCACCCGGCCCAGCGAGGACACGACCACCGTCTCCCTCCACGGTGGCAGCCCGTTCAGGACCCTCATGGCCGCGGCCGACTCCCGCCGCTCCCCGACGCACTCGAACGGCTTGTCCCGGTCGCTCATGAGGGCGGCAAACCCGGCCACCTGGAGGGGATCGGCGAACAGATCGCGGCCGATGATCGCCGTCACCGCCTCGGGGCTCAGGAACGGCGCCAGCATCAGTGCCACGAAGCGGCATTTCGGGCAGTCCCCGCACCACCCGTCGTCGGCTCCCGCCGACTGGCGGAACACGGTGTTGCAGCTGCAGAAGGTGGCGTGATACCCGGTGAGCCCGGCGAAGGTACGGGCGATGGCCAGCTCGGAGTAGGGCCGCAGGGCCGAACCATAGATCAGGCCGGGGTCGATGGTCCCGGCGATCAGGCCTTGCAGCAGGTGCTCGAAGTCGAGGCTCTTCGAGTACTGGTGGTTGACCGGCACACCGCCCACCACCACCGTCTCCTCGCTGGCAGAGCGCTCGACGGCCATGGCGATGGTGTCGTACCCGTAGAGGAAGCTCCCGGCTACCGCGACGAGGGACACGATGGCGGTGATCGGGACATGGCCGTTGAGGGCACCGGCACGGTTGAGTGCGGCCAACTCCGGGGAGAGCCGGCGGCGGACGACGATGAGCTCGAGCCCGGTCTGGCGGGCCAGTTCGAGCACCAGGGGATGGGGATTGACCGCGAACAGCCTGGGGGCCAGGTCCCGTACCGCCTCGATGAGCACCATCGAGTCCTTGCCACCCCCGATCGGGACCAGCAGGCCCCCGGGTCGCCGGGGGTCCGTCGGCCGGGGCGGCTCGACGGCGGTCGAGCGCTGCTCGATCTCCACCGCACGGGGCACGGGGAGGCCGTTCGCCACCGCGAACTCCCGGAGCCCGTGGTCGTAGAGGCTCCGATGGAACTCCTGCTCTGCGGCGGTCAGCCCTTCGTGCTCCAGCAGGATCACCGGGGGGGCGGCAGCCTTGTAGTAGCTGGTCCCGGCAGCAATGTGGAGATGCAAGAGCGCCCGATCGAATCCTGTGGCGTCGGTACCCCCCTCGGCACCGGGCGGCGTCTCGAAGGTGATGGTCTCGGTGAACGAAACGACATCGTCGAGGGCGTACCCGAGCGAGAGCGTCCTCGATGCACGGTCGAACGATCGGTCGAGCACCCGGAACGTGCCGACGGAGCCCGGGTCGAACCGGTTCTGGTCGTTCATCGCGCCCTGAGCGTAGCGGCCGGTGCCCCGAGCGGCGGCCGGTGGCCCGGCGCCGGCTACCGGTCCCTGCCGGCCACCTGCGGGAGGTGCTCGACGATGGAGAGCGAGGTGCCCGCCGACTGGACCACCCACACCTCGCCCTTCTGGAGCCGAAGCGACTGACGCACCTTTGCCGGTCGCTGCCCGGCGAGGGCGTCCAGCACCTCGAGGGCGACGTCCCCGTGGGTGCACAGGACCGCCGACTCGCCGGCCATCCGGTCCATCAGTCGCAGCGTCTCGGACCCGTGTCCTTCGGCCAACGCGTCCACGGTCTCGACGGGCAGGGCCAGGGCCTCGGACAGGGGGCGCACCGTCTCGCAGCAGCGGACGTAGGGACTGCTCAGGATCCGCCGGGGCCGATAGCCCTTCAACAGGGGCACCAGCCCATCAGCCTGGGCCAGCCCCCTCGAGGACAGCGGGCGCACGCGGTCGTCGCCCGTGTAGGCGCTTCGGCGCCCGGCGTTGGCATGGCGGACCAAGAGGAGCGGCATGGCCACGATGCTCCCATGACGGCGGGCCTCCGTCGATGATGCAGTGCCCGGCCCCGGGGACCCGCCGGCCGGGGATGGCCTAGCGATCGCCCGTCGGTCCCATCCCCGGCACCTCGATGCCCGGTTGACGGGGAAACGGGAAGACCTCCAGTTCGTTCCCGTGGCGGGCCAGGGAGTGGTACCTCCGTTCGGCGAACCACCAGCGACTCGCGGTAAACGCATAGCGGTCGTGGTAGAGGCCATACGCGTTCGTCCACCGACCGCTGGCCTGGTGCTGGCGGATCTCGCACATGAAGAGGCGGCACACGGCGGTGCCGGCCTCCGCCCCCTGGGGGAAGGCGATGTGGGCGTTGAGGACGACGAACTCGAAGAACTCGAACTGCTCGATGGACGACCCGATGAACTCGCCGAGCGCCAGTGCTCCGACAAGTCGGAGCGGCTCGCCGGCATGCCGGTCGATGACGACGGGGGCGTCGTTGAGGAACAGCCGCTCCAGCTCGGGCCATGCCCGGCGATTGACGACGTCGGCGTAGGCATGCTGGAGCCGTCGGATACCGGTGTCATGCACTGCTTCGGCCACCAGCGGGTCGTCGATCACGGTGGGAACGCTACCGTCCACGGTGCTCGGGGGTGCAGGTGGTCGACCGATCCCGGCGCACGGACGCGGATCGTGCCCCGCCGGGCGACCACCCCCGTCGGCCGTCCCGGGGTGGGGTCCACGGTCAGGAGTCCGCGAATCCATTCTCCTTGTGCGAGCCGTCACAGAACGGCTTGTTGCCCGATCCCCCGCACCGGCACAGCGTCATCCGGTTCCGGGCTTCCATCTCCTGCCCATCCGCCCGGCGCACGGGTACCCCTCCGGTGACGAACAGTGGCCCGTCGTCGACCACGCCGATCTCCGACCGGAGCTCCGGTTCGATGTCGGCCCCGCCCTCGGCCAATCGGAAGGTCAGCGCACCCGACGGGCATCGTTCGATCATGGCCATCAGGTGGGCCCGCGTCACCGTGTCCTCCGTGTCGTCGCCACGGACCATCTTCCACACATTGGTGATCCGATTGCCGCAGAAGCCCGCATGCTGGCAGATCGAGCGATCGTCCCTCATCACGATTCCGGTGGCCGGGTAGGTCGTCTGACGCTGGTCGTACGTCGAAGCCTCCGCTGTCTCCGTCCCGTCGAAGCCGGCCGCCACGTGCGATCCATCGCAGAACGGCTTGTCGTCCGATTGCCCGCACCGGCACAGCGCCACCGCATCAGGGGCGTCCACAGCACTTGTGGTCTCCCAGGTCATGGGCTCCCCATGCTCCGACGCCACCATGCGACGCCGGACCACCGGCAGGCCCCCGGTGGCCAGGTACGGGCCGTTCTCGGTGATGGTGATGCTCGCCGGCCCGATCGGTCGGTCGGTCATGGTCGCTCGTCTCTGCCACCCCCGGGGGTCGTGTCCTGTGCCGGTGGGAGGCATGCCGGCGTGGCCGAAGGAGTGGCGGGTCGGTGTCCCCTCCGTACTCTGCACCCGACCGGCGCCGAGGACAAGCCGCCCGCAGCCCGGCGGCCCGCCGCCGGGCGGGGCGGTCCCCGCCCTCTTCACCCCACGGGGCCGAGTGATCACCCGCCGAGGGCGCCACTCCGGAAGCTGCCCGCGCCGCCGCCGAAGCCTCCCGTCCCACCTGCTCCGCCCGTCCCACCGAAGCCGCCCAGGCCGGTCCGGGTGCTGGTGGTCGACGAGGAGGGTACCGGTTCGTCCAGGCTGGCCAGGGTGACCAGCTGCCCCGTCTTCACCCCCGAGGTCACTTGGGTCAGGAGGGTGCCCACCGTTCCGAGCGTGACCCGGACCGCTTTGGTCGTGGCACCGTCGACCACCGTCACCACGTGCTGCGAACCGACGGTCCGAACGGCCGACGTGGGAACGGTCGTGGCTCCGACCGCCCTCCCGGTGACGATCGCGAGTTGGGCCTCCGCACCGGAGTAGAGACCGAGGCTCGACGCCTCGAGGGTCACCGTGACCGGATACACCGTCGACGTCGACCCGGACGTTGCCAACACCCCGATGGCCGTCACGGTCCCGTTCAGCACGGTGCCGGTGGAGTCCGGGGTGACGAGCACCTGCTGCCCTACGGCGACCTGGCCGATCTTGGCCACAGGGACGGTGGTCGCCGCCTGGTAGGAGGAGCCCGAGCCGATCACCACGACCTGTGGCGTGCTGGTGGTCGCTCCCGCCGTCACCGTCGTCCCCGGAGTGATGGTCACCGAGCCGACGGTCCCCGAGATCGTGCTGACGAGAGTGGCCGCGCCGACGGCCTGTTGCGCGTTGGTCAGATCGGCCTGGGCGACATCGATGGATGCCTGGTCGAGGTCCAGCTTCTGGGGGGTCACCACCCTGGCCTTGGAACTCGTCGACCCAGTGCCCGCCACAGCGCTCCCACCGGTCGCACCGGAGCCCGCAGCGGCTACGGCCGGAGACGTGGTGCCCGATCCGACCGACGTGCCCTTCGCCCCTCCGGAGGACGACGAGGTGCCCGAACCCGCACCTCCGGTCCAACTGCCCGATCCAGCGGAGCCCGATGCGGAACCGGACCCCGACGGCCCCAGCGCGGAAGTGAGCGCCGACAGATCCTGATTCACCGTCTTGACGTCGGCGGAGACCTTCGCCTGGGCCGCGGATGCCAGGCTCAGCGCCTGCGAGCAGGACGGGGGCGTCCCCGATCCACCGGGCACGGTGGTCGTGGTCGTGGGCGCGCCCGGGGGCGGCGGAGTGAAGCCGGGCTGTGCGGCGGCCGTCGGCGCCGGGGAGTTGCACACGGTGGCGGCCTCCGTCAGGGCACCGCTCGCCGCAGCCGAATCACCGTCTAGCAGCTTCTGATCAGCCACCAGGGTTGCCTGCAACTTGGCGATCTCCTGATTGCCCTGGCCCGATGACCCCGTTCCCGTGGAGGGCACCGTCGTCGACGTGGTGGTGGTGGTGGTCGACGGAGTCGCCGACGCGGTGGTCGCCGCCGCAGCCTGGCTCGCCTCGTCGCCCGCCAAAGTGGCCTGCGCGGAGGCCAGGCTCGCCTGGGCTGTCACGACACTGTTCTCGAGCGGTGTGGACTCGAGCGACGCGACCACCTCGCCGGCCGACACCTGCTGACCCACCGCGACATCGACCGCACCGACCGTCCCCGACACGTTGAAGTCGAGGCTTGCCTGATTGACGGGGGCGATCGTCCCCACCGAGTTCAGCGACGCCACTGCCGTGCCCGTTCCCACGACGGCCGTCCGATAGGCAGGAGCGGAAGGGCGGGTGAGAAGCCAGGCGGTCACGGACGCCGCCACCAGGACGATGACGATGACGAGGCGGGACGGCGAGAACCATCCCGGCCGGTGGTGGATGCCGGGGCCGGCCCGGCTCACACCACCGTCGGCGCCCGACGCGACTCCTCCGTCCTCTCCCACGACCGGTGGGACGGCGACCGACCCGGCCAGGTCAGGCACTGGCTCCGGCACCCCCGGCGCCGGTCCCGCCGGCGCCACCTCGGAATCCGCCGAACCCGCTGGTGCATCCATTGGGGCCTGGCGTGGAGATGGTGATCGACTGCGCAGTGATGGCCCCCGTGGTGTCTGCACTGCCGTTGGCGCGAGCGCACTTGCCCACCGCCAGGTCGGTCGAGGACGCCGTACCGGTCGTGGTGAAGGTCGTCGTGGATGTCAGAGTGACGGCCACGCTGGACGCCGCCTTGGTGGTCGGGTTGGTCTCGTTGATGGTCACCGCCGAACCGTTGACCGCAGTCACCACTCCGGATGCGGCCCCGAACTGACCGTTGCCGAACCGGCTGGCACCTGCCGGCCGGGTACCGGTACCCGGGGTGAACCCGCCTCCCCCACCGGGTGTGGCTCCCCCGGCCCTGCCGCCGAATCCGCCCGAGCAGGTACCCGAGACCGGCTGCGAGACGGACACCGTCGTCGCCGTCACCGGGTTGCCGAAGGCGCTCTTGCCCGAAGAGGAGCCGGAGGTCGGCTTTCCGAATGCCGAGATGCACGAGCCCACGGTCACTTCGGAGGCAGGGGCGGTCACCGTCTGGCGGAAGGTGGTGGTCGACGTGTAGTTGACAGTGACCTGACCGGTTGTGGGGTTCTGGACCTCCAGGGACGTTCCGTTGATGGCGGCGATCGTGCCGGACGCGCCGGGGAACTGCCGCGGGGTCGTGCTCCCACTGGCTGACGACCCGCTACTCGTGGTGGGGGTCGAGCTCGACGACGGGGTGGA